>JAPTTX010000007.1:0-12509 GCA_028068195.1 Gammaproteobacteria bacterium
CCGAGCACCAGGCGCTTGAGACCGCCCGGCAGGCGCTGAAGCTCCAGCGGCTGAGCTATGCGGCCGGCAAGTCGGACGTGCTGCAGCTCATCGATTCCGAACGGTCCTATCAGCAGGCACGTCTCGGATACGTGCGGGCCCTCGCGCAACGCTACCAGGATGCCGCCCAGTTCTTCGTCGCCATGGGCGGAGGCTGGTAATTCCGCCCCTTGCGCAGCACCGATCAGAACGGGATAGACGGCAATACCGGCAGTCGCGGCGCTGCGACAAGCGGGCTGCGGCCGCGCCGCCCGACCGCATCGAGTGCTCCGTCTTTTCTAACTACGGTGCGGCTTCGGACGGCGGCTCCAGCGCCGGGCGGCCGAAGTAATAGCCCTGGCCCCAATCAACGCCGAGATCGCGCAGCAGGGCGGCCGTGTCGCCATCCTCCACGCATTCGGCGATCGTGGTGATTCCCAAAGGCCGCGCCAGCGCCACGATACTTTCAACGATATGCAGCATTGCTGCATTGCGGCGTATGCCCCGCACCATACGTCCCTCGATTTTGATGAAATGCACCGGCAGCTCAGCGAGATACAAAAACGAAGAATAACCGCTGCCGAAGTCATCTAGCGCCACCCTGAAACCGAAATCCAGCAGCGGCTGCAATCGTCTGCGCAGGTCGTCGAAATCGACCAGGGCTTGACGCTCCGTGATTTCGAACACGATCGGCTTGTGCGCACCGAAATCCGAATTGCAGTCTGCGCAGAACATCCTCGCGTCGCGCAGCAGAGAATCCACCAGCTCCGGACGCGACAGAAAATTGGGGGAGAGGTTGATGAAATGTGCGAACCCGGGCGATACCGCGGCGCTCCGCAGCATCTCGGAGCAGCGAAGCATAGCCTGCCGGGAGATCGAGTCGTCCACCAGATGAATCAAGTGGATGTCCTCGGCCGCCTCGATGAACTGCGCGGCGGGCAGAACCGTGCCATCGTCCATGCGGATTCGCGCCAGCGCCTCGTTCGCGACGACTTCATTCGTGGCCAGATCCACCATCACCTGATAAGCCGGTACGAGGCGGCCCTCATCCAGGGCCACCTGCAATTCTGCTGCCCTCTTCAGAACACATTGGTCTGCCGACTTGGGCGCAACAATGCGGTCACGCCCTTTTTTCTTGGCCTCGTATAGACGCTCATCGGCGTCCGACAGAACGCGCGCGATGCCTTCATCGCCGCTTTCCCATACACCGATTCCGAAGCTTGCCGTGATGGGTATGGTGGCCTGATCCGCTTTCAAAGGCTGTGACTTGATGGCATCCCGCACGCGCGTGGCGGCGATGAGGGCGCCCTCTCCGTCCGCCCGATCCAGAAAAAGGATGAACTCCTCACCGCCCCAGCGCGCGACCCAGTCCTCGGGGCGAACCGTACGCCGCAGAATATCCGCCACATGCTGCAATACCCGGTCGCCGATCGGGTGGCCGAAATAATCGTTGACCAGCTTGAAATTGTCGAGATCGCAGACGGCAACCGAAAAAACCCCATCGTTCCGTTTCGCGCGGGCAACTTCCTCAACGAACCTCATCTCCGCCGCGCGCCGGTTGAACAATCCGGTGAGACTGTCGGTCATGGCCATCGCTTCGAGCGTCGCATTGAGCTCCTCCAGCGCCTTGACTGCTTTCGTCCGCTCTTCCAAGGTTCGCTGCAAGCGGGTCGTCATGCGGTTGAAGGCCCCCTGCAACGCACCGATCTCATCGCGAGTCGTCACCGCGATGCGCCGGGATTGATCGGGCGAATCGCTGATATCGAGGGCGACGGAGGTCAATTCGCTGATCGGGCGAATCACCCGGCGTGACACCCACAGGAGCAGCAGGCTCATAGGCACGCCGAGCAGGAACACCCAGAGCACGAGCCGCCGCCAGACAACCTTAAGCGGCCCGAACACCTCGCCGGTCGGCTCTACGGCCGCGATGATCCATGTTGGACGCTCCGGAGTGGAATTGGCGCCGGCTGCGGCGGCGACGGGCCCCTTCGCATAGGCGGCCCAGTACGCGCCGTCCGGGGTATGGATCCTGGTCCTGCCGGCGCGCAGCTCATTCAGGATCGCAGCAGAAAGATGCCCGCCAATGCCGTTGTAAAGCAACTGGTCGCCGCGGTCCCGATCCAATACTACCAAACGCCCGCCGCCCCGAGAAAGCAATGAGGTCACCGTGCTCCACGGATAGGTGAGCACTAGGAAGCCGATGGCCTGCCGGGGCGCGAACGCCGCGTACACAGGGGCTGTGAACGCCAGAATACCGCCCCCACCGTAGGGGTTGCGCGTATCGACAAATCCGGTGCGCTTTCGGATCGCCGCCCGCCAGATCGGCGGCATGCGGCTGCCAAAAGTCCAGCGCGCAGCGCTCGAAGCCACGAGCTTGCCGGCGGCATTAAATGCATACACGTCTCCGGGCAACCGGTACTGGCCTTTCATCTGTATCAAAGCCTCCGTGATGCGCTTGTCTACATCGTCGGACACGAGATCGTTCATGACATCGAGCTTCGCCCAGGCACGGACATTGGTGGCCTGATAGGAAAACTCCCTCCTGATGACGTCAAACCGATCCGCCGCCAGCACCGAAAGCCCTTTTTCAACGGACGTCTGCCAATGCGCGCTGACGTTGTACAGCCTCACGGCGGACATGCTCGCGTAGGTGACGAGGAAAATGGCCGTGAGCAAAAGCCAGAGCTTGCGGGCGAGGGGGTGCGCCACGGCAAAGTCGCGGAAGGTCGATTTCATGGCAGCCGGCCCAGTATTTTAGCGCTTTCTATGGGGGTGCCCTTCCGTACATAGCCGATAGCCCCCGGCACTTTGTTGACGAAGATGACCACATCTCGGTCCGATCCCAGCACCAGTGGCGGGTTTTGCCCCTGGAAATGCATTCGATTCCAGTAATCATCCAGGGCGACGGGCGGTTCCTTGAAAAGGATCACCGAGAACCGCTTTCGTATCACGCTACCCGTCCCCTGGTTGACCGGGACAATGGGTTGCCCGTCGGACCAGACAGTGACGCGTCGCAGGTAGATGGCTGCCAGGTCCGGCACGCTGAGGGAGGTCGCCGGAACCCGTGGATTGGCGATGACGATGAGCCCGCAGTCGCCGAAACAGGCTGCGCGCGGAAAGAGCGCCAGGCATGCGAGCAGAATAAAAAATCCGCGCGCGCGTTTCATGTTCAGAACAGGACCGCCCACGCCGCGTACAGGCCAGTCATTGACCCGACCGGCGCTCCGGTCGCGTCCAGATAATCAAGCTTCCAAGAAATGGCGGGGTGCGGCCGATACACGACCCCCATCAACCTGCCGATCGTGGCCATTGGATAATCCCGGGTCTGGAACCGCTCGCCCTGGGTCACGATGAACCAGTGTCCGGATAGCGGATAGACTGCCTGCACATAGCCCCCCTGCTCGTGCTCGTGGGTGACGAGCACCGCACCGCCCCGAACCTCCGTGGCGTCGACCTGGAAGCTCCACCGCACCGGGCCGGTCAGGAATCCACCGTAGATGCTGGCGAGAACCTGATCCCCTCCCCCCTGCGGAAGGTGCGCGGACTGCCAGGACAGGCCGAGCCGGTCGCGTGACAACACGTCCCATGAGTAGCGCACATTGACGCCGGCCACGCGCGAATAGGGCCGGGGATCGTATTCTGTCGCATTTCCAAAGGCATCCCTGGCCGGCTGGACGTACACTTGGGCATTCCATAACCCTCTGCAGGATTGCTGCCAATCAAGCGATGCGCCGGTAATGAATTCCGGAAATGAGTAATAGGTGGAAAGCGGCCGGGTCACGGTCCAGACCAGGGGCGGCGCATGGATCAGGTTCCATTCGCCGACCGGCGTGAGCATTTTCCCAAGCCGCAGAGTGACTGCGGGGGTGATATCAAGATCGTCATACAGACGTTCGATCACCCCGGTACCGGAACTCGCCCCTCCCGACTCCTGGGCGAGCGTCCAGTCGTCGGCTTCGGCTTCGAGGAACGGGTTGAGGTAGCGGTTGACGTGTGCGGATAACAGCAGGCTGAGATCCAGCGTCGCTTTGTAAGAGTCCCTGCGAGGCATGTCGGCTTCTAGATTCGAATACCCGGCGATATTGAGGGGGCCGACGTTTTTACCCGCCCCCAATTGGTAGCCTTCCGCCGCCCAGACTGATCCGAAAGCCGATGCCAGCAGGAGCACCACCCCTGCGCACACGACATGACCCCATTTGAAAATCCCCGCGCGCCATCCCGGCAGCAATAATGCCCGCGACCCCTTAGAATCACCCCGTTCGGATGACCTGCAACGCCAGTACATGAACAGAACATTCCTACGTGGCTGTATGTCTGCCGCGGACGGGGCGAACTCTATGCAATGAGACTATCAATCGCCGCGCATAATCCTCCCGGTGGCGGGATAATGCAGGGCTATCCGGTCGACTCGATCTAGATCTAGATGACTTCCCCGAACCCGCCAGGGCCGGCCGCGATAACACCACCATGTCTCCGGCCCTAAAGTCGGCGGTAGGCGTGGCAGCGGCACTCATCCGGCACTCGACGCCCCCCATTGCGTCAGGCTCGCCATCTTGTCGATATATCTGGATTGGCATTTCGTAGCTATCCCCTTAGTCATTCGCTTTGGCAGGCGCCTGGATCTCCGTCCCGGCAGTTCCCCCCAACGAACACCCCGCGCACCGTGTCTTTTGTGACGGAAACACGCGAAGACAAATGTATCCGCCAGCCGACGTTTGAGTTTGCACGTTAACATCGACCGATCATGCCAATTCTGCAGACTCGGTCGAAGTCGCTTTGGTCCGGAATTTTCCGGGTTCAAAACGCTCTCGCTCCCTTGCACCAATCTGCGAAAAGCCATAAATAATATTTGAGAAAATTTTTCGTTACCGTACAGAACAGCCGTCATGCATGTCTGTGACAAACATCACGCAGGCCGCCTATACCTTCATTCAGCGAGCGCTTCTGGGGACAGGATCTCAGTCTGGCGGTTACATGGCCGTGGAGTCGGCACAAGATCATTCTTCGGCGCCACCGAAAATGCGGTCAAACAAACAGTTGAATCGCGGTGTCGCATTATGTACTCGCCGCCATCGTCAAAAAAACGGCTCCACCGTCCGGCGCGCCTGTAGGCGATGCTACAGATCCTGAGCCTGATCCTGTTCGATAGAATCCCATTGGATCGGCTTCTCAACGACATCATCACGGATGACATCTAGACGCTCTCGACTAATCAGCCGAGCTTGTTAAACCAACGTCCGGACACTAGTGCCAGCAATTATTATGTGGATCGTTCCGGTAAATAATTTCTGGATAACTAGCGGAGAAATATTTTTCTTAACACTTCTTGATGTAAGTCAATAACGACGGTTTGCACCACGCGAATCAACAGGCTATTAGTTCTGAATATGTGCTCATTACTATAAATTTTTCGCCGATTCGTGGGGGGCAGTCCGTCACCGACACCGCCAGATACTCGGTCTGACGAACAAGTGCATGGCCTACATCATTGATGTGCCAGCCGGCTTTTGAAGCACCAGGCCGCCGACGTCGTGTGGGCCATCGCCCACGGCGGTGATGCCTTAGTGACGGATCCAATTTACAGGGAAGACCCGATGGGCAGTACCGGTCTGCTGCCGGTGATTCTCGCCTGCCAAACTGAGTCGGCTCAATGTCGTTCCTGACATATGAGATATCCCAGGATGTCGACAAACCGTAAACGACTGCCAGCGCAGCGCGCCGGAAGGCCGCATCGCTACGGCACCGGCAGCCTGGAAACGTCATGCGGCCCGGCCTGTAGTTCCGAGAGCCGCCCAACGGCAAATGGAGTTCCCTGATGTACCGAAAAACCGCCCTGGTCCTAATCGCCGCCCTGTCATCGCTGCTGGTTTTGTTACCGCGCCGCGCAAACGCCTCCCCAGGACCTGATTCTAAGTTCCCGCTCCGGTGGGAGTATCCGGAGGAGCACTTTCTCTCCACGCAGCAGTTCTACAAGATGTATCCCGACGCCATCGTAATTGACGCCCGCACGAAACTTGAGTGGGAGGCATTGCGGGTCAAGGGGGCGCTCCTCGATTCCGTCGATCACGTGAACTCCCACATGCAGTTCACCTTCGACCAAGATCTGCAAAAGATCCTGCGGACAAACCGGCAACACAAGCCCGTTGTGTTTTACTGCAACGGGATTCTGTGTCCCAAGTCCTACCAGGCGACCCTAAAGGCGATAAAGATGGGCGTCAAGAACGTCTACGAGTACGATTCCGGCATTCTGGTCTGGGCCCGAGCACATCCGGCGCTCACCACCCTGTTCGGACACTCGCCCATGCCGCGGAAGGGTCTCATTCCGCGGAAGGAATTTTTGGCCCACACTCTGGCGCCAAAATCGTTCGACATGCTGCTCAAAGCAAGGCCCTGTCACTGTTTCATCCTGGACATCCGTGACTTCGTGACGCGGGACGTGAGCCTCTTCCCCGGACGAGAACATTACGTGAGCCTCGACGATCAGAAGCGATTCGATTATTTCCTAGATCGCGCCAAGCGTGAGCACCGGACTCTGTTCATATACGACAAGGTTGGCAAAGAGACACCTTTCGTTCAGTACTACCTCAAGCAGCACAATATCCATGATTACTGGTTCTTGCGCGGCGGGGAAGCCGCTTGGATAAACCAGGGCGGCTGATCTCGCTATCTCGGCTGATCGCGGCCGCAAGGCGCGTTGCAGCCACGAGGCCACGTCTGTCTAGCTAGGCATTGCGAACACGCTCTGGTTATTGGACAGCAGGTCTGCGCGCAACAGGGGTCTCGCGGAGAAAACCCGGGAGGCTGCCGGAGCCGGGGTGCGTCGAATCGCACCCGGATCGTTGCCAGGCAAATGCTCTGTTCCAAGGCAGTCACTCCCTGAATTCAAGTCCGGAACCGCAGCGGGGGCAGGAGCGGCGCCTTTCTGCCGGCACCCATTGGCTTCGGCCCCTTCGGTTGGCTTCGGTACTGGTTCGACGCATCACGGCAGGCGCCACCAAAGGACCGGCAGACACGGGCCAGCGGGGGGCCGGACGTCACGGCGACACTGAATTCGGCTGTGGCAAAGACGCATAATCCCGACATCCAGGCCCCTGGGATGGGCCCCGCCCACCTCTGGAGGGCCGGGTCGAGATCAGACAAGTGCTGGCATGGGGGGCACGGGGGAAAGTTGCGCCAGCCGCGCCAACAGTGCAGACTGACACGCAAACTGGAGCAATCGATCATGAGCAATCCTACCCCTTTTTCGTCCCTGGCACCGGCCACATCGAGCACCGAAGTCGTGCGCCGGGCCTACAGCCTGCTTGCCGCGACCCTGATTGTAAGCGCCATCGCCGCCTGGGCCGGCATGGGAATGGCGTTCCCCTACCAGCACCCCATCATCCTGATGCTGCTTGCCTTTGCGGCCCTGTTCGCCGTGCTCATTACCGGCAGCAAACGCAGTCCTGCGGCGATGCCGCTGGTCTTCCTCTTCACCGGCCTGATGGGTCTGTCGCTCGGTCCCCTGATCGCAATCACCCTGCGGCTGGTCAACGGACCGCAGATCGTAGCCGAGTCCATCCTCGGTACCGCTGCGATCTTCGGCGCCCTGTCCCTGTATGCCTGGCGCAGCCGGCGTGATTTCAGTTTCCTCGGCGGGTTTCTCATGGTGGGACTGGTCGTGGTGATCCTCGCCGGGATCGCCAATTTCTTCCTGCACATGCCGGCGTTGCAGCTCAGCATCGCTGCCGCGGCACTGCTCGTCTTCTCCGGATACATCCTGGTGGATACCAGCCGGATGATACGCGGCGGGGAAACCAATCCGATCCTGATTACGGTGAGCCTGTACCTTGATATCCTCAATGTCTTTGTCGCCCTGCTGCAGCTGCTGTCGGCCTTGCAGGGAGACCGCAACTGATCCGGTCGTAATCCACACCCGCACGCTACACCCGGCCGGGCAGCAATGCCTGCCCCGTCGGGTGTAGGACACGCGCCCTGCGCGCGAATCCGCAGCCGTTGCCGTGTCAGACAAAAGGGCGGCCGCACCCTGCAATGCGACGGCCCCGCCCCAGCGGGCCGCCGCCAATCCGCTCAGCCCACCTTCACCGTATGGCGCTTGGCAATTTCTACCTTCGGTATGGTGATCTCCAGAATTCCATCCTTGAAGGCGGCCTTGGCCCGGGCACCGTCCACGTGCGCCGGCAGAACCACCGTGCGGCTGAATGCACCGCCCGAAATTTCGTGACGGAAGAAATCGCCCTTCTCCTCCTTTTCCTCGTGGGTCGTTGATCCCTTGATCATGACCGTGTTCTCACCCACGCTGATATCGAGGTCTTTTTTCTCTACCCCCGGCACCTCCGCCTTCACCAGCACCTCGCTCTCGCGGTCGATGACATCCACTTTCGGAAAGTCCATTTCCAGCGGCGCAAGCTCCGGAAGCGACGGCCATGCCATTCTCCACGGACGCATCCATCCCCGGCCAAAAAACTGATCGAACATCCGGTTCATTTCCTCAACCGGGCTGAGCGCGCGCATCGGTTCGCCCTTTTGGACCTGCGGGGTTTTGGTTTCCTGTCTGATTTCGTTAGCCATTGTCCTGTCTCCTTAACTCGCTGAATCAAGTTCCTTATCGGGACGATCTCCGCGCCCCTCATCCGTCAATATAGGATTCCGGCCGGCAGCCGCCTTGATCACCGTCAAAGTTTTCGGCCACGGCACGGCACAAATCTCCCGACTTCACGGTCGGGTCTGGCGGCCGGGGCCGCCGACCGGCTGGGGCGCCGGCCAGAGCCCGCGCGAATCACCTGCCCGTACGCGCTGCGCGGCTCTGTGTCTCGAGTTGTCGGCGCACTGCCCATGCCTGGAGCCGAAGTGCCGCCTCTCCGACTCCATACAGGACTGGCAGCAGCAGCGCATTGACGTTGATCGCGATTAGCAGATAGAAGGCCCACCGGCGCAGCGCATCCGTGCGGTCAAACCAGACCAAAAGGCGGACACGGGCGTCCCCAGGCAGCCAGTCCAGCAAGAGATGGACCACGCACCAGTTCCGCACGGCCGCACCGCCGATTTCGTGGACCCCCAGAAGCAGGGACGGCACGGCGCCGATCGCGATCATCAGCACGCAGGGTACGGCCAGCAATGGCCAAAGTGCGATCCAGGTGGTCATGCACCCCACTCCGGATCAAGTCCCGGGTTCGCATCCCTGTCCCCGAACGCCTCGCAGCGCGCGTCGCGGCAGCGGATTGCCGCTTCCGCATCGAGCTGCGCATGCTCGCGCGCGACGCTGCGATGGAATTCGGCCAGGGCTCGTGGATTCATGTAGCGGCTCCAGAAGTCCAGGCCAACTGCTGCGCCCGCCGGCCGCGCCACAGGCAGCGCAATGCTCTTCCACGGTCCGAATTCCGGCAACCCCAGGCGCAGACGCCACAACGGATTGCGTATGCCTTCCGGGCCGCGCTCGAGCGTCGAAACGTAGGCTTCTCCCGGCTGCATCTCGCGCAGCATGCGCTCGTTCACCCGGTAGCGGCGCGTGAACTGCAGGCTCACCCCCGTACCTCCGGTCCACCTGCGGGTTCCCAGATCAAGCGCGTCGTGCTGGCCCAGCAAATGGGCAGCATAGCGTGCTGTCCCCTCTCCCTGTACCCGCAGGATCATCTTGGTGGCAACCGTATCGTCGAGCTCGTCGGCGTAGCCGGCGCCGATGGCGCGCAGCTGGGCATGCGACTGGAAACCGAATGCCAGCGGCATCCGCGCAGAACGGCAACGCGCACTGAACGGACCGAAGCCTTCATGGAAAAACGCGCCCCAGTCGTCGAACAACAGCGCGTAACTGTCCGGCATCCCCATTCGCTCGATCTGCCGTCGCCGCGCTTCCACGCCGAACATCTCGACCAGGGCGATTGCCACATCGCGCGCGAAAGCCGTCAGCGGCAGATGGACGAACAGCGATTCGCCACCTCCGACGAGTGCGCTGATGCGTATGTCCGGCGCGTACGCATTCAGACGGTCGGCGCACGGGCCTGCGACAAATATGAACAGGCGGTTGAGCAGCCCTGAGATATTCCGGGTACGGGTGGCGAACGGCTGATCGAGCCATTGCCGCGCCAGGGTAATTTCCGCGGGATCGGCACCGGCGCTTCGGGCACGGCGCAACAGCTCGTTTCCCGCATCTTTCATGCTCAGCGCCACATACAGATCGCGCAGGCTGGTTGCCACGGGGAGTCTGCGCAGCAGCGGCACCATGCGGGCGAGCACGGCGCGCTGCTCGTCCATGTAGAACGAAGTGCTTTCGGTAGTGCCGATGAGCACTTTCGACAGCCGGTCGATCACGTCGTGGGGCGCCCCTTCGAGCAGGTTGACCGATTCCGATCCCGGCAACTCGCTCGAAAAGAAGTGGTCCGGAGCCCGGCCCATCCCGACGCATTTGCGATAGGTGTCGACGTCACCCTTGCCGTCGAAGAACGCCCAGCCGCCGTGCGGCCGCCGCCTGCGTAGAGCATCGATGTGGCCCAGCATGACCGAATCAGTCTTGCCGGAGCCGGGCGCACCGATCGCGATCAGCCCAAGATCGAGCATATCCCAGGAGAGAACCGCCTGAGCGACACGGCGGGGACGGTCCGGATTGCTCAGTTCGGTCGCCGTACCCAGCTTCCAGCCCGCTCGATCTGCCAAGGTCTGCGCGATACAGCCGCGGCTTGCAAGCACCACCGCCGGAATTGCGGTCGCAAACCACAGCGCGGCCGGCTGCCACGCATGAAAAATGACCGCCGCGACCGCGGCGTCGGCCCCCAGCACAAACAACATGATGCCGCCGATCGTCTTCATGCCGTCCACAGCGCCGGAATGTCGATCACGGTCACCGGCACATCGTGTGCGGCGATCCAGATGCGATGCCGCTGTGCCTGGTCCGGATCGGTGCAGGCGACGACATAACGCTGCATCACCTCTCCCCAGCAGCGCCCGGCCGGGTCCGGCCAGTGCCGCGAACTCGGCGTATGCCGCCGATACCAGGTCCGTCCGATCCGGGCGCTCGCCATCTGGATATCGTCGAGCAACACCAGCCATGAGCGCCCGCTCCCATCGATCCCGGCATGCTCACCATGCGTCGGATTGAAACCCTGCCTGAGCAGCACCGTCCGCGGCAGGAATCGGAAACCACCGAGCCTCCGGTCGAGCAGGATCTCCAGGGCATTCCGGTGGCACACGTGGGCCATCAGTCGCCATGACACCGATGCAACGCGGGCATGGGCGCCACACGCGCCCGCGCACCAGATCGCCGGCCGCGGCACGGCGCAGACACCGACCCGGCCGCACCCGGACAGCAGCCTCGCCGCGCGCGTTACGGACTGCGGCGGTACGCGGCACCAGTACGCCAGTTGCGCCCCGGTTGCAAAACCGAGGCGCCCAAGCATCGACAGGATCTCGCGCTGCAGGGGCGTCAACTGAACCGGATCGCCCTTCGCTGCGGACCGCACCCCGATCCGGCTCAGCGACCCGACCGGATCGCTCCTCATAGTCTGAGTACCCGGATGCCGGGCCCTTCCGGCACCCGCGCCGCGGCTGCATGCAACGGTTGCACCCAGACCTGCCATAGAAAACCGACGGCGCACCAATACGCCATCTTTTCCCGGACCTGGCGCGCGGTGTATCGGCCACTGTCGGCTTCGACCAGGATGAGCCGGCTGCCGTCCGCATACGTGGCGTCCGGACAGTGCGACTCGAATAGGGCCCGCTGCGCCGTCCCTATATGAACGGCGACGCGAAAACCAAGGGGACGCTTCAGATCGAAATAGGCACGCGCCGTCAGGACCTCATGCGCCATCCTGCTGGGCGTCCACGCCGGAGGTACCGGGTCACCCCAGCGGGCTGCACCCGCACGCCCGGCAAACCGGTAGATACGCACCGGCCTGGTTCCGGCCACAAAGAGCTGCCGGCTCCGCAGGATTCCAGCATCCTCGAGACACGCGAGACGGCGGGCGGCAACACGAGGCCGTGCATAGTAAAAGCGCTCGATGAGATCTCTCGGAATGAACCGCACGACAGCGAGGTCACGCAGCAACGCACGGTCGTCGGTCGTTAACGCCGCAATCGTGTCGTCTGTTGCAATCCGGACGATCGATCGGTCTTTGGGTACATCGGCGGAATGGATAATGGCCGTCGCTCCCTGACAGTCATAACCAAACCATATAATACCCTTCAGGCGGCGGGAATCCACCTTGCCGCCATCGCACATGGGCGGGACCCACCCTCTTCAGAAGACCGCAATATGATACTATGTTTTACTTATAAAACAGCACTATATAATGCATTTTTCAAGAATCACTGGACTGCTTGTTGCTCCCCCTTTCCGCCTGCCCGCGCACCCTTACCCCACCCCCTTAGGTCATTAGGTGCGGAGCGCGGGATTCATACCGACCCAATGCCGGCCAGGTCCCATCCCGAGGACAAGTCAAGGCGTTCACCGCCATCCCACGAGAAAAAACAGACTGGCTGTAAATGCCGGTCAGGGCACGGAA
>JAPTTX010000053.1:0-51465 GCA_028068195.1 Gammaproteobacteria bacterium
CATCGCCGGATCATGGATACCACGCCACAGATGCCGTCGATGGGGCATGTGGCAGGACTGGCACGTGACGCCCTCGCGGGCAAACCGGCTCGCACGCCACTCCGCGTAGGTGTTCTCAAACGGTTTGCCGTCCAGACCCCGGCCCCCGGGCCGGGACTGGTGGCAGGTGGCGCAAAAGCGGCTGTGCTGGAACGCCGTGCTCACGGTAAAGCCGTCGTGGGGAAGGCCCGGTGTATTTCCGGGCGGCATGCCCGGTGGCGGCGGCGGTCCGAACCGGTGTTGCTGGCGAACATGGCAGGCGGCGCAGACCAAGCCCTGATGGAACAGCTGCCGCCCGACATAGGCCGGCGGAGGCGTTGACGGGGCGTTCGGCCAGTGAAATTCCATCGCAGCAAGCGCCTTCTGTTCGGCCAGCGGCGCGTGGCAGCGCAGGCACCTGTTAGCGGATTGCTGATTCATGAGCGGGAACTGCCACAGCAGCCCCGGCCCCACGGTTCGGCTGTGCAGGCTCGTGCGCCAGTCCTCATACTGCTGCTGGTGACAGACGCCGCAGGACTGGGGAGACAGGGAACCCTCGAGCGCCGTGTACCCCTTGGGAGGCGGGCCTTCGGGAGGCAGGGGGTAGACCCAATGGTGAGCAAGGAACGCGGCAATGGGATGGCTCTGCTTTGGGCCGAGGCCAAAAGGAAAGCGCGGCTCGCGACCAGCAGAGTGGAAGTAAGAAGCTGCAGTACTGACGATCAGTATCCCAGCAACAATAGCAGCCCAAATTGCAAACTTTCTCATAAGGCCATACTCCCCACCGACATTTGCGGGGCGAATCGCCGTCTTGCTAACTTTCCGGACTTCCGGCAATGCAGGAAGCGTTCGGCGCCTTCGATGATTTCGGCCTCCCTCGCCTCGCGCAAACCAAAAATATCATTCTTCCAGCTTGCACGTGGGTACGCGGCTGCGCGGTCATGGCGCACAACCCTCGGAGCAGGGATCCGAGCCCGGCAGGCCGGCCGTCGCGGCGCAGCGTACCGCCGTGCGCCAGCCTCAACAGCTGCTTCGATCGGCGCGCCTCCTGTCTGACGATCCGGGGTGCTGGTCATTGCTTTTCGCCCTTGGCTGAGATTGCCGCCAATTTTTTCCAAACGCAAGGAACGCTGCGGTTACAGCCAGCGCTCGTTCTTTGCGTCTCGGCTTGCGTTCGCGCTTCCTGATACGCTCGGCTAGGGCAACCTTTGCTGCTTGAATCTCCCTCGCCGGCACCTGAGCTATTGCGCCCTCGGCGGCATCGCACCCGATCTTCACCTCCCCGAACCAGAGGCACCTGGAACGTGCCGCCAACGGCCTTGAACGCCTGGATGGCCAAGGCCTCATGGAGTTCGGTGAAGTGGAAGGAGTCCTCGGCCGAGATGACGCGCGCCTGCTTGTCCCCGCACTTTGAGCAATCGACATGCGTCATGTCGGCGGCGAGGAGGGTCTTCCGTTGCATGGCATGAGATGCCGCCAACGGCGAGGACGGGAATCGCGGCCGGGAGCCACCTGCCCACAGCTCGGGCAAGTGAGCGGAAGGTCCAGTCGCAAGCGCATGGTGACGATGATCTCCCCGAGAGGGGGCTGGCGTGCCCGGGAAACACTCACGCCCGTCACCCCCTAAGGGTACCGTCCGGACCCGCAGGATTTCGGTAGCGCCCGGCATCACGCATAGTCCCGCGACACTCGCCTTAGGGCCGGGTTCAGGCAGAAACTGCCTGACCACACGGCTTGCTGAAGAGGCATTATTCGTCGGGGCCCGGCGGAACACCTTGGCCCCGAAAGCAAGACGATAAAGGATGCGAGGCCAGCATCAATTACGATTCCTTCGATCCGCAATTCGGCGCAGCCCTCACACCCGGGTTACACCGGGGGAGCAGGCACTGCCGTCAGCCATTTCTCCGTGAGCGCCACCTCACCCGGAAACTGTTGCCATATCTCCTTTTTTTTCTTCGATCGACCTCACCCCGACACAGCGGGGTGAGGTCCAGGAACTTCAGTTTGAAGCCGGATCGCACCCAGGGCGCAGCACCCGCTTGCCAGGAGTTGATCTCGGTGGCTACACAAGAATCCGGAACGACTATTTTGCCTCGGCCGCCTGTTCTATGCGGCATCGCCCGATTGCACGATGCTTAGAGCGTGATTGCCTGATCTACCCCGCCGGCCTTCACCAGCGCGCCGTACAGATTGGGGAAACAGCCGATCGAAAAGGACTTGTGAATCCGGTCGTCGATACGACGCAATTCGCAGCATTGGTCGCACCCCATGACCAGAATGCCGTGTTTGTCAGCGACCGCAGCAAGCCGTTCCGCAGTCGGGTTGCCCTGGGTCAGCATGTAGTTGTTGTCAACAAAGAAAAACATGCCGACTACCGTCACCACATGGGTTCCGGCCTCGAGCTGCGGGAGAATCATTTTTTCGAGAATGTAACTGCTATTGTTGGTGGAAAATATGTACGCGACACGCATCGGCCTGTTCCTTTATGGTAGGTGTGTTTGTTTCGCGGGATTGTGCGGCGTCCGTCGGTTTGCGCGACAGGACTCCCGGCACCATCGCGCCCTGGGTATCGACGCGCCCGTTGCGCCGGCCTCGGCGCTGCGCGCCTTCCGTGGCACGCAGCGGACCGTCATACTATGCTATGCAGACAAGGCGATCATAAAGCTCCAGCATTACCCACCGCAAGGGCTGGGTGGCGGAGCGCTGCCGCCGCCACTGCTCGTCGTTCCGCCACTGCTCGTCGTTCCGCCACTGGTCGTGCTTGTCGTAGTCACTGCAGGGGCATCCCAGCTGCCAAGCGTAAGTGCCGTGGCCGGTCCAGGCAGGGCGATTTCATTCACGAGCGTGCGTGTCGCATGATTGATCACGTCGATATCCCCGTTGCGTATCTGGAAGAAGTTCGTTCCGTGCGGAGAGAATATGCCGGTGAATGAACTCGGAATGGGAAGGTACGCGGTGATCAGGTAGGGCGGAGCAAGGCCGTTCAAGCTGACGATCTGAAAGCCGTCGGCCCCAATGAACGTCATCAGCCAGTCCTCGTCGGCAAACATGATCGAGTTGGTTCCGCTACCCTGAATGCGCGCGATATCCGGGTGAGAGGTGCTCGCGCGGCCGAGCAGGCCGTTCAGGATGTATTCCGGTCCCGGGTCGGTGGCGGTAACCTTCGCGAGGTACGCAGTCGTGATGTTGCTGGCCGGCGCCACCCCCGTAAAGGTGTCGCCGGGCAGCGAGACGTACTTGTAGGCGACGCTGGTCGTGGCGCCACCCGTGGAGGCATAGCTCACGCTCACGGTATAGGTCTGGCCGTTGGTGAAGGTCGAACTGCCCCCGCTCTGCGTGGAGAGGTTCGGCGTCAGTACATTTTGCAGATTGGAGACAATGCGCTCGATCTCGAACACGTTGGCCGGATTCGTGACGTTCCACAGCATCTGGGCATTGTCACCTTCATCCTCCACGCTCATGATGAACTGATTGGTGACATTTTGGTTCAGCAACGTGGCCATCCACGGCCCGGTACGCTGCCCATCCGGGCTGCATGGCACTTCGCTTGGTCCTACGGGGTTGGTGGCGGGGCAGGTCGGCGCCGAGCCGGCACCGCCCGCTGCCGCGGGGGCGGTCGCACTACTGATGGTCGGCACCGCTACCTGTACGACCTGCGGCGATGAAGTCAGCACGGCGCCATCGTTCACGCCCGTGAGCGTGTCGCCCTGCACGTCGGGGTCCCAAGACCATACCTGGCCGGCAGCGTTGCGCAGCGTTGTCGAGTCGCAGGGTTCAGCGTAGGTATTCTTGTTGACCTCGCTCGTGCCGCTCGATACGCGATTGTAAAACAACTCTCCGGGGGCAGTGCCACCTGCGGCCTCATAGACCCCGGGAAACGTGGCGACAACGGAATTGTTCTGATCCTTAACCTCCCCGAGACGCGGATAGATGAAGCGCACCGGATAGCCGAAGGTAGGCGAATTCGGGTTGGTATCGAGGAACAGCACGCTGTCCCCCAAACGAACGCCGAACATGGTGAGATCCCCGGTGGGCGTGGGAGCGATATCGACCGCGGAGTAACCGATGTTGTAAAACGGCGCCGGCACCGGAATGGTAACGCCAAGAGCGGATTGGCTCGCCAAGGCGCTGGGATCGATGCCGCCTACGGAATCCTGCACGGCACAGAAGTTGACGGTTTGCGCCTGCGCCAGTGTTGCAGAGGTTTGGCCGAAGTACGGGCGTAGCGCCGCCATCTGGGCCGCTTGCGCCGCGGTCTGGGTACTACTGGCCTGTGTCGTCCCGCCGGTTAGGCTCAAGGCATTGACGACCGCAGAGCCGATCGTGCCTTCGCGGTTACCCTGAATGGAAGGAGCGACCGGTCGGGGCACCACCTTCAATGTCGTTGGATCGATGCCCCACACTTCCGATCCGGAACTTAGCCAGAGCGGACCGCTATAAAACGCCTGGTTATCCGTCACGCCGCTTCCAGCCCCAACGCCGGTAACAGCAGTTGCCTCCACCGCAAAGGTGCTCAGGTTTATGCGCGCGATACTGTCGCCAATACCATCACCGTTCGAATCATAAATGGCAAAGAGGGCGGAAGTAGGGGTGGTGGATGTTGCCGTTGGTGTCGTTGAACTCGAACCACTTGAACATGCGCTGACAATTAGCGTGGCGATGGATGCCGCCAGGAGCGTTCTCGCTGGGCGCAGCGTGGATTTGGATAGGTTCAGCCAATTCATAATAATCTCCCCCTCTTTGAGGCATTGAATGTTCAGTGCCTCTGCATGAATCATACCAATTGCTACCCACGAAAAGGAGTAAATATATGCTGCAAAAGCAAGCACATATGTGACTAAAAGTGAAGATTACCGGCGATCGCAATAATGCAAAAAACGCTGCCTGCTTGTAGCGTCGGCATTTTGCAACGGGGCCGTACTTCGTAGCCTCAGGGGGCCGGTTCGACGATCAGTGGCAGCGCGCCGGTATTCCGGTCCACTTCCGGAATAGGCATGGCCTGCCTCTTCGTCGATTCTGCGTCGTCGTCGGCAGCCATCGCCAAACCCAGCGTACTGGCATTACGTCTTGCGGCAATAGCGAAAACACAGGCAGAGCTCCCGCTTTCGCGTCGGCATCCGCTCAACCTTCGGACAATTGCGCCGCGCCTGTCGGGCTGCCCCATGGTGGATAAGCGGCGCCGGCTTGGCCTGTCCGTAGAAGCCGTATTTAAGAAAGCGGATGCGATTGCGTGGCTGCACGGCCCGTTCGCAGATGAACACGAACGCTGTTTGGTTCTGCGTGCTTCCCGACTGACGCCAGCTGACTTCGCATTTCAGGTCGGAGCGTATCCCCGCGCTGATTTTGGGTCACCCCACCATAGACATGCCGGGCCGGCAATCGGCCGACATCGCTTGCCCAGTGCCCTGCAAATGAACACCAACCCGGGCTTGGTGTCGTCGTCTCTCGGGCGCCCGGGCGCCCGTTTATATATATTCGGCTCTTCAGGAAACCATAAACCAGGCACCAGGATGTTTACAGTGACCGCCGCAATCCCAATGACAACGCCCATGATTTCCACTCGACATTATTGAGTCGCGTGATGGAGGTCGTGCCGTTGCTAAAGAACTCCTGATTGGTCCCCGGATCGGTATTCCAGCGCTGAAAGTCCAATCCGACATGGAACGACCATTTGCTTGATTTGGGCACCATCAGCACACCTAGCGACAGTATATTTCCCGTACCATTCGAGTATTGTTCAAAACTTACCGGGTGCTGCAGATCAGCCCTTAGATTCCAATTGGCTTCGGCAGAGTAATTGGCCCAGTGGTGTTCCAATCGAAGATACCCGTTGAAATCGCTCTTCGTATCTGTCAGGAATTCAATTCCCACCCATGGCCCGGTCCACCGGGCCTGATAAGTGCTATTGAGCCCCTGTATTGGGCCCGTGGCGGGGATGGTCTGAAAACCGTTACTGATACGGAGATTTTGCTCGCTACGCGACAATCCAACGAGTGGCGTGAGGTAGGCAGCATTTCCATCTTCAGAAAAGTGAAATTGGTAGCCGAGCGCCACGGAGAGATCCTGCACATTGTCGCCCGTGGTATCGTTGTTGGAACGCGAGTACTCGAGCGTCCGATTATTGCCCGAATAATCCGAATCCTGGTTCTGTCCACTCTGGATCCAGCCGTAATCGGCCATCCCGCGGATTTGCAGTCCGTCAGTTGCTGTCAACTGAAACCCGCCCGACAGCTGGGCGATGTGTATCGCGCTCCACGTCAGTTCCGATTGTATATTCGGTGTAACTGTTCCGCTTAAGTCGCTGGCGATGTTCCAGTTGAGGCTATCCGTACGATAGCCCGCATTGATGCCATACTTGGCGTCAAGTGCGGCTGCTTCGCGCAGCCCGATGAGCCAGATGGACAGCGACAGCAGCAGTGCAATCGCAGGCCCGCCCAACAGCAGGTTCGGCCTGTTCTTCCAAGATCCAGCGGTCATATGCAGATCCAATCGCAATGTATCATTGTTGCTCTTCTTAGCCGCTCTTCCGATCAGATGAAGTCACTACAACATCGGAGCGTCCACCATGACCTCCGTACGAACCCTGTCGAACCTGCCCGCCGTACCAGCATCCGCAGGTCCATATTGCGTACTTGGATTGGCGCAACGCCCGCGGCGCCCGTGCGACTGTGTATAAAAATCCATTACGGCGCGACGACCTGTCCTAAATGGGACCCAGGGTTGTGGCGCGCAGGGTCGCCCGCAGTGTGTCTGCCCACTGCCAGCTAATCCAGCATCGTGCGATGTTATGCTTCGCCATGCCGCATACCTGATTGGTCGATCCGTCACGAAAACATACCGCTCACATGCCCGGAAAATCCTTCCGCTGCAAACCAAACGCATTCCTGCCAAAGACTAGCACAGTCCATGGTCGGACACCGACGGGAACATTGAACACCAAAACCTTATCTTGGCACAGTCGGCGTTGCGATTGGAGTCTTGGATATTTCGCTGTTCGTGATCGCACGTGTCTTGGCCAAGGTTCATCAGGGGACGAAATTGAAGGGTTGCAGTTTGCATTGCAATTGCAATTTCCATGTCAGCCCGAGACACGGCATGCGGCGTCAGGTCACGCCGGCCGGACTGGGTGGTTGCCACGGGCCTGCCCAGCGCGGCCGACGTCCCGGCAACTCGCCGCCAACTCCTCCATCGACGAAGCGCTTGCCGGTCCGGACAGCGCTATCTTTGGGGTGTTCGATGACGTGATCACCGCCGGCGCCCGTTGCAAGGCGGCCCAACGGGTCCCGCGCTCGCGCTCCCCGGACGTTTCCGTTGTCGGCTTTTTTCATCGCCCGCTGGGTTCCAGGAATCAGCGATATTGAAGACCCTTGTCATTAGCAGCAGGCCATTTTCTGAAGGAAGATGTCGTTGTCCGGGTGCCCGCAATGCCGGCGACATATCGGGAACCCCGCGGTGCGGCCCTGACCGGATCGGACATAAAGCGGGACGGACGACCACACGCTCGATCATCACACCCCTAAAGAGAAACACAATGCAGCCGGATGAAAGATGCCGATATCATTTGTCACCGGGGAGGCGGAATGCCAGGATGGATTCCGGCATGCACGGTCGGGGCGTCGACCATCACGAACCCCTGCATCCGCGCATTTATTTAACGATGATTTTTCATGACCCCACTCCCCGTTTCACGACCGCGATACCGGCCCGGTCACCGCCACCGGCCTGCTGCCACCGACCCCCATGCGCCTGATCGGCAATCTTATATGGTTCGTCTTCGGCGGCTTCGTCATGGGGTGCGCTTGGTGGCTGGCGGGCCTTATGGCCGCCGTCACGATCCTCGGCATTCCCTGGGCCATTGCCGCATTCCGGATCGGCACTTTCAGCTTCTGGCCCTTCGGCCGGGTGATCGTCGAACGCCGCTCCGGTGTGGCCAGGGCAACCCTCAGCGCTCTGGGCAACCTCATCTGGGCGCTTTTGGCAGGCTGGTGGCTCGCCCTCGGCCACTTGATCTCGGCGGCCCTATGCGCGATGACGATCCTCGGCATCCCGTTCGCGATCCAGCACGTAAAGCTCGCCGGCCTGTCCCTCTTCCCCTTCGGCAAGGACATCGTGATGAGAGACTGAAGGCGAGGGTCGTCGTTCGGATCCGGCACGAACACCGCCTGCCCGGTGCCGAGCGCACCCTCGAAACCGGAGAGACGAAGCCGGCACGCCGGAATCTGCGGATCGCCACGAAAAATTTCAACTGGCACCGGCCCAGGATCGCGGGTCTCCAGCGCACCCAGCTGGGGCGGGAGGGACCAGATGCCGTGGTCAAACCTTCGCGCTATCACCGTCGGGAAAACGGAAAGCCCGAGACCGATGACCGCCGCTATCCGGGGCTCTACGCTGCCCGGCGGAATAACCTCGATGCTGCCGGAGGGACCTCTTCTGCCGCCACCATGCGGCGCTCGTCCTCTCTATCTTCTATGAGGTGGAACCAGATCATTCTCGGTCTGGGCATCGGCTTGGCTGCCATATGGGCGGCGTCACCGCTTCACCAGTACGCCAGGAACACGTCTGGGCTTGGACGAGTGAGTGCGTGGGCCTCCCTGGCCCGCGCGCGGCACTGGGCGCATTACGAGCCAGGCGGCAGGGATCCGGTTTCCCCGAAAACGGGACGTCTCACACAACCTTCCCCGATCCGAGACTACGCGGAAATGCCGCGGTCGCCACCCGTTCGGGCGCATCCACCAAGAGTCTCTGCCCATTCAACGGTCCGGCGCAACCGGTACAGACCCGTCAACCAGCAAGCCGGTGGGCAGCTCGAACACCTTGGCGATCCGCGCCAACCGGATCATGCTGATGGGGGTCCCGCGTTCGACCTGGCCGGTGGTGTTGCGGTGCAATCCAGTAATCTCCGACAGCACCTCCTGGCTCCCCACCCCGGTGCGCGCGCAGGAACGCCTTCACGCACGCGGGTCGCTGGACCCTGCTCGCGTCGATCGACGAACGCATCAATGGCCTGGATATTCTTGGTACTGTAGTGGCCTTTGTCGGTGCCAACCGTCTAGCTTTTGCCACCTGCCCAGGCAATCACTTCTCTAAGGCCTCCTGCCCGGGAAACCGGACAGGGAAATCAATGCACGTGGGTTAGCCTTGGGCGAAAGATCGCCCCGGACGCGGGTCAATACTGGGTGGACGGCAACAGGGCTGGTCGATGACATCGACCACGAACCGGGCCACGTGCTCCTTGGGCAGCCATTCTTGCGCCGACGGCGGAACCATACAGTCGCTCGGACATACGACGGGTATGACGCGGCGCATCCGCGTCTCCCGATAGTGTGGCTCGATTTTACCCGAGACGGACGGCGAGTCCGACAGATTGCCGGGATTACCAAACGCGATCCTATCAAAGACCTCAGAACCCCACGGCCAACTGCAGCACGTTGAAGCTAATGCCGTTGTTAGGTTCCTTGATGTCTGCATTCGAATAGTGCATGAATCGATAGGCCAAGTCGTATCGATGGTGCGGGCCGAAGCGTACGCCCACACCGAAGTTGCTTCCGAATTGGAACGCGGTGGAGAACCGTATGGGGCCGAGCCGGGTCTTCGATACCAGCGCGGGCCCGACACCGCCTTCGACGTAGAACTGCGGCGTATCCGTGGAACTCACCTTGCGCTGCAGCCGGAACACGGGGCGAAAGTCGATATCCTCCACATCATTGTTGGTCATGCCGGCAGGGCCGTACCAGTGCCCGAAACCCAGTTCCCAGTAACCGGTAAGCTCCCAACGCCCTCGTGCGAACCAATGTTGGTGCCAGTACTTCTGCAGAGACAACCGAACCATATGAACCATCGGGGCGCGTTCGGAGTTGATACCCGCCGTCACCGCCACTGCATCGACCAACGCCGCTGCCGCCGCCCTCGGCAGTGCCAAGACAACCAACATGACATACACGCCACGTCGACTCAATTTTGAGCACTCAAATTAGACATGCCACGTCGATCAAAGTACGGGCCAGGACGCCGGCAATGCCCAACGGCCTCAAGCACCGCTACGATGGGCCGATCGCTGTGTGAGTCAAACCCACCCAGGAATGCCTGGCGCGAGTATTCTTATCTGACGCCCTTCTCCGCTTCGGCCCCACTTCGCGGCTCCGTACACCGGCGCGAGTGTCTCGGCGGGACACCCAGCTATTACCGCCGCGCAGCCGCGTGAACTTTGGCGATTCTATATAATCTTCGGACATTAGCCGTGAGGCCGGCCAGCCAGCAGGCCGCCTTTAAGATAGGTAACGGAATTTAGCCACTTAGGATCCGGGTAGTACCCGACCAACACCGTCCCATCGCGGATTAGCTTCACGATGGCGCTCTCCACCCTGCGGTCTAAGGCGAAGCAGCCCCAGCTGCGGCCCATGCGGCCATATTTCTGCGCAAACGCCTTGCTGACGTACCAGGCGCTGTGAACGACGATGTCGCGGCGGTAAGCCGCGCCGTTGAATCCTGGATTCAATCCGTGAAGCCGCAGCGAGTACCCATCGTCGCCATAGAAGGTGTGGCCGGTCAGATATACCCCCAGGCTGCTCGCCTCAGAGTCCGGCTGGTTGGAGAAACGGGTTGCGTAGGTCAGTCCGCTGCCCTTGCCATGCGCCACGTAGGTGTAGAAGACCACCTTTCCGGTGCGTACATCGGCGACGGCCAGCCGCCTTTTGGCCGACGGCACCGCAAAGTCGACGATCGTGACGAGCGGTTTGTCGGTCAGGTGCCGCTGCGCAAAGTGGAAATAGGCATCGAGCGAAGTCAGTATGGGTTTGATGCCGATGTTGGGAGCCTGCGCATGAATCGTTTCGGCAAGACGCTCCGAGCGGGTTCCCGCGCGCGGACTGGCGTGAACCGAGAGCGGAACAAACAGCAGGGACAGCGCCCATACGGCCGAGTTCATCCGTTTTCGCGCATCATTCATCATTAGTTCCTTGGGTTTTCGGGTGCCTCGGCCGGCGCAAACGGAAGCGTCGTGGCCACATGGGTCAATGCCCAGGACGGAGAGTGGATTCTATCATTTACCGCACGACGCTGAAGCTGAGCTGACGTGCCGGCTGCGAGCGCGACGATGAAGCTTCGTCGCATCCTTCCCCGGACGCGGCGGAAAATCCGGTGCGTCCCCGACGATCAGCACCGTCGGGCCGTCCGCGAGGTCATGGAAGCGGCCGTCGTCCGGATGCGGAGCAATTGCCCACTCGTAAAGCGTCCGTGCGTCCTCCAGGATCGGATGGCGGGGATCGCCGTAGTATTGCTTCTGCATTTGCTCATCGTCCAGTCCGACGCATCCGTGCGATGCCGCATAGCCCGGCACATCACGTCCATGGATCCAGTCGGCCACGCCCTGGGCGTTGATGAAAAATCTCAAAGCATAATGCATGGGATAGGGCGTGCTCGTGCCCTCAATATCGTAGACCGAGGAGCTGTGCAGCTGATCGTAGGCGGTTACCTTGAAAAGGCCATCTGGTGTCGGATAAGTGCTGTCGCCCGACGTGACGGGAAAGGACATGACGAGCTTGCCGTAGTCATACGCGCCCAGGAATTGCTCCGTGAGGCTCACGAGAATGAACTTGCGCAAGTCGGCTGCGGGCGCGTAACGTTTCGGCATGGGCGTAAAATTGTGTACCTGACGCAGATTGTCGGGAACTTTAATGCACACCCCGGGATAAATGTGGCGCCGGTCGATGCGGTTAAAGCGCAGGACACCCCGCCAATGCGATCCAAAAAGACCGGTCAGCGTGTCGTGACGGCCGATCCGATCGCAAGTCCATGCAATCCCGGCATCGCTCGGATAGTGGATTTCGCAGGTATCGGGAACCGGCTCCGCGAAGGCCGCGAATACAATTGCTAGCGCTGAGAAGGCGAGCAACCACGCATGATGCGACGCCCGCCCTTTCAGCGAGAACAATCGCCGCGCTGACCCGAATACCATGTCACTGTGTGCCCGGATTAAGTCATCACTTAATCGCATAAACCGGTGGAACAAATTTCAAGAGACAGTGTATTCCAATCCGCTTGGATCCCCAACAGGGGTATGAATCTTTCACGAAGATGCTTGGCGTGCGCCTGCTTAGGCACCCACTCGAGTAGAGCATGTTGTAGCAGAGGCTCTCGCAGAACGAGCAGCCCGCTGCGCAGTCCGTAGAGTGCCCGGAGAATCGGACACCGCAGCAACCACCCAGAGGGAATTGAATCCCGTCCAGAGTCGGCATACATCGCCGCGAAGATCTCATCCAATTCGCTAGGCACCGCGTTTACGATCTCTCGGATCAGGCGCAGCGGGTGATGCGCCGGCACAGAAGCATGGAGCGTCTTGGTGGCGAACAGACTCTCTTGCATCAAGTCGGCTCCGTACAACGAATAAGAGCCCGCAGCCTTCAGCGCCCTTTGGTCTTCTGCGCATGTTGCGCGGCAAGATTGAAGCCTGGATGCAGGAACAGGCCGGGCACAGTCTTTGACGCATCCGAACAGACCAAGGGCCTGAAGGGCCTGCGCGTAGCCAAGTAGTGGCAGTGCGCACGGTCTGGCGGCGGACGCGCGAAAAGTTTGCGCCACACGGAAGCAACCGGAGCGCGCCCTACGGGCAGCGTCTTCTTCCCGCCTGCGGCGAAGTATTTGCCGTCGCGCGAGACGGCAAAGCTGCTGATCCAGGCACGCAGTGAGTCAAGCAACTGCCGATGTGCGCCATCCCAGATGCGGATATGGTCGTCTGTCGCTCCTTTTGTAAGTGCGGCGGATCACGATCGGAATAGTGTCCGGCACCGCCATGTCAGTGTGCTGATACAGGAATTCGTCCGCCCCTGGCGATTTCTTAGCCACATAGCACGACCCGTAACGCATTCGTAGTCTAATGTCGACGCGACCGGGCGGCGGGCGACCGACCTGCTGAAGATGATGCGTGGCAAGAACCGACCGAGAAACACTGGCCTCGAACCAGCTTAGACCTCTGGGCGCAGCTCGCTTTACAACCCTAAAATTCTGTATTACATACTAATACAGACGATTTAACCGGGGGCCACCCATGCGCGAAACCATAACCATCAGCGTTCCGAAAGAGATCAAGGCGGAGCTCGACAAGGTAGTGCGCGACGAGGGCATCTCACGCAGCGACGTCGTGCGCGAGTCCCTGCGCGATTATCTGTTCATGAGACGCTTCCGCCAACTTCGCGCCAAGCTTCTCGCCAAGGCTGAGGCGCGGGGTATTTTTACGGATGAGGACGTGTTCAAACGGGTTTCATGAGGGTCCTCCTAGACTCTAATGTCCTCATCGCGGCATTCATCGCGCGCGGCACCTGCAATGAGCTTCTGGAGCATTGCGCACGTAATCACATGCTGATTTCGTTCAAACCCCTTCTCCAGGAACTCGAGGAGAAGCTCGCCGGAAAGCTCGGGTTTACACACCAAGAGGCACATGAGGTTGTCTCACTGCTTCGCAGCAAGATGGATTTGGTCGAGCCCGCATCACTGGATGAGCCGATCTGTCGCGACCCGGATGACGATATCGTACTCGCCACGGCCTTGGCCGGCGGTTGCGACTGCATCGTCACCGGCGACAAGGATTTGCTGGTGTTGGAGAAAATCCGGCAGATCCCAATTCTGGCGCCACCCGATTTCTGGTGGCAAGAGAAACTCTGATTGGTGGGAAGGATCAGCCACCCCTCACCCCGACTTCGCCCAGCAACGGGCTTATCCGGATCATCTCGGCAAGGCCGACGCGTGAGGGATCAGACCATGAAGCAGGAATGTGATGTTTCCAAAGGTGAGTGCGGGAAGTTCTTTCGGCCCGTCCTCAAGCTGATCCCCCCGGTACTCCTGGAGCCAGAAGGCACTGGAGCACCTCGCCGAGCACGCCAAGACACGAGGCGTTCCGCTGATCGGACTGGAAAATCAGTTGCTCAACAAGGACATCGAGCTGATTGAGGCGGGACGATAGCCGCTGACGCGACGATGCCAGCGCGGGGCCAGCTCGCAGAATTGCACTCCTGATGGTGGAGCTACTGCCTTCTTGGCAGGCACGACGTTCAAAAATCTGCAACCCTGTCCACCGACTGGCAACCAGCCACATTACGGGTCGGTCTTCAGACGGAACACATTGAACCCCAGCTCTTTGCCGTCAGCCATGGCCGCACTATGGCAAGAGCTCAGTATCCGGCAGCAATTTGGGGAACAAAATACGTTAAGCAATTGAAAGTATTGGAGCCCGCAGAGTGATTTGAACCCCCAACCCTCTGATTACAAATCGCGACCCGATGCATTTTCCTGCGTCGTGCTGCATCCAAACGCATGATTCAAGGACAGACCTTAGGCAGCACCGTGCACCAGAACGCACTGGATTGCGTGCTGACTATGGCAGCATAGCTATGGCACAGAAATCTCCGGTCCAGGTACCGGATTGCGTCGCCTCACTCGCACAGGTCACGAGAAGGCGTCCTAAGGAAGCAGCCCTTTGGATCGAGTCAATTCAGTACCGACGGAGCGCAGACGGCGCACTAATCGTCCTATGCAGCCGCGCGCCAGCCTTGCTTGGTTTCCTCAAACTCGACGGTCTTCGCATGCAGTACGCGGTTGAGCTCGGCCAGGCGGTCGACGAGCTCCCGGATTTCCGAATTGCCTGTAGCGTACTCCTGATAGAGGGCGCGAATCATCCGGTCACCGGGTCCGGTCGCTTTGACGCGCCCGCTTTCCCAGTTACGCACCGTGGTTTCGCCAACTTGCAGGCACTTGGCCAGGGTCGCCTGTGACATATCGAGCTCTTTGCGGAGAAAACGCACTTCCGCTCCGGTGAGGTGCGTCTTGTTGCGGACAAGATGCAGGCCGATGGCGCGGTGCAGGCCTTCGACATCCTGAATGGACACGACGCGACCATACGGGGTTTCCTTCACGTGGAAACCATTGCGAAGATAGATGTTCCGAAGCCCACAGCTCGTGTAGTGAAAGAGTCCGCTTTTCATAGATAGTACGCCGTAATGATGATCACATAGTTGCCATGATCGTCCTGATCCAAGGCTGCCGCCACATGCAGCACATCGCCTGCCGAAAGCGCCTCCACGGCGAGTTCCCAGTTGCCCTTGATTCCGCACGCTGGCCCTTCTTTGATCTGGCCATTGGCAAGGCAACGCAAGACCTGCACCCGGTTGATCCGACGCTTCCGCATCTGCTTTTCAGCGTGCGGCGAAAAGAAGACCCGCGCCGAATCCTTGGCGACTTCGTGCAAGATCTCACGCGCCTTGGCGACACTGAGGTTCAGGTGAACGACGTTGGTTGGTGTCGGCAAGGCCAGAGTGTCCAATTCTGGGTACCGTCAATTATTAACGGTATGATAACCAGTGTCAAGCCGCCCCTTACCAACGACATAGGCCATGCGACCCGCTTGGTCGGCAAACCAGCTGGTTCCAAGGTATTCATCCTGCATCGCTCTTGAGACCAACAACGCGACCTTCTGCTTCTTCCATGTTCCGTCTCACCCATTCGGGTCCACTTTTGACCCCCTAATTCCCACCTAATCGGGGCCACCTCAGGGCCCGTTTTTCTCAGCGAATCGGGGCCACCGCCGGTGTTCGCTATCCTGCCCGCTTTTGCCCAACAACAAGGGGGGGAGCGCGGCATGAGGCAGTTGACCCGGAGGCGTCTGGTGGACCGAAAGATCGTCGAGTACCTCGTAGCCGGCAAGAGCCGGCGCTGGATCAAGAAGCAGCTTGGCGTGGGCGGCGGGCGCTTCGAGAAGGTGCGCGCGGCAGCGCAAGCCCAGGGCTACCTCGATGGCCGTACGTTGCCGCCGTACCCTGAGGCCCTCTTCCCCGATTGCAGCGACCGTCGCGCTGCGACGCGATCCGGGGTTGATGCCATGCTGCGGCTGCATCAGCCCTGGATCTCTGTGCCTGCCAGACGGGTTGGCCTTGCGACCCTGGACGCTTGCGGAAAGTCGCCACATTCCCTCGTGTGCCACAGTTTAACTATGGCAAAAGGGGGTCACGGCAAGATCGAGAATGGAAAACGCATGTAACGTCTTGTTTTTATTGGAGCCCGCAGAGGGATTTGAACCCCCGACCCTCTGATTACAAATCGCCACAAGTTGGCATTTCTTGGCATTGACGGACATTCCTGACAAGCGCATAAGACCGCGCTGTACCACACATTTTTCCTATTTTTCCATCCTCTGCCTGTTCCGCTGCATTCCCCTTTATTGATAAGATTTGCCTACACAGTGCCTACACGGCAGGGGGCAGCGATGGAGAAACGGGGATTTACGGCGGGACGGGTGGCCGGCTTCCGGTGCGACCCCGGCAAGCAGCAAAGCATCTTCTGGGACGGCAAGACGCCCGGCCTAGGGCTGCGGGTGACCGCATCCGGTGCCAAGTCCTACATCTTCGAGACGCGCCTGCACGGCAAGACGCTGCGCCTGACGATTGGCGACGTGCGCACCTGGGCGCTGGGAAAGGCACAAGAGGAAGCCACCCATTACAAGGCGCTCACGGACAAGGGCATTGACCCCCGCCAGCAGATGGCCGAGCAGCGCGCCAAGGTGGAAGCCCATCGGGTTGAGGCCAAGCGCCTGGACCTGACCCTGGGGGAGGTGTGGCCGGTCTATCTGGAAGCCCGCAAGGGAACATGGGGCGAGCACCATTACCGCGACCATGTTGGGCTCGCTGCACGCGGGGGCGAGCGACGCAAACGGGGAAAGAAACGGACCGTTGCCGGGCCGCTGGCGTCCCTGTTACCGCTGCCCTTGGCGTCCCTGACCAGCGTCAATCTGGCGGCCTGGCTGGAACAGGAAAAGGCCACGCGCCCGACGAGCGCAGCCCTGAGCTATCGGCTGCTGCGGGCCTTCATCCGCTGGGCCGAGGGCATGCCGGACTATCGCGGCCTGATTCCGGCGGACGCCTACCGGGCGCGGAAGGTAAAAGAAGCCGTGCCACGGAGTCAGGCCAAGGAAGGCGATTGCCTGCAACGCGAGCATTTGCCGGGATGGTTTGCGCAAGTGTGCAAACTGACTAACCCTGTCATTTCGTCTTACCTGCAAGCCCTGCTGCTGACCGGAGCACGGCGCGAGGAAATGGCCAGGCTCAAGTGGGCGGACGTGGATTTTCAATGGCGTTCACTCACGATCCGCGACAAGGTGGAAGGTGTGCGCACCATTCCCCTGACGCCGTACCTCGCAAGCCTGCTGTTCCGACTTCCGCGCCGCAAAAACAAGGAAGGCAAGGCGCTGCCATGGGTCTTCAGCAGCCCGACCGCTGCCGATGGGAAGCTCACCGAGCCCCGCATTGCCCACAATGCTGTGCTCGAAGCGGCCGGGCTTCCCCATGTGACCCTACATGGACTGCGCCGGTCCTTTGGCACGCTCGCCGAATGGGTAGAGACCCCGAGCGGCATCTCCGCCCAAATCATGGGCCACAAGCCGAGCGCGTTAGCCGAGAAGCATTACCGCCGCCGCCCGCTCGACCTGCTGCGCAAGTGGCACGATAAGATTGAAGCCTGGATGCTGGAACAGGCGGGCATTGTCTTTGACGCAGCCGAACAGGACCAAAGGCTGCGGGTGGTCAAATAGCGGGCACCCGAAGGAAGCTCGCCGAGGTTGTGGATTAATAGCAAAAAGGCGATAATATGGAATCATGGACGGTACGGTTTCACCCGGCGTCTGAGCAGGAGCTGCGGGCGCTGCCGGGCGACATGCAGGCCCGTATCCTTCGCGTTGCCGAGCTACTGGAGATGTTCGGGCCGCAGCGCGTCGGCATGCCCCATGTCCGCCCGCTGGAGGGCAAGCTGTGGGAAATGCGGGCACAGGGGCGAGACGGCATTGCCCGTGCAGTTTATGTCGCCATGCAGGGCCGTATGCTGACCGTGCTGCATGTGTTCGTCAAAAAGACACAGAGGACCCCGCGCGCAGCCATCGAGACCGCGCGCAAACGCCTGGAGGCCATGCGATGAAGTCCCTGAAACAGATGAAGGCCGAGCTGCTGGCTAAGGCCAAGGTCAAGGCCGAGTACGACGCCCTGGCCGATGAGTTTGCCATTGCGCAGGAACTGATTGCCGCTCGCACCCGCGCTGGCCTGTCCCAAGCCGAAGTCGCACGGCGCATGGGCACGACCCAAAGTGTGGTTGCCCGTCTGGAGAGCGGGCGACGTACGCCGTCGCTGCGCACGGTGCAACGCTACGCGCAGGCGGTGGGAGGCCGCGCCGTGGTGCGCATCAAAGTGATCCCGCGCAAAGCGGCGGCGTGAGCTGAAACGGAAAGGCCACCAGAACCGTCTGGCGGCAAGTCGCAATGAGCGCCGAGTACGCCACGGCTAGGCTTCGCGGACCGAAAACCGGGAACCTTTTACCCGGATGCCGTGGCTTCCATCCTGAAAGGACGCATCGGAAAGGGATGCTATGCCGCACTATGTTCGGGACCCGGACACGGGAAAACCCATTGCCGTTACCGAGCTTCTAAAGCGCGATCCATTCAAGGCATTACTTCCTGACATGGAGCGCATCATGCCTGCGCTTATGCGGCGCGACACCTGGACGCGTGGCGAAGCCCTCTTGATTTTGTCCGGTTATCAACCGAACACCAGCACCGCGTTTGTAGCTGGCAACACGGTACCGTTTCAGCCTGCATATTTGGATGGGACTACGTGGGGAGGACTTCAGCAGACTGGTCTTAGCCATCCACGCGAGTTGGACGCGCTGGGCGATTATCTCGTACTCACGGGGTATGCCGCAGGCGGAGCACTGGAAGAACGCAAGACGCCTGCGGAATGGCTGGAATGGGCGGAGAAAAAAGGGTTCGTGCCATATTGGATATCCGAAATGCCGCGTCAAAACGAGCAAGAGCAGGCGGGGCGATTGGCCGCACGCCGCAGTGCTGGACGCTATACGCTGCGCGAAGCCGCTAACGAAATTGCCCATCATGCGCACGGTGACAGGCGCGAGGCGCTCCGCAAGCTGAAAACCGCTTGGAAGAAGAAAAACCTCGCAGTATTCGAGCCTGACAGTACCCTAAGCTGCGAGTCCTCGCGGTTACACCCGGATTATCTGGAGTCCATCTGGAGCGACCTGAACGCCTGGCTTGAAATAAACGAGCCGCGCATTACGTGGCGATTCCCTGCGCCAGACTTCAAGGCCGCGCTATTGGCCGGTGAGTGGAGCAAGGCGAGCGCCGAGGACAAGCGAAAAATGGTGAGTGAGGCGTTGCGGAAGTGCGCTGAAAACCAAACGCAGGCAGCTAAATCTCTGGGAATCACGCGGCAAAATTTGCAGCGCATCGCAAAGACAATCACCGTCCCACGCAGTTGCAATGGTGGTGCAACGGTTGCAGCGCATAGCGATCGAGTGGATTGGAAGCCGCGAAAACGTTAGGTTTTCCGCAAAGCGCTAAATAGCTGGACTGCAACCGAATTGCATACTCTTAAATCCTGTTCCGTCAATAACAACCCCCACGGGTGAATATGATGGAACAGAAAGCAATCCCGAACTTAGACAACTACCCGCCTGGCGCAGTCCTTCCGACCGAGCAAGCGGCGCCCGCCATCAACCGCAAGCCGCAAACCCTGCGAAAGTGGGCGTGCCTTGAAATTGGGCCTATCCGCCCGGTGCGCATCAATGGCCGCTTGGCCTGGCGCGTTGCCGACCTTCGGGCATTGCTGAATGGGGAGGTCCAATCATGATGGCCCTGCGACAGAGAGCAGCCGGAAACCGCCCGTCACGGCCCGGTTCCCGACCTTCCCTACGGGAAGCAATCGATAACAAGTGCCGGTCATGCATTTACGACCCAGCGGCGCCGGGACGGTGGCGGCAACAGGTCGAAGCTTGCACAGTGACCGCGTGCCCCTTGTTCGCAGTTCGACCGAGGGGTCGCTGATGGCGCACCCTTTGCGTTTGGTCGAATCGGAACACGATGGCCTGCTGACCGGCACCGACTGGCCGTTGATTCCAGACGGCGAATACCTGGCGATATGCACGGGCTGGCAGACCGCGCATATCTTTCGCAGCGCGAAGCTCTACCTGCATTTCCGGATCGTGGAGGAACAGCACCAAGGCGCGAAACTATTTGCGCCTTTTCGCGTGTATGCGCTGGTCGGCAAGCCGGGCGTTAACGGCAGGTTCAAGGCAAGCCGCCGCTCACGGCTGGTGTTCATGCTCGCCACCCTAACAGGTCAACGCCTACGGGGCGATCGACTCTCGGTGCGCTGGCTGACGAACTGCATGCTGCGGGTCAAAACACGGACTGTTTTACGGAACTATGAACAATGCGATTTACCGCAGTTCCTACGCTACTCGATTGTTCATGACATCGTCGCCGTTGAAGCGGGAGCGGCAAATGTCAGTGCATAACCAGCACCTCCACCTGTACCACTACCCCCACCTGCCTAGCATGGGGGTAGTGGGGGCCGTTTCATTCAGGGATTTCAGGGAAAAACGCGACGGCGCGCAAACACCGTCATGGCAAAATCCGGGCACTTGGAGAAATGGCACGGCCCGGCATCTCACTGTCACACCAGCTGCCGCCCGGGGTCAGGGTTCGCGCTCTGCCCCGGGCCAAGTCATCACGCAACGTCATTCTGCTCAAGAAATAGGTATACAGCAACGTCTACATTTCGCTATTGATTTCGTATTCTGCGGGAGGTAAGAACGATGCGCGGAGGTTGGCGATACGGGGCTGGCAGGCCCGGCTGGAAGGCCAAAGCGGAACAGTCGCTGCCGCTGGACGTACGCGCCATGCATCACCGTGGCATTCTGCGCCGCAGCTACTCTGGGACATGGAGTTGGACGTGGAACAACGGCGAGTCGGCGGGAAGCATCGGATACGAGTTTGACAATGACAGCCTTTTGCTTCGGTACGCGATTGACGGCCAAAGCCGGGTGCAACATGTTCGCGTGGTTCGCACCCGCTGCCATTACGGAGGGTCACGGCCTTGGTTTTGTTGCCCTGTATGCAATCGGCGCGTTGCAGTGCTTTATCATCGTGGCGGGCGCTTTGCGTGTCGGCGGTGCCAGCGGGTTGCGTACCTGTCGCAATCGGAGGATGTAACTGCTCGCGCATGGCGTCGACAGCGCAAAGCAGAAAGCCGACTGATTGACGGCTACGGGCGCCCAAAGGGGATGCACACGGCGACCTATAAACGACTGATGGAAGTCATCGTGGAATGCGAAACCGTGAAGGACGAGCGGTTTTGGGCGTTTGCGCAACGCATGGGGTTGTAGACATAGCCTTCTTGAAAGACGGACCGCCACGGTTTATCGGGGTGTAAAGCTTTATTGTAAAAGCTTGCCGCTACCGACTACGCCTAAGCTGCGCACATTTTGTGTTGGATAAAGTTCATTCTCGCTTTAGAGAGGGAGGGTATCATGAGCGTCTGGAATCAATGGACCTTAAAAGCCGCAATTATAATGATGATGTTGGGCGTATGTACTGAGGCGCAAGCAGGTTGTCATGCCAGTGACTTCAACGTCAACAAGATGCTGGCTGCAATAAATGCCGTGAACGCTGCCACGTTGAATTTAAGAGCACTCCAAGGGCGCCCGGGAATTAGTAACGATGAAAGCGACTTGCTCGGAATTTCAGGGCAGACGACAGATAGGTCTGCAGTTGGAGTCACTTTGTTCTTGGGCTACATCGAGATTTACGGACGTCTTATCAATGAACAAGATCGACTCGCAACGGATGATGTAATAGCCAACATTGCAAGCGTTGAGGCGTCGTCCTTGAAAAAGAACGCCGATTTCCTCACGCTTATTGCGAGCGGCATGCCTCACTTCAGCGGGGAAATCAGAAATGCGCGCGATGGCGTCAGAAAATTGCAGGCGCTATTCGTATGCGTTCACGACGGCGCGCCTCACTAGAGCAAACGGACATCACAGCACTTCGCTTTTCCCGCATGCATTTCCCATGAGCGAAACCGCGTCAATCCGTCGGCGGACGCCAGAACGAGCCGCCAAGGACGTAGGCGAGTGACCATGCGAACACCCCGAACGTGCTATACGCTGCCACGCCGAGATATGCAGCGCGCGTCAAGCCATATACAGCAAAGAGAAAGAGGAACGCCCCGAACCACCATACGACCCGGCCTAGCCGTTTCAGCATTCTTTCCCCCAACGCTAGCGAGATGGCGTGCGGGCACGAAACCCATTGAGGCAGTGCCTGCTTGGCTGAATGGTATGGCGCCCTATGGGGTCTGTCAGCCGAACGGTCAGGGTCGTTGTTGGCAAGACGAATTACGGGCACCGATACCCTGCGATCCTAGTTGATAGTTGTAATGCCTTTGTCAGGTCGTAGGTCAACAGGACCAAGGTGCGTCACGCATTTAAACTGGATTGTGGCACCGCCAAGACCGATGACTGGCTGGCGAAGATCTTCCGTCACAATCTGGAAATGAAGGTCCTTTTTCGCGCAGAACTTATTTCCTTCAACCATGAGCGATTGCGCGAGCGTACCAACGTCACCGAAGGCGCCAGCGGTATTTGTCTTCGACAAATAGTACGTGTTGGCACCAATCTCGACCGGCTTGCTGGTGGTTGCACAACCAGCTAACAGAGCCGAACCCAATAGGGCAAGAATCACGCGACGTGTCGTCACTACCCCCTCCCCGACTTTCGCTACTTGGCCGATGTGCACCGAAAGTGCAACGTAGCTGACCCCTCACGGACAAATGGCACGGCAGCAAGTGCCTGAACGTGAACTGTCTCCAAGGTTTCATGACGTTTCGCGCAGTACGCGTTGGCGGTGCGGTAGATATCGGCCTCAACACCGGCAGGTGTTCCGAATACGCCTGCAGCGCTTTCCTTCGATATCATGTATTCACCGCCGCCTACCGGAACGACTCCCGTGCTCGCGCATCCCGCCAACACGGCCAAGCCCACCAAGACAGGAATTGCACGACGTGCGGCCATACCTCTCCCGGATTCCCTAATTTTTCCTACACAGTGCCTACATGGACCATAGAAACGAGGAAGCCTAGCGACACTCTGTAGCTTAACTATTTGTTTTTATTGGAGCCCGCAGAGGGATTTGAACCCCCGACCCTCTGATTACAAATCAGATGCTCTACCGGCTGAGCTATGCGGGCGCTGTCTGGAAAAGCGGCGAACCAAAACAATCATAAGGTTAATCCTGGGGCACGACAACCCGCTATTGGTGGCGGTCTGCACAACCCGGCCGGGTGCTCCGGGCGCAAAGACCCCGTCAGCGTGGTTCAGGGCGACGATGCGGAACGGACCGGCGCCTCTCGATCCGCAACCGGCACTTGCCGCACAGGAGCCGATCGGGGCGCCACCAGCGAAGCTGGCCTCGCGGAAGAGCTTGGCGCCCCGGCGCAGGGCACATCCTGCACGGCTGCGCCAGCGACCCCCCAGTCCTGACCGAGCAGCTGCGTGCGTTCACCCGGGCGTGCCAGCTCGACATCCAGCCAATAACGCGTACGCAGGCGGTAACGGATCTGCTGCCGTGCATGCACCCCTTTCCTGGCAAGTTCGGCAATGCGGGTGCTGGCGTTGGCTGGCATGTCGTACAGGCCGAGCGATATCGCATTCTCCAGGCCCCGCTGCCGTATGATGATATGCTGTCTGACTCCCTTGCGATCGAGCTCTTTCAGCATGCGTTCGGCCGCAGCCCGCGACGCCAGCGGCGGGAGGTACACCCAGTAGCTCGCCGGCACCTGGTCGTCCTGGGCGCGGACAGCATAGTCGATGCGGGCACCCTTGAGCCAGGCACCCCCACGCTGTGCCGCTGCAGCCGCACTGAAGGGTCCGATCGTGACACAGCGGCGCACAGGCGCAGGTACCGCTACCGTGCTGGACGCAGCATGTGTTGGACCCGAAGCCTTCCCCAAGGAGGGCGCCGATGGAGGCGATGGCGGCGTTTCTGCCGGCGCTGCTGGCGCGGGAACGGCGGCCTTTATCGGGGGCAACGAAAGCAGAACCATCCTTTCGGGATGGACCTGGGGCAACGGCCGGGCCGGTGGTGGTGCTGCAGGCTTCCGGTACCAGCTTGCCCACATCGCAACACCTACGTTCACCAGCACCAGTGCCGCGAACAGCCACTGCAGCAATGTCCTCACGCGGATGCCTCCGCAACCAGGGCCAGACCCTTGAGCACCAGATCCCGCTCCTGGACGAGGGGCGTCAGGTGGCCCGCGAGGCGGGCTACCACTGGGTCAGCTGCCCCACCGCCCAGCACCACGCGCATATCCGGGCCGAGGACCTGCCGGAACTCCTCGGCGATTCGCGTCACAGCCCCGGCCAGGCCGTAGACCGTGCCAGCGGCCACGGCATCTGCGGTATTACGTGCCAGACAGCTGTCGTCTCGCCCGTCTACGCAACGGATTCCGGCGGTGCCCGAACACAGGCAGTCGCGCATCAGCGTGATCCCCGGGAGGATCACGCCACCCAGGTAAGTCCCGTCAGCCCCCAGCGCGTCGAGCGTGACTGCAGTCCCGCAATCGACTACACAGGCCGGACCGCTGAACAGTTTCCGGGCCGCGATCAGCGCTGCCCAGCGGTCGGCACCGAGACTGGAGGGCTCGTCATAGGTGTTGATGACCCCGAGCTGGCTGCGGCTTGGTTCCAGAAAATCGACCGCCAGCGCCCAGCGATCCCGGACCCACGACGCGAGCACCTGCGCACGCTCCGCACCCCCCACGCTGGCCGCCACGACACGCCGCGGCCGTCCGAGATCCGACCATGCTCGGTCCAGGTCCGACGCCATCCGCGCGCCATAGGCGAAGGTGCCCGAGCGCCATGCTGCCCCCTGCGCCAACGCCCATTTGAGCCGGCTGTTGCCCAAATCCACGAGCAAATTCATGTCCGTCGCACCCCGGTATCGGCCGGCGCCGCGGTGGCCGCTGGGGTAACTGCCGCGTGACGCAGGCTAATCTCGCCGGAATGAAATGCGCTCAGGTTTCCCGCGTCGTCACGCACGAGCAAAGCGCCGTTCTGGTCAACACCCTGGACCACGCCCTCACTGGCGGACCCGGCGCCCGTGAGCCGCACGCGCCGGCCCTGAAATCGGTGGTACGTGATCCATTCCTCCCGGAACGGACCCAGTCCGTCGCGCTCAAAACTGTGCAGCATCTGCACCAGGTGCCGAATCAGCAGCGCCGCGAGCCGGTTGCGGTCCAGGGTGCCGCCGAGAATCGTGGCAAGGTCGATCCAGGGCTGATCGATGCCGCGACCGTCGCGCTCGGCGATACACACGTTGATTCCGATTCCAGCAACAACCAGGCACGGACCGGACGCTTCCCCGCGCAGGTCCACGAGGAGTCCGCCGAGCTTACGCTCGCTCCACAGCAAGTCATTGGGCCACTTAAGCCCGATGTCCTCGATACCGAACGCCCGCAAAGCGCGGGCGGTTGCCACGCCAGCGGCGAGGCTCAGGCCGGCAACGGCCGAAAGGCCTTCCTCGAAACACCAAGCCAGCGACAGCATCAGATTCGCATAGGGGGTGGCAACCCAGTTACGACCCCGGCGGCCGCGGCCGCCGCTCTGGGACTCAGCAATACACACCAGCCCGCGGGCAGTGGTGCCCGGCATGCGCAGCAGCTCCAGGCTCGTGGAGTCGACTTCTTCCAATACCTGCAGCCCGCTGATCAACTCCGCGTCAGCGCCCAGGAGGGCCAGCATGCGATTGCGGTCGAGCGGTTCGAACGCGGTCTCTAACCGATAGCCGCGCCCGGATACCCGGTGAATCTCCGTACCCGATTCCACCAGCGCGCCAACCGCCTTGGATACCGCGGCCCGCGTCACGCCGAGCGCGCGTCCGATTTCCGGTCCGGAATGAAACGCGCCGTCCGACAGGATCCGCATTACGGTGCTGCGCAGAGACATGGTTGAAGTTCGCAGGCTGCGTCCGGCCTAACCGCTGCCGATCGCTTGCGCCGCTTGCCCCGCCGCGGGCGCCACCCCCTGCAGCCATGCAGTCCGACGCGCGCAGGCATCCGCGGTCGCATCCGCACGCAGCACCAGCACGCAGGTATCCGCCGGCGCCTCCTTGAGCGTCACATCGAATTCCATCAGCTCGTCGCGGCGAAAGGCATGGATATGCAGGCAGCTGCCGGATGTCCTGGCATTGAGCATTTTTTCGAGGCGGGCAGAATCGACTCGCAGACCATCGGCGGCCATAATCACATCTCCGGCCGAGAGTCCCGCCTCCTGGGCGGCGCCGCCGTCGAACACATGGATCAGGCGCGCGTCGGAACCCGGCGCGAGCCGTGCACCCAGCACCGCGCGCAGCCCCTTACGGCCGTCAGCATTGCGTGCCGGCTTGCCGCCCCGGTCGTTTTCTGACTCCGCCGGCCGCACCACGAAATCAATGCCGACATCACCGAGCAGATCCGCAAGCGGCGGATCGTCCGTGCCATGGACCACGCTGTGGAAAAACCGGTCCAGGTCGGTACCGGCCACCTCCGCCGCCGCGCGCTCCACGCCGTCTTCCGGCACGCCAACGCCGGGCTGCCCATACCGCCGCCACAGCAGGCGCATGACGTCGTCCAGCGAACGCACACCACCGGTGACGCGCCGCAATGTCAGATCGAGCGCCAGCGCCACCAGCGCTCCCTTGGTATAGTAGCTGACGATGCTGTTGGGGGCGTTCTCATCCTGGCGGTAGAACTTGGTCCAGGCATCGAAACTCGAGTCCGCCAGGCTCTGCTTGAACCGTCCACTGCCGCGCCACACGCGCGTAGCCGTCTCGCCCAGCAGTTCCAGGTAGGCAGGAGCCGTGATCAGCCCGCTGCGCACGAGGGCCAGGTCATCGTAATAGGAAGTAATGCCCTCGAACGCCCACAGCAGACGCGTGTGCACTTCGCGGCTGAGATCGGCGCCCGAAAACACCTGCGGTCTGATGCGCTTGACGTTCCAGGCGTGGAAATATTCATGGCTGGCAAGACCGAGAAAGCTGCGGTAATCGTCGCCCACACCTGCATCGCCGGCCTGCGCCAGGGTGTCGCGCTGACACAGGAGGCTCGCGGACGCGCGGTGCTCCAGGCCGCCGTATCCCTCGCCGACCGCGGTGATGAGAAACACATACCGATTCATCGGCGCGGGCATTCCGAAGAACAGTATGTGCTGCTCGCAGATGCGCTTGAGGTCACGACACAGCCGATCGAGATCAGCGCGATGACGGCCGCTGATCGCTACCTCGTGGAGCACACCGCAGGCTTCAAACGCGGCCAGACTGAAATCGCCAATCTCCACCGGATGGTCAATGAGCTCGCCGTAGTCATCCGCACAGTAAGTGCCGAACCCGCCGGGCTCGGCTCCGGTACGCCGCATGGCGGTGGCAACACGCCAGTCTGTCCGCGCATCCGGCGGATCAATGTCAACGACGCAGGGATTCCGTTCGCGTCCGTACACCTGCAGGAACACACTGGTGCCGTTGAAAAAGGCGTGGGTAGTATCGAGATGCGCGCCGCGCACCGACAGGTCCCAGGCGTAGACCTCGTAGATCAAGGTGAGCGGTCCGGTGCACGGCGCGCAGGCCCAGGAATCCTTGCCGGCCCTGCGCACACCGACCTCCGCGCCCTGCGACTGTGCCCGCAGGCGCACGATATGGCGGGCAAAATCACGGATCATGTAGCTGCCGGGTATCCACGCCGGCAACCCCACGCGCTGGCCGGCCGGATCAGGATCCGCCACCGTGCACTGCACTTCGAACAGATGCGCGCCCGGATTGCGGGGACAGATTCGATAGCGGATTGCAGCCTCGGTCATGGCTGCATTGTACGCGGCCCGTGCGCGCCCGCGCCAGCCGCCACCTCCAGACTCGGCCGCAGGCCTCTAGGCGTTAGCGGTTCCGAGCGCCGCCACGCGGCGCGCCGCGTGGTCGATATCCACGTCGGTACCGAGCTGCCGCTTGATCTGGCTCGAGGAAATAATCCCGCGGATCGTCTCGCCCTTTGTCTTCGGATCCACATCGACCACCAGGGCATGCCTGCGGCTTGCACGCCGGAGCGTGGCCACGATATGCCCGACCTTCGACTTGAGCACATCCTCCATAAGCAGCACCTCGAGCCGCTCGCGCGGGGTCATGATGTGCTGCACCAGAATATCGTCATACGTCCCGCCTCCCTGCTCCAAGAACCTTACCGGCTTCTCGCCCATCACCTCCGTGGAAGTGATCAGACCGAGCACACGATGCCCGGGATCCGTCACCAGCAGCAGGTGGACGTCCTCGCACCCCATCTTCTTGAGAACGCTGCGCAGCGGCGCACCCGGCTCTATCGTCACGGCCGGCACCCTGCGCAAGTCCGTCATGACGAATAGCGCCGGGCTGTCCAGAGTCACGGAATCGGGCAGCTCCTGGCGCGGACGGTGATAGGTCGCATCGGTGTTCAACGAATACTGCGGCAGCGGCGAATAGAATGTTTCCATAAAGCCCCCGTCAATAGGACGATGAAACCACCATAGCGAAAGCCGTTATTACTTGCAAATTTGCGACGAGAATTAGTTGACCAAACGCAAAAACCCGTCCTGGCGGCAGGCCGGGAGGCTTAGCTACGCCAGCCTCAGGACTCCTCGACCCCACCCTGCAGGCGCGCCGGCAACATCCAGACGTAGAGCATGGGGCCGAGATACAGCGACAGAAAAATGGCCACTGAGAGGCCGCCCATCACCGCAGTGGCGAGCGGTTTGAGGAGATCCGTGCCGTGCCCGATCCCTACCGCCAGCGGCAGGAATCCGAGCACATCCGCGAGCATGGTCATCATGATCGGACGCAGCCGCCGCCGCGCCGAGAGTTCGACATGGATACGACCGGGAACAGCGCGGCGCTGCCGCGCCGTGCCGAAGATCAGGATGCCGTTGTTGACGACAATCGCAAACACAAGCAGCAGGCCGAGAAACGAGGTGCTGTCGAGCGGGATGCCGCGCAGCAACAGCGCTGCCAAGGCGCCTACCGCGCTCAGGGCGGTCGCAACCAGAACCGCCAGCGCCGGCCGTTGCCCCCGGAGCTGGAACCCGACCAGTATCACGAGTACCCCAAGCGCTGCCGCGAGGGTGACGCCCATCTGCGCAAAGCTGCGGGTCTGTTCCCGGTAGTAGCCACCGATCGTGCTGCTGATGCCCGCCGGGAGATGGACCGCCGCCATGATCGCACGCGCCGCAGCGGCCGCCTGATTCAGGCCAACCCCGCGACGCGGCCGCAACTGGATGTCGGCATAGGGGACCAGGTTCTGGTGCGCGACAAATGGCACCGACGGAACCAGTTCGGCGCGCGCCACCGTCGACAGCGGCCGCCATGAGGGAGGATCCGGGGTATTGACCCAGAGATCCGGCAGCAGATGGTCAAAGGTACCGCGCCTGGGCCGTGCTTGCCGCACGGATATCGGCAGAATCTCACTGCCGCGCAGCAGGAAGCCGGCAGTCTCGCCCCAGAATGCCTGACGCACTTGGCGGGCGAGCATCACAGGCGTCAGGCCGGCCTCGACGCCGCGCCGTCGCAGGGTGAGCCTCAGTTCCGAGCCAGCCGAGGGCGTCCCGTAGGACACATTGGCAAAGGTGCGGCTGCGCTTGAGCGCGGCGGTCGCCCGCTGTGCCCAACGTGACAACTGCCCGGGACGGGGCCCGAACAGATCCACGTCGAGCGGAGAGTGCGCCCCGGAGAGGTTGCCGAGCTGGGTAACCTCGATCTGATGCATCTTGAGCATCAACAGCCCCGGATACGCGGAGCGAAACTGCTGCATCAGCTGGTGAATGACCTGCTCGGTGGAGACCGTGCGCCGCCGATGCAAAACGATGACGACATCGCCCTTGTTCGGGGTAGCGCGCGGATTGCCTAGACTCTGACCGACGACCAGCGATGCCGCGCGTACAACCGGGTCGCGCCGGGCAATCGCCATGAGCCCACGGCCTACCGCCAGCGTATCCGAAACCGAGCGCCCGACCGGCGTGCGGAAGGGCACCGCGATGAGGCCCTCATCCCACGCCGGCAGGAAGGCCGTGGGCAGATACCAGAACGCCGCACCGGCCAGTATTGCAAGTATGATCATCACCGGCAGCACCCGGGCCGGCCTGCGCAGCACACGGCGCAAGCTGCGCGCATACCCAATCCGCGCTCGGCGCGCCCAGCGCCAGGACCTGGCGCGCGAAGGCTCGCGCTGCGCGAGCGCCGCTGCCAATACCGGCGTGATTGTCAGCGCCACGGCCTGCGAGATCACCAGCGCACTGACAAGCGCGATCGCCATCTGCCGGAACAGGATGCCGATGGTCCCGCTGAGAAACACGAGCGGCAGAAATACCAAAGCAGAAGTTGCAGTAGCCACGGTCATCATCGGCAACACCGCTCCGGCTGCTGCCAGGGCCGCCGTCCGGCGGGCCCGCGCGTCCCCGGCACCGCTTCCGTGAAATGCCTGCTCGATGACGACGATGGCATGGTCCACGAGCACTCCAATAGCCGCCGTCAGCCCGCCGAGCGTCATAATATTGATGCCGAGACCGAGCAGATGCATGACCACCAGGGTGGCGGCCAGCGCCAGCGGCACGATTACCACAGTGGCCACCGCTGTATCGAAGCGTCGCAGAAACAGCAGCAGCACGACCCAGGTAATGACGGTCCCAAGCAGCAGCGCGTTCCACACATCGCCCAGGCTCTGCCGGATCAGCTGCGAAAAATCGTAGTCCTTCACCAGGCGCACATCATGCGGCAATGCCTGGCGCAAGCGGACGACGGCATTGCCCACCTGCTGCGCCACGCTGTCGACATCGGCGCCAGCCTGGGCGGCGATGTCGATGAGCACGGCATGGGGCCATCCGGCCACCGCGGCGCCACGCACGCGCGGAGGAGGCGCTTCGCTCACGTTTCCGAGTTCGTCCAGGGGGATCACCCCACCGCGCACCGGTACTGGCAACCGTCTAAGGCCCGCAAGCGTGTCCGGCCGGCCGTGGGCAGTCAAGAGAAACTGCTGGTGGAATGCACTCAGCATGCCAGCGAAATAGGGTCCTTGGTGTTCCTGGAGAAGACGCACGACATCGGCGCTGCTGAGCCCGTGGATCGCAAGCCGCCTCGGGCTCAGCGTAACGGCCACCTGGGTCCAGCCCCGGCCGATACCCTGGATGGTGTAGACACCCGGCACGTCGAGCAGCTTCGGTTTCACCGCGAACGCGTACAAGGGCCTCATCTGGCTGCTGGTCTGGCGGCTGGATACCAGGGCGTATTCAGCAAAAGGATAGATGTTGGGCATCATCAGGCGGGTCGTGACATGGGCGCCGGCCGGGAGGGCCACCTGGGCGAGTCGCGCCTGGAGCGTAAGGAATGCACGGTTGGGCCGGGCGGCGGAGTCGAAAAAAATGTGAATCTTGGTCAAGCCGGGGCTGGTGTTGGAACGCACGATCGTGACATCGGGCACGCCCTTGGCGGCCTCTTCCAGGGGCTGGGTCACGCGCACCAGCATGATCTTGACCGGCAGGTAGCCGTCGCTCACCAGCACCGACACGCGCGGGAACTGGACATTCGGAAACACGCTGCGGGGCAGCGCCAGGAACGCGACGTAGCCGGCGGCAAGCACGAACAGCGCGACCACCGCAAGCGTGACGCGGTTTGTCCAGAGCGACTCGAGATAGCGTCTCACTGCGCGGACCGGGCTCCCGGCTGCTCGGCCACCGCGGTTCCGGCGCGCACCGTTCCGGCACCGGCCACAATGACGGCGTCGCCGACGGAAAGCGCTCCTTTGATCCATGCCCAGCGCCGCGTCGCATGCAGAATGGTCACGCTGACCGGTCGGGCATGGCCGTGCACAACCCGGAAGACAGTTGCCTTGCCGGCGTTCATGACCACGGCGCGCGCCGGGACCGTCATGCCCGGCCGGCCGCCTGCGCGGGCAGTCAGGCGCGCAAATTCACCAGCCAGCAGCGTGCAGGCGCAGCGCACATATACCGTCACCAGTCCGCCGCGCCCGGCGCGCTGGGCGACGCCGTAGATCCGTCCGGGCCAGTGGTCGCCGCGCGCCGCGATCCGCACCGGCATGCCAGGCTTGAGCTGCACGGCCATGTCCGGCGCCAGACGTGCGGTCAGATACAGTCCGCCCGTACCCGAGAGCTGTGCGATCGCCGTGCCGGGTTCGACCCAGGCGCCTGCGGGAACCTGGTACCGGATGGTGCCGGCAAACGGCGCCCGGACCACCCCGCGGGCAAGGCGCGCCTCCAGGCCCTGCAGCGCGGCGCGGGCGTGCTCCGTGCGCGCACCGGCGGCATCAAGCTGCGCCGCGGTTACAAGACCGTCACGGGCGAGCACCTCGGTCTGCCTGTAGGCCCGCCGGGCGGAACGCAGGTCGGCCGTGGCCGCCTCGACTTCGGCGGCGAGCCGTAACGGCAGGACACGGGCGATGATCGTGCCGCGGCGGACAGCGGTTCCGGGAAACACCGGCAGAGGCGCCATGACGCCCGAGAATGGAGCTTCGATCATGAGGTGGTCGGCGCTGCGGGCTTCCGCCAGAGCCGTGACCTCCGGACGATAAGGCCGCAGGACCACGGGGCCGGTCGTGACCGGAAGCGGCCCGGCCATGGCGACCGATGCCGCCAACATGCCTGTCATCAGCAAATGCCGGTATGCCATCAGCTACTCCCGCCAGCGGGTGCCGCTCGCGACCACGAGCCCGATATAGCTCTCGGCGCGTAGCATCCGCAGGTTGTTGAACTGCTCTTGCGCCCGCGCACTGGTCAGCGTCATCTGCAGAGCCTGGAGCGCGTCGAGCGCGCCGCGGACACGGGCACGGCGCGCTGCATCCCGCAGCTGCTCGAAGCTGCGCTCCTGCGGCCGCAGGCGCACAATTTCAGCTGTCACGCTCGTGAACAGCGCACGCAGACGGTAAATGTCTGACCGGTCGTGGGCGAGCCGCGCCATGTAGGCGTGGTACAGGACCGCTCGGTTGGCGCGGGCCACCGCGATGGCACCGCGGTTGCCGTTGAGCGGCAGAGTCAAGCTGACCTGCCATCCGGCCGAGGTCACACCCGAAGTGTTGCGCGCCGCCGCCAAGCCGATGCCGATCTGCGGAAACTGGTCGAGGACGGCAAGTTCGAGCCGGCTCTCGGAGGCGGCGTAGGTTGCGCGCAACGCCACCAGATCGAGGCGGTCATGAATCGCCGTCCGAAACAGCATCCCGGGGGGCGGCATGGTCCGCGGCACCGGCTGCGGCGGCGCGATATGCAGGCGATCGTCCGGACCCAGTCCCAGCAACTCATTGAGCTCGACGCGGATACGCTGCGCCTGCCGGTCATAGGCTGCCGCCGTGGTCTGGGCAGACAGCGCCAGGGCCTGCGCCGCCGTGGTAGCCGCGGCCGGCAGGGCCCCCGCGCGCGCGGCTTCCAGGATCTGCTGCGCATTGCGTCGACCGGCCCGGGCGGCGAGATCCGCAGTCGCGCGGCTTCGTTCAAGCCAGTACAGACGCGTCGCCAGCAGCCGCGCCTGGTTCGCAACGCCCCATTCCTGCCAAGCGACCTGAAAATCGGTCGCGCGCGCTGATTCCCGCGCCCCGCGCAGCAGAGCCCTCCGGACAAACAGCTGCGAGAGGTCCCATAGGAATCCGCCGCTGTAGGCCGTCGTTCTACCAGCGGACCGGGATCCATAGGGGGTAAGCCCCTCAGCGGTCACGATCGGATTCGGCAGCAATCCCGCCGCAAAAACCTGGGCTGCGGCCACACGCTCACGGGCACGCAGCGTGACCAGGTCAGGATTGGCCAGCACCGCGATCACCCCAAGTTCCCGGGCCGACAGCGGTCGCCGGAAATCGAGATGGATCGGCGCCAGCGGTGCCATCCGCAGGCGCGCGGCTTCCCGCACTAGCGCGGCATGGGCCGGATCACGCAGCGCCGCAGTGGTCGCAGTGCCGGACAAGGGCCGGGGACGATACTGCGCGCAGCCGGTCAGTGCGACGGCCACCAGTGACGCGACGGCCGCGCCCCGGGCCCGACGGGTCCAGCGGGGAATCCGCGACATGGGACCGATAGCGCGCCGGTCTTCAGCACGTACTGACGGTCCGGACTTCCTAGGCATGCCTCGATATCCCCATACCGCTCATGGCGAACCCGCCGCTCGTCCCATATCCAGAGCCGGGGGCTTACCGATGCGGTCGGTCATGCGGCGCCGATGCCGGCACGGCCACATTGGCCGGTTGATTGGCTACAGTATAAGCAATGCTGGCTGACTAGAGCCTGACGCGAAGATGACAATACTGTCATCTTCGCCCGGGACCCGGGCCGCGAATCGGGACATCAGGCCGGCAGCGGATTGGCCTGAGGAAACTCCAAGGCAACCGCGGTGCCGGTTCCGACTGCGCTCTCGATGCGGATTTCCCCGCCATGCAGGTCCATGATCGACTTCACGATGGCAAGGCCGAGGCCGGCCCCGTCCGGATGATTTGAGCGGGCCGGATCGGCCCGGTAGAAGCGCTGGAAAAGGTAGGGAAGATGCCGCCCCTCGATGCCGCAGCCGGAATCACGCACACTGACTGCAACCCGGTTGCTGCGGACCACGAGGTCAACCTCGATGCGGCCGCCGCGCGGCGTGTACTGCAGCGCATTCGACAGCAAATTGCTCACCGCCCGCCGGAACAGGGTCGGGTCGGCATCGAGCGCGGCGTGCCCGCGGCAGATCATCTCGACACCCTGCTCCTGCGCCACCGCATCATGGTATTCGATCACGGCATCGAGCTCCCTGCGCGCATCGAAACGGCTGAGCCTGAGGCGAAGTTCGGCATTGTCCGCGCGCGCCAGAAACAGCAGGCTATCGATGGTGCGCGCCAGCCGCGCGTATTCTTCGAGGCTCGATTCCAGCACCTGCCGGTACTCGTCGGCGGTACGGGCCTTGTTCAAGGCGACCTCCGCCTCGCCCATGAGGTTATTGACGGGGGTACGCAGCTCGTGCGCCAGGTCGGCGGAAAACTGCGCCAGACGGGTAAATGAATCTCCGAGCCGGTCGAGCATGTCATTAAACGCACGCGCAAGCGCCCGCAGCTCCCGCGGCCAGCGCGCCGGCTCCATACGCGCATGCAGCCGGCTGGCCGTGATGCGCTCGACGGCACCCGTAATCCGCTGGAGCGGACGCAGGCCGCGACGCGCGACCGCGTAGCCGGCAGCAGCCGAGAGCAGAATGCCGCAGACCAGCACCAGCAGCAACTTCTCGCGGTAACTCGCGATGAATGCCTCCTCGCGCGATACGTCGAGGGCCGCCTGCAGGTCCACCGAGCGCGGGCCGCGCCCGACCAGCGCACGTGCCGCCATGAGCAGATAGACCCGACCGTGACCGGCCCGCAGATACCGGTGCGCCGGCGGCGAGCGCAAAAGCGCGGGCGGCGGCGGAAACGCATCCACCGGGAGAAAGGCCTGCATATGTGCAGTCTGCATGATCACCCGGCCACCGGGACTGAGGACACGCTTGTAGAACTGCCCGTACCGGCCGGTGGCCTGTTCCCACTGCACTTCCTGGGAAAGGGTGATCCGGTTCCCGCGCGGTTCCTTGAGTATGAGACGCAGGACGGTGATCTCGTCGGCAAGCGAGTCATGATCCTCCTTTTCCAGGTTGGTCTTGAGCGACCAAAACAGAAACAGCATCGCCAGCACCAGCATGACGAAAATCAGGGCGGTATAGAGCGCAGTCAGCCGCCCGGCGATCGACCAGGAACGGGGAGAGAACAGCCCCCTGATCATGGCTGCATCGTCCCGGGGGGCCGATGGCACACGCGCGACGGGCGCTTGTGGCGTCTAGCCACGGACTTCCAAGACATAGCCAATGCCGCGTACGGTATGGATGAGCTTGGGTTCAAACGGATCATCCACCTTGCGCCGCAGACGCCGGATGGCAACGTCGACCACATTCGTATCGCTGTCGAAATTCATGTCCCAGACCTGCTCGGCGATCACGGTACGCGACAGCACATCGCCGGCACGCCGCGCTAACAGCGACAACAGCGCAAATTCCTTAGGCGTGAGGTCCAGCCGCCGTCCGGTACGCAGGGCTCGATGGCGCCGCAGGTCGATTTCGAGGTCTGCGACGTGGACGACTTCGACCTGCGGTGCCGGCCCGCGCCGCAGCAAGGAGCGGATACGTGCCAGCAGTTCGGAAAAGGCAAAAGGCTTGACGAGGTAATCGTCCGCACCGAGCTCCAGCCCCTTTACCCGATCCTCCACGGCATCGCGCGCGGTCAGCACGAGCACCGGGGTCTGGCATCCGCCGCCGCGCATCGCTCCGATCACTGACCAGCCGTCGCGGCGCGGGAGCATGAGGTCCAGAATCACCAGATCGTATCCGCTGCCGGCGGCCAGCCGCAGCCCCTCATCGCCGTCCTCGGCGAGGTCCACGATGAAACCGTGCTCGCTCAACCCCTTGCGCAGGTAGGCGGCGGTCTTGGCCTGATCCTCGATGACGAGAATGCGCACGTCACCGCCCCCAGCCGCCTGCGCGGGCCGGTCTTAGGCCACCCACGGATCGCACCGCGGCCCGGTCCACGGCCATGCCGGTCACCGGTATTGATCCCCGGGAAAGCCGCCGCTGGCAACGGGCGCCAGCAGCGTCTTGGCATTGGCGCCCGCCTCCTCACGCACCAGGCGTGGCACCAGATAACCGGGAAGCCGCGTTGCAAGCTGCGCCATCAAAACCCTGGCGCGGGCTTCGTCCACCTCAAAATGGGCAGCTCCCTGCACCCGGTCGAGCATGTGCAAATAGTAAGGCAGCACCCCCGCCTCAAACAGTGCCTCGCTCAGGCCGGCAAGGGTCGCGACATCGTCATTCACGCCGCGCAGCAGGACCGACTGGTTGAGCAATGTTGCACCGCAATCCCGGATGCGCCCGAGGGCCTGACGCACCGCGGCGTCAATTTCATGCGGGTGGTTGGCGTGCACGACCACAACTGCCTTCAGTCGTGTGCCTGCGAGCCAACCCATGAGCCCCTCGTCCACGCGTTCCGGCAGAACCACCGGGAGCCGGGTATGAATGCGCAGGCACCGAATTTGTGGCAATGCCTCCAGTGCCTGCGTGAGCTCGCTGAGGCGCTTGTCCGGGAGCATCAGCGGATCGCCGCCGCTCAGAATCACCTCGGACACCGCCGGGTCAGCGGCAATGTGCGCGAGCGCATCAGCCCACCGGGCGGATGCCGCGGTCGCCTGCCCGTAGGGGTAATGTCGGCGGAAACAGTAGCGGCAATGGACGGCGCAGGCGCCGGTGGTCGTCAGCAGCACACGTCCGCGATACTTGTGAAGCACTCCCGGAGCAACCATCGCCGCAAGGTCGCCGACTGGATCCGGCACATAGCCCGGCGCCTCCCGGCACTCGACAGCGAGCGGAAGAACCTGCCGCAGCAGGGGGTCATCCACATCCCCCCTTTTCATGCGCGCCACGAAGCCGCGCGGCACACGCAGCGGGAAGTCGCGCGCCGCAGCCCGTGCGGCCGGCAACAGCTGCAGCCCGAGGCCTACCGCTTCCAGCAACTCGGCGGGATCGGTAATCGCCTCGGCCAGGGCAGCCTGCCAAGCAGACGGCTGCCGTAAACGGAGAGTTCCGGGTATCATATCGCGCAATTTCCTACCATTTCCGCTCTGCGGGTATCCAAATGACTACATATAGCACTAACGAGTTCAAACCGGGACTTAAGGTCATGCTCGACGGCGATCCCTGTTCCATCATTGAAAATGAGTTCGTCAAGCCAGGCAAGGGACAGGCATTTAACCGCGTCAAGATCCGGAATCTCAAGACCGGCCGGGTAATTGAACGCACCTTCAAGTCCGGTGACACCATGGAGGGCGCTGACGTGGTCGACACCGAGATGCAGTATCTCTACAGCGACGGAGAGTTCTGGCATTTCATGAATCCCGAGTCTTTTGAACAGATTGCGGCCGACAGCAAAGCGGTCGGCGATGCCGCCAAATGGCTCAAGGAACAGGACACATGCATGGTCACGCTCTGGAACGGCGTCCCGCTGACCGTCGAACCGCCGCATACCGTCATACTCAAAATCGTCGAAACCGACCCTGGCGTCCGCGGCGACACCAGCGGTGGCGGCGGGAAGCCGGCCACACTGGACACCGGCGCGGTCGTCCGGGTACCGCTTTTTGTCCAGACCGGCGAACTCGTCAAGGTAAACACCCGCACCGGCGAGTACATCTCACGCGCCAAAGAATAGCGGTATCGGAGCCTGCTGCGGCGCCGACTGTCCATGACCCCGCGCGACCTACCGGACTGGCGGCCGGCGGCGTCCGTCTCGACGCTGCGACTGCGCGCCCGCATGCTGAACCGCCTGCGCGCCTTTCTCGATCGCCAAGGAGCGTTCGAGGTGGAGACGCCGCTGCTGTCGCGCAGCGCCGCCACTGACGTGCATCTGAGCAGTCTGACCACCTGCTACACCGGACCCGGCGCGCCCGGCGGCCAGAAGCTGTACCTGCACACCTCGCCGGAATTTCCGATGAAACGGCTGTTGGCAGCCGGCAGCGGCTCGATCTACCAGCTGTGCAAGGCGTTCCGAGACGGCGAATCCGGACGCCTGCACAACCCGGAGTTCACGATGCTGGAGTGGTACCAGGTCGGGGAAGATCATCACGCGCTCATGGAACGCGTGGCAGCACTGATCGGCGACGCGCTGCACGGACTATTGCCGCTGGCCCCATCCGAAAAAATCACCTACCGCGATGCATTCCTGCGCTACGCCGGAATCGATCCCCTCAGCGATGATCCGACCCTGCTCAGGAACTGGGCCCAACGCCACGGCATCCAGCCACCGGCCTCCTTCTCTCAGGCGCCATCCGAGGATCTCGATGGCTTGCGCGACCTGGTCCTGACCCATGCCGTCGAACCCCAGCTCGGCCGCGGCCGGCTGGTATTCGTCCACGACTATCCCGCTTCCCAGGCTGCGCTCGCCCGCGTGCGCCCGGGCGCACCTCCGCTCGCCGAGCGCTTTGAGCTCTACCTGGAGGGCATCGAACTCGCCAACGGCTACCACGAGCTGAGCGATGCGTCCGAACTAGCCCGTCGGTTCGACTCCGACCTCGAGCGCCGGCGGATGCGGGCGCTAGCGGGTGTCGTGCACGACGAGCGGCTGTTGGCTGCCCTGGCGCACGGCCTTCCTGACTGCTCGGGCGTCGCCGTGGGCGTCGACCGACTGGTCATGCTCGCGGCGGGCGGGCGCGATATCGACACGGTGCTCGCATTCCCGCTCAATCGCGCCTGACCCTGGCGCATCCGTCTGCGAGCTGCCGCCGGGGCGAGCTGCGACCCCGGAATTCGGCTGACGGCGCATCGGGTCACGCGCGCAGCCAGAACGTCACCGGACCATCGTTCACCGAGGCAACTTTCATGTCTGCGCCGAATCGGCCCGATTCCACGTGGGAGCAGCGCTCGCGCGCCTGCGCCACGAGAAAATCGAACAGCCGCCGGCCCGGCTCCGGACCGGCGGCAGGCGCGAAGCTCGCGCGCATGCCTTTCTCGGTATCGGCCACCAGCGTGAACTGCGGCACGAGCAGCATGGCAGCGCCGACATCGAGCACACTCAGATTCATCCGTCCGCTGCCGTCATCAAACACCCGATAGCCCAGAAGGCGGTCGAGCAGGCGCTGCGCCCGCTTCTCGCTATCGACGCGCTCGACGCCCAAGAACACCAGGATTCCGGTACTGATGGCACCCACGACCTCGCCGTCGACCGTGACGCTGGCCGAGAGCACCCGCTGCAACAGACCGATCATGGCCCCGGACCCGGGGAGTGTTGGTGTCGCATGAATTGTCGCCAGTCGCCGGAAGTTCCGGCAGGGCTCTCTGTGGACCGATGTTAGCACAGTGCGGGGCTGGCCGGGGTGCTCCAGACATCCTCCGGTCCGGGGCGAGCCCCCGCGGGCCAGCCCCGTCCTAATCCCGGGAAGCCAGCCTGCTCTTGATGTCCGCCAGGGCCTGATCCAGCCCCAGGCCGCGGCGGCGATTACAAAACTCGAGCAGCGGAAGGACGCGCAGGGCCACTCCGTCAATCCAGGGCTCCAGTCTGCGGATGTCGTCCTTGACCAACATCATCAATGCCCGGTCTATGCTCAGCAAATCCGCCAGATCCTCAGCCGGCGCTGCTGGCACGATGGCCGGTGACGGTACATTGCTGCCGTCTTCCTGCGGCACGCACAGATCCTCAATCTCGGCAAGCGGCAGGGTTGCAGCGTCCGCCACATTCAGCAACTCCTCGACCGGCAGCGGAGGCTCGGCCGCGGCCAGCGCCAGCTCTTCAGGCGGAACCAAGTCGGACCCTTGGGTTGTCGTACTCACGCGATCGCCGCCCTCGGATTTGGCATGCACCAGGCGCCGCTCGGCGAGCGCCAGGATATCGTCCAGGGAGCGCAGCCGGTCCTCGTCAAGCGTAACGAGCCCGATGCTCAGCGTGACCCTGACCGTTTCCTTGCCATGGCAAAAGGGTTCGGCGACAACCGCGGCCCGGATGCGGTTGCACACCACCTCACCGGATTCCTGTCCGGTCGTCAGCGCCAGCACGGCAAACTCCGCCCCGCCAATGCGCGCAACCGTGTCCTCGTTGCGGCTGACCCGCTTCAGTCTTTCGGCGAGCCACACGAGCAGCGCATCGACCAGGTCATCCCCGTGCTGGGCATAGATCTGCTTCATGCGGTCCACGTCCAGACGTGCCAACAGGAAGTCCCCGCCGTGGCGCACCGCGTGCGCCAGCTCCTGTTCGGCGCGCCGGCGGAAATAGCGGCGACCACAGAGCCGGGTGAGCGGATCATTGACCGACTCATCCTCGAGCGCGGCTTCGGCTTGTGCCAGCCGGCGTGATGCGTCCGTAAATTTCACGTGGGCATGCACCCGCGCGTGCAGCTGCATGGGGTCGATGGGCTTGATGATGAAATCGGTAGCACCACAGGCGAATGCCCGCGCCTTGGTCTGTTCGTCCTCGGCGCCGGTGATCGCAATCACCGGCATGCCGCGAACCTGCACTTCATCCGCCGCGCGGATCCGGCAGATAAGTCCGTATCCGTCCAGTCGCGGCATCTCGATGTCGGTGATCAGCACCTTGATGGCGGGGTCACGGGTGACGATTTCCCAGGCAGTCTCCCCGTTATCTGCCAGGACCACGTCGAAGTCCGCCTTGAGGTGCTTCTCGATCGCCTTGCGGATCACCAGCGAGTCGTCGGCAACGAGGACACGCTCGGTTACAGTCCGGTCCAAGGCATTGTGTTCAGGCATGCATCCACCCCGGTCTCGATGGCGCCCGCCCCGCCCCCGCGCAACTGCGGAAAGCCAGGCCGGCTGTGGTGATTTCCAGTCTGATATCCCCGACCCGGCCGCAGAATAGCGGCCGGATTCCCTTATTTTTTTGCAGCTTTCCCAGCGAATTCGGCAAGCTCCCGATCCTGTCTAGTCTAGCAGAGGGCCGGCCCGGTGGCCGGCATCGGGAATAGACCTTAGAATAGCTCTGAACCAGCGGTCGGGAGGCAGCTCATGGCAAAAGACGGCTTCGTACCGAAAGTTGTGCCGGCTCCGGACGGATTACGGACCGGCGGCGCACAGCCGGATGGAATCCAGGCCGGACCGCGGCCACGCGGCATTGACCGCAGCCGTGCGGCTGCGGCGGGTCCGCCGGGGTGCCGCCGGGCATGGCGCTCATGACTGCACGCGCGGTCCGATTCTACGACCGCTTTCCACCCGCAGATTCCTTTCATGCCGAGGTCCTGGAAGGACTGGGCGCCTACCCGAAGCGCATTGCGCCGAAGTTCTTTTACGACACGCGCGGTTCGCAGCTGTTCGAGGCAATCTGCGACCTCCCCGAGTATTACCTCACCCGCGCGGAGACCGAGATCCTCACCGCCCATGCGCCGGAGATCGCAAGACTCGTCGGCCCGGGATCCCTGCTGATCGAGCTTGGCAGCGGCAACAGCCGCAAGGTGCGCTTGCTGCTTGAAGCCCTGCAGCCGGCCGCCTATCTGCCTATGGACATATCGCGCGATCATCTCCTGCGTGCCGCGCACTTGCTGGCAGCGGAGTATCCCTGGCTGCACGTACATGCCACCTGCGTCGACTACAGCCGGCGGTTTGAGCTGCCGTTCAGGTCCGATGGCCCCCGCAAAATCGCATTCTTTCCCGGCTCGAGCATCGGCAACTTCGAACCTTCGGAGGCCGTCGCATTCCTGCGCAACGTGGCGCGCGTACTGAGACCTGACGGCGCACTGCTGATCGGAGTCGACCTCAAGAAAGAGGCCCGGGTGCTGAACGCCGCCTACAACGACGCGCGCGGCATCACCGCGCAATTCAACCTGAACCTGCTAGCACGCATCAACCGGGAACTCGATGGCGGCTTCATCCTGGACCGCTTTGAGCACAGGGCGTTCTATAATGAGGCGGAAGGCCGCATTGAAATGCACCTCGCCAGCCGCCGCCGGCAAGCAGTACCGGTCGGCGGACAGCAAATTCTGTTCGCCCAGGGCGAAACCATACATACCGAGAACTCGTACAAGTACGGGCTGGATGAATTCCGGAACCTCGCCTCTCAGGCGGGATTCCGCCCGCTCCACGCCTGGTCCGACAGGCGCGGACTGTTCAGTGTCCATTATCTCGGAGGCACGCCGACCTGAACTGCAATTACGTCTACAGACCAGCAACCGCCCGGCTCCACCCTGGAACCATTTTACCCCGACGAACTGCCGGAGCCGGGCCTGTGGTATAGTTTCGGGCGTACTCCACCCGGCAACGGACCTTGAGCGGCGCCCTGTGCTACAAAAACAGCAAAATCAGCCACAAGCAAACCAGCAAATGCAACGAAAAAGTAGCTTCACTTACGAAGAGCTCCTGAGTTGCGGTCGCGGCGAGATGTTCGGTCCGGGGAACGCCCAGTTGCCCCTTCCGCCCATGCTCATGTTCGATCGCATCATCAGCATCACGGAGAACGGCGGCGCCCACAACAAAGGTCAGATCGTTGCTGAACTCGACATCAAGCCGGACCTGTGGTTTTTCGGCTGCCATTTTGAGGGCGATCCGGTGATGCCGGGTTGCCTTGGCCTGGACGCGATGTGGCAACTGCTCGGCTTTTTCCTGGGCTGGCTGGGCGGACCCGGACACGGACGGGCTCTCGGTGCAGGCGAGGTGAAGTTCACGGGCCAGATCACACCGAAAAACCATCTGGTAAGCTACCGTGTGGATATTCGCCGCCTGATCATGCGCAAGCTCTACATGGGGATCGCCGATGCGGTCATGGAGGTCGATGGGAGACCGATCTACGCGGCCACTGACCTGCGTGTAGGGCTGTTCGTTTCAACGGATAATTTTTAGGGGGATCAGCCGTGAGACGCGTGGTCGTAACCGGGCTCGGCATCGTCTCGAGCATCGGCAACAGCAAGGAGGAAGTGCGCGAGTCCCTGCGTCAGGGCCGCTCGGGAATCGAGTTTCACCAGGAATACGTCGACCTCGGATTCCGCACGGCGGTGCATGGCCCGATCCGGCTGAATCCGGAGGAGCTGATCGACCGCAAGATCTATCGCTTCATGGGCAACGGTGCGGCCTACAACTACCTGGCCATGCGCGAAGCGATTGCGGACTCCGGATTGACCGCGGCCCAGATCTCAAACCCGCGCACCGGCCTTATTGCGGGATCCGGCGGCTCGTCCACGGAAAACATCACGCGCGCCGTCGACCTGTTGCGCCAGAAGGGACTGCGCAAGGTCGGGCCATACATGGTCACCCGGACCATGTCCAACACCAATGCCGCCTGCCTTGCCACTGCCTTCGCCATCAAGGGCGTCAGCTACTCCATCAGCTCGGCCTGCGCCACCAGTGCCCACTGCATTGGCAATGCTGCCGAGCTGATCCAGCTAGGAAAGCAGGATGTCGTATTCGCGGGCGGCGGCGATGAGGTGCACTGGACCATGACGCTGCTGTTCGACGCGATGGGAGCGCTGTCGTCCAAATACAACGACAAGCCGACCACGGCTTCGCGTCCGTACGACGTCGACCGTGACGGCTTTGTCATCTCCGGAGGTGGCGGCACGATCGTACTTGAGGAGCTGGAACATGCCCGGGCCCGCGGAGCCCGGATATACGCCGAACTTGCCGGCTATGGCGCGACTTCGGACGGTTTCGACATGGTGCAGCCTTCCGGAGAGGGTGCAGTGCGGTGCATGCGCCAGGCACTGGCCGGCATGGAATCCACGGTTGACTATATCAACTCTCATGGGACGAGCACGCCCATCGGTGATGTGCGCGAACTCGAGGCTATCCGGGAGGTGTTCGGTGATCACTGCCCCCCAATCAGCTCGACCAAGTCCATCACCGGGCACGCGCTTGGCGGCGCCGGGGTGAACGAGGCGATCTACTGTCTGCTGATGATGGAGTCCGGCTTCATCGCTGCGTCGGCCAACATATCCAACCTGGACCCGGCGGCCGAGGGAATTCCGATAGTCCGTCAGCGCGTCGACCACGCCACGCTCGATACAGTGCTGTCCAACAGCTTCGGCTTCGGTGGGACCAACGCCTGCTTGGTGTTCCGTCGCTTCCGTCCCTGAACACGGACTGCCACCAATCCGGTCCCAGAGCCGGACACCGCATCCCCGCGACTGGCAGGCTTCTCCGGACCGGGCGCATCACCACCGCTTCATGGCAACGGGTCGCGAATTGAGCTTCGGCGATGGACAACGGAAACTCCCGATGCCACACGGCTGCCGGCCGCTCCCGGCACGCCGCGGGCCCCGCGGCGTGCCGCCGCCCTGATCAACGCCAGCTTTCCAGAACGCGTGAGCCGCTTGATTGCCCATTCGCGCCGGAGCGCATCAGTGCGCGTATCGCAGCGTTCACAATGGCGCAGGATGACGGGACCACGACCGCGGGTATAACGCGCCGCACGACCGGCATCATGCTGTGCCAGGCGCCGAACAACATCTTTTGTCACGCCGGTATAAAGCGAACCGTCCCGGCACTCGATGATATATACCTGCCAGTTGCCGTCGCGTCCGGCGTCCCGACGGCGTTGCCCGGACACCGCTGTCTGCCGCGCGCGGATCCCAGCCGGCCTCTGACGGCTGATCGGCCGGTCCCGCCAGTGGGGCACTATCCTGATTCCCTGCCGGCGAGGTAGAGCCAAGTCTCGACCACCGAATCGGGATTCAGGGAGACGCTGTCGATGCCCTCGTCCATCAGCCACTTGGCCAGATCCGGGTGGTCTGAAGGACCCTGGCCGCAGATCCCGACATACTTGCCGGCCTTGCGGCAGGCCTCGATGGCCCGGTGAAGCAGCACTTTGACGGCCGGATCGCGTTCATCGAACAGCTGCGCAACCAGCCCGGAATCGCGGTCCAGCCCCAGCGTGAGCTGCGTGAGGTCATTCGATCCGATGGAGAAGCCGTCGAAATGCTCCAGGAACTGCTCTGCTAGCAGCGCGTTCGAGGGGATTTCACACATCATAATCACCCGCAGTCCGTTATCGCCGCGGCGCAGACCCTTGTCCGCAAGCAGGCTCAGCACCTGCCGCGCTTCGCCAACAGTGCGCACGAACGGCACCATGACCTCGACGTTTGTCAACCCCATCCCGTCGCGCACCTTGCGCAGCGCCTCGCACTCCAGTTCGAAGCAGTCGCGGAATTCGGATGCCACATACCGCGAGGCCCCGCGAAATCCGAGCATCGGGTTCTCCTCTTTCGGTTCGTAACGGTCTCCGCCGATGAGGTTTGCGTACTCGTTCGATTTGAAATCCGACAGCCTCACGATGACGGGCTTGGGCCAGAACGCCGCTGCCAGAGTGGCGATGCCCTCTGTTAGCTTCTCGCGGTAGAAGGTTACCGGGTCGGCGTAGCCGGCGCTGCGCCCGCTGATGAGCGTGCGCAAGTCTGCGGGTAGCTGTGAGAAATTGAGCAGCGCCTTCGGATGGATGCCGATGGCGCGGGAAATGATGAACTCAAGGCGCGCCAGACCGATGCCGGCATTTGGCAGCCACTGGAAATCGAAGGCGCGCTCGGGATTACCGACGTTCATCATGATCTTGAACGGCAGCCGCGGCATCTTCTCGAGACTCGTCTCGAGAACTTCGAACTCCAGTACGCCGTCGTAGATTTTCCCCTCTTCTCCTTCCGCACAGGAAACCGTCACCGGCTGGCCGTCAGCAATGATATCCGTTGCATTGCCGCAGCCGACCACCGCAGGAATGCCTAGCTCGCGCGCAATGATTGCTGCATGGCAGGTGCGGCCGCCGCGATTGGTAATGATCGCCGATGCGCGCTTCATTACCGGTTCCCAGTCCGGGTCGGTCATGTCGGTAACCAGCACGTCGCCGGTGTTCACGCGGTCCATGTCCTGCGGCTTCAGCACAACACGCGCTGGTCCAGCACCAATGCGCTGACCGATGCTACGGCCGGTGGCAATGACCTTTCGTACGGCCTTTCCCTTCAGGCCATAGCGCTGCAGCATCTGGCCCGACCCCCGGCTCTTGACGGTTTCGGGACGTGCCTGCACGACGTACAACGTTCCGTCGGTTCCGTCCTTGGCCCACTCTATGTCCATGGGACGTCCATAATGATCTTCGATGAGCAGCGCCTGGCGCGCGAGGCTCACCGTCTCCTCGTCGGTGAGCGTGAAGCGTGACCGCTCCTCGGACGGAACATCTACGAGACGCGTGCGCTCCCCGGCGCCATCGCCGTAGACCATCTTGACCATTTTGCTTCCGAGGCCACGGCGCAGGATTGCGGAATGCCCCTGCCTGAGCATCGGCTTGTGCACGTAAAACTCGTCTGGATTGACCGCCCCCTGTACGACCGTCTCGCCGAGTCCGTAAGCGGCGGTGATGAACACGACATCACGGAACCCTGACTCGGTATCGAGCGTGAACATCACCCCGCTTGCCCCGACGTCGCTGCGCACCATGCGCTGAATACCTGCCGACAGGGCAACCTGGCTGTGGGCAAAGCCGTGGTGCGCACGATAGGCAATGGCGCGGTCGGTAAACAGCGAAGCGAATACCCCCTTGACGGCGCGCAGCACCCCGTCGACGCCGTGCACGTTCAGAAAAGTCTCCTGCTGTCCTGCAAATGACGCTTCCGGCAGATCTTCGGCGGTCGCGGAAGACCGCACGGCAACCGCCGAGTCGTTGCTGCCCGCCTGCAGGGTCGCGTATGATTCGCCGATCTCGTTGCGCAGACGGGCTGGCAGCTCCGCCGCCATGATCCAGTCCCGGATCTGCCGTCCGGCAGCTGCAAGCGCCTTGATATCGCCCACATCGAGCCGGTCCAACTGATCGCTGATACGGTCGGCGAGATTGCCCTGGGCGAGAAAATCGCGATAGGCATCTGCGGTGGTGGCAAACCCGGGCGGAACCCGGACTCCGGCTTTCGACAGATGACCGAACATCTCCCCCAGGGAAGCGTTCTTCCCGCCTACCCGGGGAACATCGCGCATACCGATCGATTCAAACCACAGTATGTAGTCGGACATTCTGGACCCCCCTGCTGGCTGGCGCATTGACCTTGCCTATTGTACACGATCCCCAATCGCTGCCGCTTCTGGCACAATGGCGGCATGCAAGAGCGCCTGGTTTATTTCGTGTCGGACCGGACCGCCATTACCGCGGAGGGGCTGGGCAACAGTTTGCTGACCCAGTTTGATCAGGTCGTCTTCACCCGCAACACGCGCCGGTTCATCGATACGCCGGACAAGGCGCGCGCAGTGGCTGACGAGATCCGCAGCGCCGGCGAGCGAAGCGGGTCGCGACCGATCGTGTTCAGCACTTTGATCGACACCGACATGCGACGCATCGTGACCGAAAGCGGCGCGATGTTCTTCGATTTCGTCGACACCTTCATCGGCCGACTGGAGGAAGAACTGGGACAGCAGTCTTCCCATTCAGTCGGAAGGACTCACGGTCTGACCGACAACTCGACCTACAATCTGCGGATGGAAGCGGTGAATTTCGCGTTGGCCACCGACGACGGGCTAACGTCCCGAATGTACGAACAGGCCGATGTAATCGTGGTTGGTGTATCGCGCTCCGGCAAGACACCGACGTGCCTATACCTAGCCCTGACCTTCGGCATCCGCGCCGCCAACTACCCGCTGACACCCGATGACCTGGGCGGCACGCAGCTGCCGGCAGAGCTGGTCGCCCACAGCCGTAAACTCTACGGTCTCACCATAGATCCTGGGCGGCTGCGCGCAATCCGCGCTGAGCGCCGCCCAGACAGCCAGTATTCATCTCTGCAGCAATGCCAGTACGAGGTACGGCAGGCGGAAACGCTGTTCCGCCACAACGGCATTCCTGTGGCCGCGACCACGACCATGTCGGTGGAAGAAATCGCGACCACCATCGTGCACGAACTCGGCCTCCAATGGCGCCTGTCCTGATTGCCGGCACCGCAAGACAGGATTGCGGGCTCCGGGCCCTGCGCCAGCCAGGGGCCGGAGCAGTGCGGGACCGACGCCCTCAATCTTGCGTTCAGAGACGGGATCGCTGCGCAGACCCGGCTGAATAGGGACCGGCCGGGCATTCTGCGGTTTGCGACCGGCGGGGCGGATACGCCGACGGCCGGGCCATTGGCACAGCCTGCCGGATGGAACGGCTGCGGCAGCCGATAATTGCCATTGTGCAGCTTTGCGGGGCCGGTATAGTTCGGATGTTCGGCGCAGATCAGGGAGAACACTGCCATGAACCTTCGGGACGAAAAATCCGCATCGCTGCTCGACGCATTGCTCAAATACGACGAGCGCGGCTTCCGCAGCCACGAAATCAGAGACCTCAGCATGAACGGCGTGTTTGTGCTAGCCAGGGACGGTACCTTGAGCAGGTTGCCGAAATATGCCCCGGTGGAGCTCGCGCTCAAAATGCGCACCGACGGCAAGACCAAGACCCACCTGTTCCGCGCCGAGGTCAGCGCCGTCGGTCACAATGGGGCGTCCTTGGTCTTCAAGGACGCCGACGTCGACGCCTACAGCGCGCTGCTGCATCTGGCGCTAACCCGACCGGACTGATCCCGCGCATGGCTGCCGGCAACGTGTATTCCATGGTGCGGCGGCTGGCCAGCAGCGGCTGAGTCTGTCGGACACCGGACTCAGTTGGGAACAGCCTGCAACAGGCGCGCCACCACCAAGGCCACCCTCATTGCCTCCATGTTGAGCACTACCGGAATCAGCGGATAGGCCGCCGAGAGCGTCTCGGGCTGACGGCATGCGGCTGATTCCAGACGCCGGCGTGTCGAGGGCGAGAGGCGCTGCAGGCCAAGCAGGCTCGCGGCATGCCAATCGTGATATTCCTGTACCAGGCACCGTTCTGCCGGATCATCCCACTTCTCTGTCGCCAGCAATTCCGGAAAATCCGCTGCAGCGAGACGGCGGCCGTCGAGGCCATCCGGCAGACGTGCGCCCTGAAGTCCGGTCCCGCTGCCGTCTGTATGCCGCTGAAACCATTGCACCGCCGCTAGCGGACGTGCGGCCCCGTTAATCAGACGCTCCAGCGCGTTTCCGTGCGGAAGAGGACGCGATCCTTCGGGACGCGCGGCATCGACAGCCGCCAGGCTGGGTGCGACGAACCGGTTGTCAGAGACCGGAAATGCGCGCCAGGCGAGATCGTGGGGAATTCCCAGACCGGCAAAGCGCTGGCGGCTGCTGAGCAGCGCCAGGGGCTGCGCACTTTTTTTATCCAGCAGCCACAGCTCGTAGGGATCGTCTTGCGGAAACGGCAGAGACGGCCGCGCGTGCAGCGCAGCGTCAAGCTCCGCGGCGTCGCGACAGCGACTGATGATCTCGCGCGTTGTCTCGGACCATACACCGATCGTGCGGAAATGTCCGAGATGGTTGCGGCAGCGCACCTGCCAGCGCCGGCCATCGGACGAATAGGCCATGGCACTGTCGACATCGACCACCTGCAGCATACCCTGGAAAGGACTGAGACGGCGCAGACTGTAATAGCGGTTTATCACGGCAGTTCCTCTCGCGCGCAGATGGTCGGACCGACTATACCACCTCGGCTGAAGCAAAAAAAAAGCAGGGGCCTCAGGACCGAACGCCAATGGGCAGCGACGACAGGAAAGGATTATCCGGAATATCGGGAATTTCAGTTCGCCAAAACGGCGAGGGGGCTCAAACGGCGGTCGAAACCATGGATGCCGGAAACCCATAGGCCGCCACTTCGGCCCCCGGCTGGAGGTGCACGGCTTCCGGCAATTCGATCTCCATCGCCACCGGCAAATGGTCGGAAAGCGGATAGTCCAGCGCCTCCACCCGGTTGACCCTGAGCGAGGGCGACACCAGAATGTGGTCGATGTTGTGCAGCGGCCGCCAGCTCGGGAACGTATACAGATCCGGCAGCGGATCACGCAGGCAGGTATTGCGCAGCAGCCAGCGCATTTCCTGGCTGCCCGAACCGCAATTGAGATCCCCCATCAGCACGACATGCGGTGCGCCACTGATGATCTCGCTAACGTAGCCGAGCTGACGCAGGCGTGCGCGGCGCCCGAGCGACAGATGGAGAATCAGAACCACCAGGGCATGGTCCCCGTGCCCGAACCACGCCCCCAGCGCACCGCGTCCAGGTATAATGCCCGGTAACCTGTGTTCGACGATTTCGCTCGGACGCATCCGGCTCAGCAGTCCGATGCTGTGCTGTGCCAGTGCGCCGAAATCACGGTTGGTTTGCCCATGCCAGCAAGCGAATCCGGCCATTCCTGCCAGATATTCGGTCTGGTTGACGAATCCGCTGCGCAGGCTGCCGCCGTCGACTTCCTGAAGACCGACGATGTCGTACCCACGGATCATCCGGCCGATGGCATTCAGGTTGCGCACCCGTTCGGGGTGCGGAAACACGTGTTTCCAGCTATGGGTCACGTAATGGTGGTAACCGCAGGTTGCAATGCCGGTCTGGATGTTATAGCTCAGAAGCCGGACTCGGCGTCCGCCCGGCTGTTCCAACCCGCCGGGGCACGCAGCTGCGCCATTATTGCTGGCTTGAATATCCGAGCCTGCCGGGGACAGCGCTGCTTGCAAGGGTGGGGCCGCGACCCCCGTGTCGCGCCGCCCGAATGACAGCAGCTTGTTCAAATTCGCCAATGCCGGACCTCTCGTGGTCCACGCCGGACCGCACCTGAACCCCGCACGCCACAGCCGGTCGGCGGTGTTCATGAAAAACCCCAGCACGTGTAGCCCCTGGTGTGGACGGCTTCAGCACCGGTACGCCATGAGCAGGCCCGCAGAACGAGCCTTTACCAGGCGCTGCCATTTTTTTTAATCCCAGATTTAACCCTAGCTTTTTCTGGCTCCGTTTCAAGCGCGTCCGGAAACGTGGCGACGGGAGGCTGGTTTGATACCCCCGGCGGTTACGAGCCAGCGGCAATAATCGATGTCGCTGACCAGGCAGCGCGCATGAAAAAGCCCCTGACGCACCGGCGTCAGGGGCTGAATAAAAAGCCTGGCAGTGTCCTACTTTCGCACGAGTAAACCCGTACTATCATCGGCGCTGAGCGTTTTCACTTCCGAGTTCGGAATGGGATCGGGTGGTACCCGCTCGCTATGGCCGCCAGGCAATC
>JAPTTX010000031.1:0-2516 GCA_028068195.1 Gammaproteobacteria bacterium
CATGTGGATGATCCGGTGATGGGTGGCGACGGCGCGCTCTACCGCTCTGACATCGCCATCACCCTGTTCCTGAATGACCCGCAGCAGTACGACGGCGGGGAGCTCGAGATCCGCACCGCCTTCGGCAGCCAGAGCGTCAAGCTGCCGGCCGGCGATGCTGTCATGTATCCGGCCTCGAGCCTGCACCGGGTCACGCCGGTCACGCGTGGCGAACGCCTGGTGGCGGTGACCTGGGCCCAGAGCCTGGTACGCGACCCGGCAAAGCGTGAACTGCTTTACGAACTGAATCAGGCGCGCGAGGCATTGCTTGCAGCCGCCCCGGATGCACCCGAAACCACCCGGGTCAACACCGCTTACGTCAACCTGGTACGGATGTGGGGGGAAATCTGACGGACCCAGTCCGTCATTGCGCCCCATTCCGCGGAGACCCTCATGGACACGAAATACCGCAGGACCGATGCCGACTGGCGTGCACAGCTTACTTCCGAGCAGTTCCGGATCACCCGCGAACACGGCACGGAGCGGGCTTTCACCGGCCAGTATCATGACTGCAAGGACGATGGCCTCTACTGCTGCGTGTGCTGCGGCGCGGAGCTGTTCGATTCGCACGCCAAGTTTGACTCCGGCACCGGCTGGCCGAGCTTCTGGCAACCGGCTGACGCCCAGAATGTTGCGACCGGGGAAGACCGCAGCCACGGCATGCGGCGGACCGAGGTCCACTGCAGCCGCTGCCAGGCGCACCTTGGCCACCTGTTCGAAGACGGCCCGGCACCGACGGGGATGCGCTACTGCATCAATTCCACCTCGCTGCGTTTCGATCGCCGGCGCTAGCGCCGGGACAGGCATGGACAACCCCTTCCACTATGCCTTCGCCGTGCACGACCTCGATGCCGCCCGCGCCTTCTACGGCGGTCTTCTCGGCTGTCCGGAGGGCCGCAGCGACGCCGCCTGGGTAGACTTCAACCTCTGCGGACACCAGATCGTCGCCCATCTTGATCCCCGCCGCATGCCGGCCGTGATCCGCAACGCCGTCGACGGCGAGGACGTGCCCGTACCGCACTTCGGTGTGGTTCTGTCCATGCCCGCATGGCAGGAACTCGCTGCGCGCCTGCGCGCCGCCGGGTGCAGATTCGTGATCGAGCCCTGCATCCGCTTCCGTGGCCAGACCGGCGAGCAGGCCACGATGTTTCTGCTCGATCCAAGCGGCAATGCCCTGGAGTTCAAGGCCTTCGCCGACCCGCGGAACCTGTTTGCCAGATAGGCACGCCCGGATTCCTGGCTCCACACCCCATGAACACTTCATCGATGCGCCTTGTCCGATTATATCGTTCTACGATATGATTACGTGACAGGCATCCCGCCGGCCACACTGCGGCAAGGTTTACCCGCACCCGATTCCGCCCCCTTCCGACATGTCGACCGCCTCCCCACACGCCCTGCCGCCAGATAACGGGCTGTCCGACTTTACGCGCGACATGCGCATGCTGCTGCTCGTGCTGCTTGCAGTCATAATCGGCGCAACCGGCGCCGGCATCGCCCTCGCCCTCGTCAGCCTCATCGGCGCAATCACCAATCTCGTTTTCTTCGGGCGCCTTTCGCTGTCCCTGACACCACCCTCCACGCATCTGCTCGGCCCCTTGACCGTACTGGTACCGGCAGCCGGCGGCCTCGTTGTCGGGCTGATGGCACGGTACGGGTCGGAAAAAATCCGCGGCCACGGCATCCCCGAGGCGCTGGAGGCGATACTTACAGGCAACAGCCGGATGCAGCCCCGTGTTGCCCTGCTCAAGCCGCTCGCCTCGGCGATAGCAATCGGAACCGGCGGGCCGTTCGGAGCCGAAGGCCCCATCATCATGACCGGCGGCGCCTTCGGATCCCTGTTCGCGCAGCTTTTCCGGCTCTCCTCCTCGGAGCGCCGGACACTGCTGGTCGCCGGAGCTGCCGCCGGAATGACCGCGATTTTCGCCACACCGGTCGCCGCGGTGCTCATGGCCGTCGAGCTGTTCCTGTTCGAGTGGAAGCCGCGCAGCTTCATTCCGGTGGCTGCAGCCGCTGCGGTTGCCGCAGTCCTGCGTCCGTATTTGCTTGGAAGCGGACCGATGTTTCCGATGCCGCCCCATCTGGCCCCTGTCCCGCAGGACATGCTCGCGGCGCTGGCGGTCGGCGCTGGCGCCGGCCTTGCCGCGTCTCTGCTCACCGTGCTGGTGTTTGGCGTGGAGGATCTGTTCCGGCATCTGCCGGTCCACTGGATGTGGTGGCCCGCCATCGCGGGCCTTGCCGTCGGCGCCGGCGGACTTTTCGACCCGCATGTGCTCGGCGTCGGCTACGACAGCATCGCCGCGCTTCTCGGCGGAACGCTGGCCGGCCCGCCGCTCGTCAACCTTTTGGCCGGCAAAACCCTGGTCTGGACCATCGCGCTCGGCTCGGGGACCTCGGGGGGCGTTCTTGCGCCGACGCTCATCATCGGCGGAGCACTCGGGGCGCTTGAAGCGCACTGGATCGGTGGCGGTGCCAGC
>JAPTTX010000099.1:0-2504 GCA_028068195.1 Gammaproteobacteria bacterium
TGGCGCGCGCAAACGCCGCCGCGGCGCAGGCCACCTGGCGCAATGCGCAGAAGACCTACCGGCGCGACGCTGTGCTTGCCAAGGAGCACTATCTGCCGCAACAGGCAAGTGATGACGCCCGACAGGCTATGGAAGTTGCGTTCTCCCGCCATCAGGCCGCACAGCAGGCGCTGCGGCTGGTTATCAAGGGGCCGCGCCGGCAGGACATCGCCGCGGCACGTGCCGGGGTTGCAGCCGACAAGGCGGCGCTTGCGCTCGCCCGCAAGGAACTGGCCGACACACACCTGTATGCTGTGGATGACGGCGTGATCGACAACCGCATCCTTGAGCCCGGCGACATGGCGGGCCCGCAGACTCCGGTACTGAGTCTGGCGCTCGACAATCCGGTCTGGGTGCGGGCCTATGTCCCGGAACCGGACCTCGGGCGGCTGCGCCAAGGCATGCGGATGGTGATTTCGAGCGACAGCTTTCCTGGGCAGCATTTCGACGGATGGTTGGGATTCGTGTCGCCCGTGGCCGAATTCACGCCGAAGACGGTGCAGACAGAACAGCTGCGTACCGAGCTCGTATACCGGGTACGGATATATGTCTGCAATCCGGATGGCCGACTGCGTCTCGGCATGCCGGTGACGGTCACAGTCCCGCTTCCGGCCCGCCTGAGTCGTGGCCTCGCCCACCATCCCTGCGGAAGCTGATATCGTGGCTGTTTCCGCCTTGACGTTCGACGGGGTGGAGAAGCGCTTTCCCGCGGGCGGCGGCAGAATCGTCGAGGCGCTGGGTGGCCTCAGCGTCGCGATCGGGACTGGTGTTATTACCGCCCTGCTTGGTCCGGATGGCGCCGGAAAAACCACGCTGATGCGGCTTGCGGCCGGACTGCTGCGGCCCGATGCCGGAAAGGTTGCCGTATTCGGGCACGATACCATGCTCGAACCCGGTGTTGTCGCAGAGACCATCGGGTACATGCCGCAGCGTTTCGGCCTGTATGAAGAGCTGACCGTGCGCCAGAACCTGGATCTGTACGCCGACCTCCAGGGGCTCGCGCCCGCCGTGCGCCGGGCCCGTTTCGATGATCTGCTGGCATTGACCGCGCTCGGACCGTTCTGGTCCCGCCGTGCCAGCGCGCTTTCCGGCGGCATGAAGCAGAAACTGGGGCTGGCCTGTGCGCTGCTGCGCACGCCCCGGCTGCTGCTGCTCGACGAGCCGACGGTCGGAGTCGATCCGATTTCGCGTCGGGAGCTGTGGGCTATCATCGACCATCTCGCGCGTGAAGGCACCACCGTGTTGATGAGCACGGCCTATCTGGACGAGGCCGAGCGCTGTCACGACCTGATCGTGCTCGATGAGGGGCGTCTTCTCGGCCGGGGGGATCCCGTGTCTTTCCGGACACCGCTTGCCGGACGTACCTTTCTGGTGCGTGACCCGAAAGGCGAACCGCGGCGCTTGCAGCAGGAACTCGCGCATCGCCCCGGTGTAATCGATGCGCAGCTGCACGGCGGAGAAATCCGTGTGCTTCTTGCTGACGGCTCAAGCCCGGGATCGCAACAGGGTGAGGTCTGGGAAGCGGCGCAGCCGCGCGTCGAAGACGCCTTCGTTGCCCTGCTGCTGTCGAGGCGGACACACTGGAGACAGGACACGGTGCGGTCCGGATCCGCCTCCACAGGGGTACGGCTGTCGTCCGGGGTGCTCATCACTGCGCGCAATCTGCGGCGTTCGTTCGGAAGCTTCGAGGCGGTCAAGGGGATCAGCTTTGATGTATCGAGTTCCGAGGTGTTCGGGCTGCTTGGTGCCAACGGCGCCGGCAAGACCACGGCCTTCCGCATGCTGTGCGGGCTGCTTCCGCCCACTTCTGGAGAACTAAGCGTTGCCGGGGCAAACATGAGCCACGCCGGGCGGGCGGCGCGCCAGCGCATCGGTTATGTATCGCAGCGTTTTGCGTTGTACGGTGACCTGAGCGTGGCACAGAATCTGCGGTTTTTCGCGGGTGCCTATGGGCTGCGCGGCGCGCAGCTCGCAGCGCGCCTGCGCTGGGCGGAGGAGGAGTTCGGCCTTGGTCCCTACCGTGCGTCGAACGCCGGTACCCTGTCGGTTGGGCACAAGCAGCGGCTGGCGCTGGCATGCGCGCTGCTGCATGAGCCGCAGATCCTGTTTTTGGATGAACCGACCTCCGGTGTCGATCCGCTCGTGCGTCGCGAGTTCTGGGCGCGCATCAACACCTTGGCGCATGAGGGCGTCACGATAATGGTCACCACCCATTTCATGGAGGAAGCCGAGTACTGTGACCGCCTGGTACTTATGTCGCAGGGCGAGGTGCTCGCCGCCGGCACGCCTTCGGAAGTCCGCGCGCTGGCGCGTGTATCCGGCGGCCCGGAACCGACCATGGAAGATGCTTTTATCGCGCTGGTAGCCGGCCATGAGCAGAGCACGCGGAGGGCGTCATGAACCGCATGCGGCTGAGCGGTCTGATCCGGAAGGAATTCCTGCAGATCGTACGCGATCCATCGGCG
>JAPTTX010000049.1:0-48830 GCA_028068195.1 Gammaproteobacteria bacterium
AAGCCGTGCCTCCAGCGCCTCCTCATCGAGCGGTTCGATCAGGGTCCAGTCGGTGAGTCCGCAGGCCTTCGCGCGCCTCAGGCACTCCTGCACGGCCGTGCGCCCGCAGCCCACAGCGCGGGCGATCTGGCGCGAGCGCGTCACACCGCCCAGGAAATACAATCGTAAGATCGTCTTGGATTTCGACATTGCAAGCCTCTTCTGTGCCACCGCTTCGTTCTCCTCTTCCGGATGGGATCCAAAGAGGCGAAGCGTGGCGGTTCGTGGATCTTGCGTCGAGGGTGCCGAGGGGTGAACTACGGGGAAATTCCGGGCATGGCGGTCAGCGTTCCGGCAGGCAGCGAAAGTGGCCGCCATCACATCGGAAGGGTGGCCGCCATGGTCCCGGAATACTGACCGCCATCACATCGGAAGGGTGGCCGCCATGGGCCGGAACGCGCAAGCGGAGCCGAGTTCATGATCACCTTCTTTCAACCGCCTGGTTTTACGGACACCTTCTTCGACGAGCAAATCCAGTTGGTCGACACCGAGCTGTCAAAGCTCAAGGAACTGCTGGAGAAGACGCCCTAGGAAGCGGTGGAGTTGCGCGATAGGCTGTTTTGGACTCCGGACGAAACTCCATACGGCCGCGTCCGGCGTAGAGAAGCCATCGGCATCGGACATGGCCCGTCGTCATTCAGATCGTCGAGGGCAGTTTTATCCGACCTGCAAAGGCATCCCCGCGGTGAGCGCTCTGGGCCCCCCGGGGTTGCGGTCGGAGGGCTGGGGCAGGCGTCGCGATACATCTGGGTCGATGTCGGCGGCCTCGTGCAGTGGCAGGAGATCAGCTCGGCGCAAGCAAAGACTTTACTCCCAACGGGGAAATAGTCGACATCTGCGGCCACCTCGTTAGCCGCTCGCTAATTTGAAATGTCGCTGCCGCGGTGCTGCCTACTCGCAGGTCACGGCGCCAGCTCGGGGCAGACTTCGGGTGCCTGAGAATTGCGCCAGTGGGTCCCCACATATCAGCTGCCCACCTGCCGCGGTGGACTGACGGGGCACGGGCCGTCACTGCCGCCGCAGTGACGGCCCGCGCCCCTGCCGCAACAATGCGGGTGAGCGCAGTTCCCTATTGAGTGATGCAGCCGTGACGATGCCCTGTCACGCTGTCATCGCAGTAAGCCTGCCGGTGGGCCTGAACACCGGATCGCTGGCGCAGGGCATCAGCGTCAGGTCGTGCGGAGTACCCCTTCGCCGACGCCGTACCCATCCGGCCGCCCAGGAGCGCAGGTTCCTGCAAGCGCTCATCCCGATAGGGAGGAACCGCCTGGCGCGCCTCGGTTCCGTCATGCGCGCCGCCTCGATCCCCTCGGGGTGGAACCCTGGTTCTCTCTGGCAGCGCCTGTCTGCGTAGGTATTTGATCCATCTTCAGCGCGTCGCGCTTTACCGGCAGTAGCCCTAGGTCGCGAACGCCTCTGTTTTCCCACCATCCCACAGGAGGTATTCATCACCGCTATCCGCTCGATTGTCCATCGCAGTCCTCCTGCCCAATCTCCCTACAGGGAGTACGGCAGGCGCCTCATTCGAGGTAACAGGTGACTCTCTGCACCTGGCCCTTGCCCTTCGGGGATCTCGCTTTCGGCGAGTTGGCAATAACACTGACCGGATTGACTCAGAGAAACAGACCACAGGAGCCTTCGATGGACGATCTCACGTACAGCCTGCGTCAGCTCTGCCAGCGTAACCGCGATGGGAGCCATGCGACGCAGGCGGATCGGCAGGGCGTGCTGACCCTGGCCAGTCGCCAATTGCGCGAAGCCGGGTTCAGGCAGATGCGCGCCACGTCGCTGAAAGGCAAGCACGTCGAAGTGCTGCTGAAGCGCTGGCAGACCGAAGGGTTGTCGGCCGGCACGCTCAAGAACCGCTTGGCGCATCTGCGCTGGTGGGCGGCGAAGGTAGGCAAGGCAGGCACGATTCCCGCCGACAACGCGCCGCTCGGTGTCCCGGATCGGCGCTTCGTGGCCCAGGAGAACAAGGCTAAAGAGTTGGGCGACGGACAGGATCATATCGGCGATCCGCACGTGCGCATGAGTCTGGCGCTACAGCAGGCATTCGGGCTACGGCGCGAAGAATCCATCAAGTTCCAGCCTCGTTATGCCGACCACGGCGACTGCCTCGTGCTCAAGGGCTCATGGACCAAAGGCGGCCGCCCCCGAATGATACCCATCACGTCGCCAGACCAGCGGGCCGTGCTCGATGCCGCGCATCGGCTGGCCGGGGCCGGATCGCTCATTCCCGCGCAGAAGACCTACATTCAGCAGCGCCAGACATATGATGGGCAGTGCAAGGCGGCAGGGCTGAGCCGCATGCACGGACTGCGGCATCGCTACGCCCAGGTACGCTATGAGGCACTGACGGGCTGGAAGGCACCGGCAGCCGGCGGCCCTTCCCTGCAATCACTTATACCCTCGCAGCGCGTCCAAGACGCCTCTGCACGCCAGACGATCAGCCGGGAGCTCGGTCACGAGCGGCCCGAGATCACCGCGACGTACCTCGGGCGATAGGTCGAGCGATGCCACGGGTGAACTGTCCGCCTTCCGCGATACTGCTCCGCTGCGTCGATAATGCGGTTCCCGCCGAGATCGGTTTTTGACTGGCCGCAGATGGTGCTCGGGGGAAAGCTCGCGACCTTCACTTGGAGTCGTGAGCCCTGCCCGCGCTACCGCCATCAGAGAGGAACGCCATTGCGTCCGTCGGAGACGCCTCCAGTCCCGTGCTGCCGCTGGATGTCGAACGGTATCGCGTGCACCTGGGCAGCCTGGACCTCTCGGAGACGCAGGCGACGAAACTGCTTGAAACACTGTGGTCGATTCTGTCGGCTTTCGTCGACCAGGGTTTCGGGGTAGATTCTGTTCTTCTCGCGAAACCGCAGCACCGGGACGGCACTGCCGAAACGGACGCCGCTGCGGAAAAAGACTTTCCCGCTCAATAGCCGGGCAACCCTGCGTTCACTCTGAGGAAGCTGGATCATGACGCACGCGGCTACGAGAAGGGCCATCATCTACTGCCGGGTTTCCGACAAGAAACAGAAACACGACGGAGACGGGCTGCATAGCCAGGAGCATCGCTGCCGGGCATATGCGGCTTCCCACGGCTACGAGGTCGAAACCGTCTTCCACGACGATGTGTCCGGCGGCGGGGACTTCATGAAGCGCCCCGGCATGGTCGCCATGCTCCGATTTCTGGAAACGCAGGCGCACGATGGGTACGTAGTGGTTTTCGATGACCTGAAGCGCTTTGCCAGGGATACGATCTTCCACCTGAAGCTGCGACAGGAGTTGGCCGCATACGGCGCCACCGTCGAATGCCTGAACTTCAAGTTCGAGGACACACCCGAGGGTCAGTTCGTCGAAACCGTCATCGCCGCGCAAGGCCAGTTGGAGCGCTTGCAGAACCGGCGCCAGACCTTGCAGAAGATGAAGGCGCGGCTCGAACGCGGCTACTACGTGTTCGCAGTCCCGGTCGGCTACCGATACGAGAAAGTGGAAGGTAATGGCCGCCTGCTAGTCCGCGCCGAGCCGCTGGCCTCCATCGTCCAGGAAGCGCTCGAAGGCTATGCCTCGGGCCGCTTCCAGCTCCAGGCGGAAGTGCAGCGATTCCTCGCGTCTCACCCGCAGTATCCGCGCGACCGGCGCGGCGAAGTGCGCGCGCAGCGGGTGACCGATCTGCTCAAGCGGCCCGTGTATGCCGGCTATGTCGAAGCCCCGGACTGGGGCGTTACCCTGCGCAAGGGTCACCATGAGCCCCTTATCAGCTTTCAGACCTACAGAGCCATCCAGGACCGCCTGTTCGGCAAGGCCAAGACACCGGCGCGCAAGAACCTGAGCGCGGACTTTCCGCTGCGGCGCGCCGTGGTGTGCGGGCACTGCGGCACGCCGCTCACGGCCTGCTGGACCACGGGCAAGTATTCACGCTATCCGTACTACCTCTGTCCCAAGCGGGGCTGCGCGAGCTACGGCAAGTCCATCCGCCGCTCGATCATCGAGGGCGAGTTCGAGAACTTGCTTCGTAGAATGCGATCGGCGCCGGCGCTGTTCTCCGCCGCGCGAGCGATGTTCGAAGACCTCTGGAACCACCGTCTTGCAACGGCAGAGACCAGAAGGAACGGCCTGGAAATCGAGCTGTCGAAAGTCGAGCGCGGCGTCGAACAGTTCCTCGACCGGATCGCGCAGGCGCAACTGCCGTCGGTCATTACGGCCTACGAGAACCGCATCCGCCAACTCGAAGAACGGAAGATCGAAATCGGCGAGAGAATCGCGAACTGCGGCCGGCCGCTGCGCAGCTTCGACGAGACACTTAGAACTTCTCTCGACTTCCTGGCAAATCCCTGGAATCTCTGGGCGTCGGAGCGCCTGGAGCACAAGAAAGCGGTGCTGAAACTCGCGTTCGCCGACCGGCTGGCCTACGTCCGGGACGAGGGGTTTAGAACTCCCGATCTCGCCTTGCCTTTCAAGGTATTGGCAGACGTCGGAAACTCGAAAAGCAAATTGGCGCGCCCGGAGAGATTCGAACTCCCGACCACCTGGTTCGTAGCCAGGTACTCTATCCAACTGAGCTACGGGCGCAAAATCAAGTACACAGGGCGCCGCATTATCCGGAGACCGCGCAGATGTGTCAACAAACGACGCTGCAATTGCCGAGGAAAAGCCTATGCTTCCGCCTATACCTGTTGTCAGGCTCGTTCCGTACTCGTCACGATTCCCCTTATGCGGCAGTATGTTACAGTATTCTACCAACCAGCCCGACCATCTCGATCCGTTACAATCTGGTACTCATTGGACGACCGTGAAACTACCCCATCGGCTGTTCCCGGCTCTGCATTTTCTCAGGCGAGCGACCCGGAAACAAGACGGGACGATCCGGGCGAAGGAACACACTAGCTATCTACACGAACCGGAGCCGGGCTGTCATCGAATCCCAGCCGCGCGCCTGCCGGATCGCGTTGCGCGCCGAACGTGACGCTGAGCCGCGCGCGGTCACGCCCGATGTTACGTAGTGCTTCGCCCAGCAGCATCTTGTTGTGGCCCATCCCGTAAAAATCGCCGGTGTAAAAAAGAGACGATGCCCGCTTCCACCGCTGCGTGCAACGTGGCCAGGCTCTCGGCGTGGTCGGCATGGCCGCAAAAGTCAGACATGGCCATGCAGCCTAGCCCGAGCGCAGAGGTCGTCGGCCCATGCCGGCCGAGCTTGCGTTGCGCGATCATGATGGAAGTCTCAGCGAGGACCAGCCGGCGTCATCCGCATCACTACCGCTGAGCACGCAGCCAACACCGTGTTGTGGCCAAAGTTGAGCCAGATGCTGCCGCACTATCCGGACCTGCAGGTCGAGATCAACGTCGCATACGGCTTTACCGACATCGTCGCGCAACGCTTCGACGCCGGCGTGCGTCTGAGGCAAAGGCTGGACAAGGATATGATCGCGGTGCTCATCGGCCCGGACATGCGCATGGCCGTGGCTGCCACGCCGGAGTACTTCGCCGGGCGGACGCCTCCACGCACACCCCAGGACCTCGCGGCGCATGAATCCATCTACCTGCGACTGTCGCGCGGCAGCATCCTGGCCTGGGAGTTCGAGCGCAATGGCCGCCGGCTCAACATCCACGCGCAAGGACAGTGGTTGTTCAACGGCATCGCTCCGATCCTGCGCGCCGCGCTTGCCGGCGCGGGCCTGAGCTATGTTCCGGAGGCCGCTGCCGCGAAACACGTCGCGGCAGGGCACCTGCAGTGCGTGCTACAGGAGGACTGGTGCCGCAGCTTCGCTGGCTATCGCTTGCACTACGCCAGTCGCCTACAGTCGTCGCACGCGCTGGCTGTAGTCGTTGAGGCCTTGCGGTACCGACCTTGATCCTCGTGGCTTGAGGGCCGGACAGCGCAGCCGGCTTGCCCCATGGTGCCGCGGCCCAAGAAACAACCTGCAGCCGCTCGGTTGTGGAAAACTCGCCGACCGCTGCCACGGCGCCGGGCCTCCTCCTATTGTACGGCTAACCCGAGCACTTGCTCGGATTAGCCGCCCGCCAGAGGGACTTCCTTGGAATGAAGGGGCGAGGCGGGACGCGTTGCATGACTTTTGGCAACTGCGCCCAAGGCGGGCATATCATCTACAGCAGGCCCAAAAAATGGAAATCCACCCCAATCCCGATTGATGACAAGATTGCCGACTTTGTGGCGCTAAAAATAAAACAACCACATTAAAGCAATTACTTAGGCCCCAAATTTGGCGGAGAGAGAGGGATTCGAACCCTCGATGGAGCTTTTGACCCCATACTCCCTTAGCAGGGGAGCGCCTTCGACCGACTCGGCCATCTCTCCTTGGTTGCGGCCGCAAGGATACATGGACACGGCAACCGGGTAAAGGAATCCGCCACGCCCAGAGGTACAATCAACCGGTGTGCTGCTTGTCGGCATCCGGAGCGGTGACGACTCCGCTCTCCTTTTCCTTCTTGATCCGTTCGTAGATTTCCTCGCGGTGAACTGGAATTTCCTTTGGCGCATTCACCCCAAGACGCACTTGGTTTCCCTTGATCCCAAGCACCGTGACCTGAACATCGTCACCGATATTCAGGGTTTCGCCTATCCTTCTGGTTAGAATCAGCATCGCGCTGTGCTCCTTCAATTCATCAGTAGCTGTCCAAAAACACACCCGCAAACGTACTGCACGGCCCTTTGAACTAGATCGACCGCCTGCCTGTCCTTGTTGTTATTAGGTCTTGCTTGATGCCGCCGTGGCAACCTTCCGTGTTAGGCAATCGAGATAACCGTGAAGCGTACACTCTCTCGAATAATTCCAGCCGCCAGATAACCCGCTCCCGATCCTGACGATCACCCGTGCGTCAGCACACCACGCGCGTGCATTTCCGACTTACCTACCATGCAGCTTCCGTGCCAATCATCTCCGCCTAGCGTCCCGCAACGGGCTGCTTGTCAAGCCCAAAGGCAGCATGAAGCGTACGCACGCCCAATTCCATGTATTTTTCGTCCACAATCACAGAGATCTTGATTTCCGAGGTTGAGATCATCTGTATATTGATGCTTTCGTCAGCCAAGGCCTTGAACATAGTGCTTGCTATGCCCGCATGCGAGCGCATGCCGACCCCGACCACCGAAATCTTGGCAATTTTGTCGTCCCCCGTCACCTCGCGTGCCGCTAATTGTCCAGCGGTCTTCTTGAGTATTTCTAATGCCTGGCGATAGTCGCTACGATGGACAGTAAACGTAAAATCGGTCGTCCCGTCCGCACCGACGTTCTGCACGATCATATCGACATTGATGTTGCCGCTACCGATGTCGCCCAGAATGCGGGCGGCAATGCCCGGTTTGTCTGGAACCCCACGGACCGTTACCTTGGCCTCGTCCCGGCTGAAGGCGATGCCTGAAATGAGCGGCGCTTCCATCTCGTTCTCCTCGTACGTAATCAGCGTCCCCGGCCCTTCTTCAAACGACGACAGTACCCGAAGCGGCACGCGGTATTTGCCGGCGAATTCGACGGAGCGGATCTGCAGAACCTTGGCGCCAAGGCTCGCCATTTCCAGCATTTCCTCGGCAGTGATGCGGTCCAGCCTGCGCGCGCTCGGAACAATACGCGGATCAGTCGTGTAAACCCCGTCGACATCGGTGTAGATCTGGCACTCGTCAGCCTTGAGCGCCGCCGCCATAGCCACGGCCGTGGTATCCGACCCGCCCCGGCCCAGGGTGGTAATATTGCCGTCCTCATCAACCCCCTGAAAACCCGCGATCACCACCACCCGCCCCCTGCTGAGATCCTCGCGCACGCGGGCATCGTCGATATCGATGATTCGCGCTTTGCCATGGGCATTGTCGGTGCGGATATGTACCTGGCTGCCGGTATAGGAGCGTGCGGCACAACCGCAGCGCTCCAGTGCCATGCTAAGCAGGGCAATGGTTACCTGCTCGCCGGTCGAAATCAGCACGTCCAACTCGCGCGCCGGAGCCCGTGGGTTGACGCTCTTGCCAAGATTGATCAGGCGGTCGGTTTCTCCGCTCATCGCTGAGACCACGACGACCATGTCGTCCCCCAGAGCGCGCCGGCGCGCAACCTTTTCCGCGACAGCCGAGATGCGCTCGGGACTTCCTACCGAAGTACCACCGTATTTCTGTACGATCAATGCCATGTTTTCATCGCGACTGCGTCATGCCTGAACCCAGCAGTGCCGGTGGCCACAAACAGCCGTGGGTCCCGGAAAAAAGCGCAGATTAAACCCTCTTTTGCCCAAAGAGTAAACACATGCGGTGGCGCCACCCTGCCTGTGACGGGCAACGGATTTCACGGCAGCTTGCGCGCGATCCAGTCGTGGACCTGGGCCAGTGCCCCGTCCAGCGCCGCAGGGTTGTTGCCGCCAGCCTGGGCCATATCCGGCCGGCCACCGCCCTTGCCGCCCACACGGCCCGCCACCTCGTTGACGAGCTCCCCGGCGTGCAACCGGTCGACCAGGTCCCTGGTGACCCCCGCGATGAGAGTGACCTTGTCCTCCTGTACCGAAGCCAGCACGATGGCGGCACTGCCAAACTTATCCTTGAGACGATCCATCGCCTCGCGCAGCGCCTTGCCATCGGCTCCATCCATGCGTGTTGCAACTACCTTGACACCCTTGACCTCGCGCACGACGTCCGCCAGGGCATCGCCCTGACTGGCCGCAAGCCGCCCGCGATACGCATCGAGTTCCTTCTCGGCCTGGCGCAGACGGCTGCTGAGTTGCTCGACCTTGCGATCGACGTCGTCGCGGCTGCCACGCACGAGATCTGCCACCCTGGCGAGTCGCTGCTCGGTATCCCGGACAAAGTCAAGCGCACCCTGGCCGGTAACCGCCTCGATGCGCCGCACGCCGGCGGCAACCCCGCCCTCCGCGACGATTTTGAACAGGCCGATATCCCCGGTCCGGCGCACGTGGGTGCCACCGCAGAGTTCGGTCGAAAATCCACCCATGCCGACCACACGCACTTCGTCCCCGTACTTCTCGCCGAATAGCGCAATGGCGCCGGACTCCATGGCTCTGGCAATCGGCATGACACGCGTCTCGACGGCATCGTTTGCCCGTATTTCATCGTTCACCAGCCGCTCGATTTCATCGATCTGAGCGCGCGTGAGCGGCTCGTGGTGGCTGAAATCGAATCGGAGCCGTTCCGGTTCGACCAACGAGCCCTTTTGCGCCACATGCGGTCCCAGCACCGTCCTGAGAGCGGCATGCAGCAGGTGGGTCGCCGAGTGATTGAACGCCGTGGCCTGGCGCCGGCTATGATCCACCTCGCAGGACACGCGCGCACCCACCCGCAGCAACCCGCGTTCGACATGCCCGATGTGGCCGTAGCCCTTCTGCGTATCCTCAACGATAAACCGTCCCTCTCCGGCCAGCACCCCGCGGTCGCCGACCTGGCCACCGCTCTCGGCATAGAAGGGCGTGCGGTCCAGAAACACCACGCCTTCCTCGCCGACACCAAGGTCCTGAACCATCTCTTCGCCGCGGCGGATCGCCGTCACCACGGATTCGGTATGCATGGTCTCGTAACCGGAGAACTCGGCCACCGCTACTCCGGCGTCCTCCGGCATGATTCCGACCGCCTTGAATGTGGACGCCTCGCGCGCGCGCCGGCGCTGCGCCTCCATCTGCTCCTCGAACCCGGCCAGATCGAGCTCAAGCCCGTGCTCGCGGGCGATGTCCCCCGTCAGGTCGACGGGGAATCCGTAGGTGTCGTAGAGCTTGAAGATGGTCTCGCCGGGGATGGTGTTCGACTGCAACCTCCCGAGATCCTCCTCCAGGATGCGCAAGCCCTGTGCCAGGGTCTCGGCAAAACGTTCCTCTTCCAGGCGCAGGACGCGCTCGACCTGGAAGCGTGCGCGCTCGAGCTCGGGGTAGGCCTGCCCCATTTCGCGAACAAGCGGTTCGACCAGCCGATAGAAGAATGGACCTTCGGCCCCGAGCCGGTGCCCATGGCGGACCGCACGGCGGATGATGCGACGAAGGACATATCCCCGGCCTTCATTTGAGGGCACGACACCGTCAGTAACCAGAAACGCGCACGACCGGATATGGTCGGCAATGACATTGAGCGACTTGTCCTTGAGATCCTTCGTGCCGACGATTTCTGCCGCATCGCGGATCAGTCCACGGAACAGGTCAATCTCGTAATTGCTGTGGACCCCCTGAATCACGGCGCTTATGCGCTCGAGGCCCATGCCGGTATCGACCGAGGGCTTCGGCAGGGGATGCAGCGTACCGTGCGCGTCGCGGTTGTACTGCATGAAGACCAGGTTCCAGATTTCTATGTAGCGGTCGCCGTCCGCATCGGCAGTTCCCGGCGGCCCGCCGGGGACCAGTGGCCCGTGGTCATAGAAGATCTCCGAGCATGGTCCGCACGGCCCGGTGTCGCCCATGGACCAGAAATTGTCAGTACCGCTGATACGCGTGAAGCGTGCCGGGTCCACCTTCATTTCCTTGAGCCATATGTCGGCCGCCTCGGTGTCGTCGACATAGACTGTCACCCACAGCCGCTCCGGCGGAAGCCGCAGCTCGATGGTCAGGAACTCCCAGGCGAACGCAATAGCCTCACGCTTGAAATAGTCGCCGAAACTGAAATTTCCGAGCATCTCGAAGAAGGTGTGGTGGCGGGCGGTATACCCGACATTCTCGAGGTCGTTGTGCTTGCCGCCGGCGCGCACGCAGCGTTGCGTGCTTGCGGCCCGCGCATAGGGACGCTTCTCCAAGCCGAGGAAGACGTCCTTGAACTGCACCATGCCGGCGTTTGTAAACAGCAGCGTCGGATCGTTGGCCGGCACGAGCGGGCTCGAGGGCACGATGGCATGGCCATGACGCTCGAAGAAGCGCAGGAAGCGTTCACGGATTTCGGTACTTTTCATGGGCGCAAAAAGTGGGAACCTGCGTGTTCAGTCGAGATCGTCGGTGCTCAGCGCCCGCTTGATCTGATCGTGGGTGTAGCCCCGCTGCTGCAGGAAGCGCATCTGGCGCACCCGCTCCGCAAAATCTCCCGGCTGCTGCTTTCCAAACTTCTTCTCCCGTACCCGTCGAACCTGCTCAATCCAGTCGCTGCCTGACTCATCCAGCCAGCGCTCAATCAGCTCCCCACTGACACCTTTCTGTTCCAGCTCGACGCGTATGCGCAGCGGCCCGTAACCGCGCGCACGACGGGCAATCAGCAGCGCCTCAGTGAAGCGTGCATCGGAGGCCAGTCCTTCGCGCACCAGCGCCGCAACCACCTCCCCGGTCAACCCTTCCGGATATCCTCTGGCGCGGAGCTTCACCTGCAGCTCCTCGCTGCTGTGCTCGCGCCGCGCAAGCATGTCCAATGCGGCCTGCCGCGCCTGCGTCGGATCCGGCGGCTTACCTGCAGTCCGCCGGCCCGTTATCAGACCTCGACCTCCTGCGGAATGCCCGGCTCTTCATCCGCAGTCACACCCCCGCTCTGCGGCTGGTTGCGTGTAAGCTCGCGGACGCGCGCCTCGATTTCCGCGGCAATCGCCTGGTTTTCCTTCAGGAACTGGCGCGTGTTGTCCTTGCCCTGTCCGATGCGGTCCTTGTTATAGCTATACCAGGCGCCGGACTTCTCGATGACACCGTGCGCGACGCCGAGATCGATCAGCTCGCCCTCCTTGGAAATTCCCTCGTCGTAGAGAATGTCGAACTCGCACTGCCGGAATGGCGGGGCCATCTTGTTCTTCACCACCTTGACGCGCGTCTGGTTGCCGATGACTTCCTCGCCCTTCTTGATCGACCCGATACGACGGATGTCGAGACGCACCGAAGCGTAGAACTTGAGGGCGTTGCCGCCCGTAGTGGTTTCGGGATTGCCGAACATGACCCCAATTTTCATGCGTATCTGGTTAATGAAAATAACCAGCGCATTGGAACGTTTGATGTTGGCGGTGAGCTTGCGCAGGGCCTGCGACATGAGCCTCGCCTGCAGCCCCATGTGCGAATCGCCCATTTCGCCCTCGATCTCAGCCTTGGGCGTGAGCGCCGCCACCGAATCCACCACCACCACGTCGACTGCGCTCGAGCGCACCAGCATGTCCGTGATCTCGAGAGCCTGTTCGCCCGAATCAGGCTGTGACACGAGGAGATCGTCGATATTCACCCCTAGCTTCTTGGCGTATGCCGGATCCAGCGCATGCTCGGCGTCGATGAAGGCCGCAGTTCCACCCAGCTTTTGCACCTCGGCGATCACCTGTAGAGTGAGTGTCGTCTTTCCCGAGGACTCCGGGCCATAGATCTCAACGACTCTGCCGCGGGGCAGACCGCCCACGCCGAGGGCAATGTCGAGACCCAGCGATCCGGTCGGCACCACCTCGACATTAGCAATCGTCCCGCCGTCGCCGAGGCGCATGACCGATCCCTTGCCAAACTGCTTCTCGATCTGACTCAATGCCGCACTAAGTGCCTTGCCCTTGTTGGTGTCCATTGCCTGCCCTCGCGATTAACCCTGTCGAGTTTGTGGTGGAAGGCGCGCGTCCTGTCACGCCCGATCACTGCATAGTGAAGACTTAATTAAAGATTTATCTTGTGGATTATTTCATAACTGGGCGGGTCAGTCCTAGCCCCAGTTGGGCTGGATCGTCGTCCAGAGGGCGGGCGAGCGGGACCTCCCTCATCCCTCCCGCGCGGCGTAGTCGCGCAACCCTTCCAGGGCCGCCGCCACCGACTGCCGGCGGATCTCCTGCCGGTCTCCGCCAAAGAGCCGCGTCGCACTGAGGCTGGGGTGCTGCCGCCGTGCCCACGCAAAACACACAGTTCCTACGGGCTTTTCTGGCGTGCCGCCCCCAGGTCCGGCAATCCCGGTGATCGCCAGCGCATATTCGGCATGGCTGTGGGCCAGCGCGCCCTCAGCCATCGCCCGGGCCGTCTGTTCGCTCACAGCCCCAAACCGGGCCAATGTCTCGGTCTTGATGCCCAACAACTCCCGTTTCGACAGGTTGCTGTAGGTGACAAAACCACGCTCGAACCAGCGTGAACTTCCGGGAATCGACGTCAGGACCTGCGCGACCCAGCCACCGGTACAGGATTCGGCCGTGGCAAGAGAATAGCCGGCCGTGTGCAAATCGTGCCCCACCTGCTGCGCCAGGACGATCAGATCGTCATCCATGGCCGGCCTGCAACCGGGTTAGGGCCCGGTCCGCTGCCGGTGCCCGGCTCGGATCGGGAGCGGTTCGGCATACAGTATGCCTGCAGCGCAGCGGCGCCATGACCCCGTCTCTCCAGGCCGCTACACGGCGGCACGTAGCCGCAGCGTCTGCGCCATTGCTGGCGAACCGAAAGTACGCCGCCGCTCGGTCAGGACGCATGGAAATGGTCGAATCCGGGGATGTCCGGCTGGTACACCAAGCCCGACGGCTCCCGCAGGCGCAGGCCGGACCGGGCTTCGACGACCCCGATGCGCCGCAGGCCGCAACCGAAACGCCCGGCAATCGCCTCTAGAGCCGATTGCTGCGGCGGTGGCAGGGTGAAACACAGCTCGTAATCGTCCCCGCGGGCCACGGCGGGATTCCAGCCAACTTTGTCACGGACGGACTGATACACCGGCGACAGCGGCAACGCTGCGAGCTCGATGCTTGCCCCAACCCCGCTTGCTTCCAACACATGGCCGAGATCGGCCACGAGTCCGTCAGATATATCGATGCATGCTGAAGCCAGGCCACGCAGCGCCTCGCCCTCGCGGACCCGCGGAGCCGGACGCTCCAGGCGCTGGACCACCCGGGCCGCTTGCTCTGCGGGTAGCTGCAATTCATTCCGCAGACACATCAGGCCGAGCGCGGCATCTCCAAGCATTCCGGTGACATAGATACCGTCACCGGGGCAGGCACCGCTACGCAAAAGCGCCTGGCCCCGCGGGACGAGGCCGGTGATCTGTATGCCGATAGTGAGCGGCCCGCGGGTGGTGTCGCCGCCAATCAGCTGCAACCCGTACGGTCCGGCCAGACTGAAGAGGCCTTCGCAAAACTCCTCCAGCCAGACGGAATCAGCCTCCGGCAGACTGAGGCTCAGCGTGAACCAGGCAGGGCTGGCGCCCATCGCCGCGAGGTCGCTCAGGTTGACCGCGAGCGCCTTGTACCCTACTGCAGCCGGCGCCGTGTTCTGCGGAAAGTGCACGCCGGTGACCAGCATGTCCGCGGATACAACCAGCTGGCAACCGGACGGGGGATCGAGTACCGCGGCGTCGTCGCCGATACCTACCACCACATCCACGCGCTGCACCGGCTGCCGTGCGAAATAACACCGGATCAGTTCGAATTCGTTCAAGTACTTTTATGACGCCCGGCGGCTTATCTCGCTCGACCGCAGCTTCGCTGCCACCTTATCGAGCACCGCGTTGACAAACTTGTGTCCGTGCTCCGCCCCGAAAATCTTCGCCAACTCGACCGCCTCGTTGAGCACGACCTTGTAGGGAATTTCCGGATGAAACTCGAGCTCGAAGGTGCTGATCCTGAGGATCGCGCGTTCCACCGGGTCTACCTCCTCGATGGTGCGATCCAGGTGCGGCGCAAGATGATCGTCGATCTGATGCCAGTGCTGGGGAACCTCGCGCACCAAGTGATGGAAATATTCCAGGTCGACACCGCTCAGCTCATGATCGCTGATGAAGTGGTTTTCAATCTGATCGGGCGGCTGCTCGGTCATCTGCCACTGGTAAATCGCCTGGACGGCCGCCTGACGTGCCTTGTTGCGGCCCCCCTTTTCCGGATGCGGGATCACGTCCGCAGCCGCTTCAACAGATTCGCCATTTCGATCGCCGACAGGGCGGCATCCGCGCCCTTGTTCCCGGACTTGGTGCCGGCACGTTCCACGGCCTGCTCTATGCTGTCGACCGTGAGCAGTCCGAACCCGACCGGCACATCGAACTGCATCATGACCTGTGCCAGTCCTTTGGACGCTTCCCCGGCCACGTACTCGAAGTGCGGCGTCGCACCCCGGATCACAGCTCCGAGCGCGATGAGCGCATCATACTTCCCGGCCGCCGCCATGGTCTTGGCCACCAGCGGCATCTCATAGGCGCCCGGAACCCGCACCACCTCGATCTGCGATCGGTCCGCACCGTGGCGTACCAGCGTATCCAACGCACCTTCCAGCAGCCGATCGCCGATGAAACTGTTGAACCGTGCGAGAATGATGCCGAAGCGCGCGCCGCGCGCGCTCAAGTCACCATCAATGCATTTGACTTCCGCCATGTCGTGTTCTCGTTATGCGCGTAAATTGACGCTTCCCGCCGGCGGCATTGCCGCCTCCTCCGCGAGCCCCGCCGGACTGATGTATTCGACGATTTCCAGCCCGAAACCCGACAGCCCGGGAGCCTTGACCGGATTGCTGAGTACCCGCATTTTACCCACACCCAGATCGGAAAGGATCTGGCTACCGAGACCGTAGGTACGCAATGCCTGATGCGGACGCCGGAGCGGCAATTCTATGCCCTGTTCCTGGCGATGAAAATGCTGGATCTGCCGGATCAGGTCTGCGGGCGGCTCTTCCTGGTTGAGCACGACGACCACGCCGGATCCTTCCCGGGCGACACGCTCGAGCGCCGCCCGCAGGGTCCAGGACAGGCCTCGGTGTGCCACCGTGAGCTGGTCGAGCAGACTCGATTGCACGTGAACGCGGACGAGGGTGGGCGTGTCGCGACCGATCTCGCCGCGGATGAGCGCGAGATGGGCCGTATCGTCGATCTCGTCGTGATACGCCACCACCCGGAATTCGCCGAATTCGGTCGAAATGTGGCACTCGGCAGCTCGCTGGACTGTTGACTCGTTCTCCATACGGTACCGTATGAGGTCGGCGATGGTGCCGATCTTCAGCCCGTGCGTGTTGGCGAATACCTCAAGCTGCGGCAGCCGTGCCATACTGCCGTCCTCGTTCAGAATCTCGCAGATGACGCTGGCCGGGGAGAGTCCCGCCAGGCGCGGAAGGTCGATGCCTGCCTCGGTGTGCCCGGCACGCGCCAGCACGCCCCCGCGCCTGGCCATCAGCGGAAAGACATGCCCGGGCTGAACAATGTCGCGCGGTCCGGCATCCGACCGGATCGCGGCACGCACCGTGGTGGCGCGGTCACCCGCCGAGATCCCTGTGGTCACGCCCTCCGCCGCCTCGATGGAGACGGTGAAATTGGTTGTCATGCGCGACCCGTTCTCGCTCACCATGAGCGGCAGCTGCAGCTGGCGGCAGCGTTCTTGGGTGAGTGTGAGACAGATAAGGCCGCGCGCATAGCGCGCCATGAAATTGATATGTTCGGCGCGGACGTGCTCGGCGGCGATGAGCACATCGCCTTCGTTCTCGCGGTCCTCATCATCCATGATGATGACCATGCGTCCGCGCCGCAGTTCGTCGACGATCTCAACAACGGGACTGATTGGCATAGTTAGCCTGCGTTTGCCTGCCTGGAATAAACGATTATCCGCTATTTTTGCCCGGCTTGTCGCCGCGCACGACCCGGACTCCCACCCCACCGCGCCGGATCGACTATTATATATGGATATGGCGCAGGAATGCGCGCAGCAAGACAGAATGCAAGGCCGGTCAGGGGAGGCCGGGGGCTGCCGCAAGAGAGACGAGCCTGTGGACCCATCCAAGAAACGAGACCATCTGCCGCACGCCGCCAACGCCACATTCGAGCAGACCGAGCCGGCCGCGCCGGCAAAGGTGCTCGCAGCGGGTTCGCTCGAACCAGGCACCTGCGTCGCGGGTTATACCATTCTCGGCAAGCTCGGCGAGGGGGGCATGGGCGTCGTGTACAAGGCCCACGACATCGCGCTCGAGCGCACCGTGGCGCTCAAGTTCCTGCCGCCGCACCTGTTCCACGATCAGGGCTTCCTGCAGCGCTTCCGCACCGAGGCACAGGCCCAGGCACGCCTTAATTCCCCCAACGTCGTCACCCTTTTTCAGATGCTGGAGGTGCCCGCCGGGCTGGTGCTGGTCATGGAATATGTGGAGGGTGAAACCCTTGGGCAACGCATCCGGGAACGCGGGCCGCTCACGGCCGAAGAGGCCGGGCGGGTGTTTGATCAAGCACTGCGCGGCGTTGAGAGCGCTCACGCGATGGGCATCATCCATCGCGATCTCAAGCCCAACAACATTTTCCTCACGCGTGGCGGCGGGGTCAAACTGATGGATTTCGGCATCGCGCGCATTCTTGATCGCCGCGAACCGGGATCCAGTGGCGGGGTGATCGGTACTCTGCTCTACATTGCTCCGGAGCAGGTCAACGGGCGTGAAGCCGATTTCCGTTCCGACCTGTACACCCTCGGGATTAGCCTTTTTGAGGCCGTGACCGGACGCCTGCCGTTCGAGCGCAAGACCGACTACGGACTGATGCACGCGCATATCCTGGAGTGCCCGCCGAGCCCGCGGACGTTTCAGCGTGACCTGCCACGCCGGATGGAGACAGTCATCCTCAAGGCGATCGAAAAGGACCCCGGCCGGCGGTTCCAGACCGCTGGTGATTTCCGGAAAGCGCTCCGCGACTGCACCGGAAAACCGGCCGCAGGCGATGCACGCGGATCCAGTCCACTGCAGGCAAGTGCCGGCACCCCTGCGGTCCGAAACCAGCGGAGAACGGCGTTGGGAAAAAATGCGCTGCGCCGGCTTGTGGGTACCGCCGGATTCGACCTGCTGCTGCTTGCAGCCATTCTGGCGCTGGCCCTGCACCTTGGCTTCGTGCCGCACTTCGGTTTCGTTCCGCCCGCCGCCCGGCCGGTGGCGCCCGCAGAAGTCCCGCTTCGTCCCCGGGCGGCAGTACCCGACCAGAGCGCCACCCCAAACCGCGTGCCGCCGAAAACCGGCCGCGTTCCCAGCCCGCACCCCGCAGCGCAGCGCGCGGCGTTGCCGCGCAAATACGATGTGCTACGACGCGCCTGGGGAGGAGGCTGACATCGGTCCGCGCCCAAGGTAGAGTAGCGGCCCTCACCGTGACTAGGGAAACCCGTATGACCGCACGCACGGCTGCGACCCGCCCCGCCCCGACCCTCGTGCTGCTCGTCGGCATGATCCTGGCGTTGCTTTCCGGATGCGCCACCACCCCGCGCCGCGAGTGCCAGGCCCAGGCGGCCGAATCCGGCAAACTGGATCTCGCAACGCATTACCACCGGGCCAGCCAGACCCTGGCTTTCGGCCCCCTGCCCCGCGGCGTGCTGGCGCAGGCGGCACTCTACCGGATCAGCGTCAACCGGAGCCGGATCCGACCCTGCGGATACCTGAGGATCCGCAAAGAACTCTATTTGCGGCGCTTGACGCACGCGGACCTGACGTTTACGGAAACGCGCGAGTTTTTCGCGCAGGACGGAACCCTGATCGCCTCCCGGACCGAGACCTTGGCCGGCGGGCTGCCCACGAGCGGCTTCTACACGGCCACCACGCTCCTGCCAATACCGCGCTCGGCGCCGGCCGGCAACTACCTAATCGTGAGCCGACTCGCCTTCCACCGGCGCGGCGACCGCCGCAGCATGCGCCTCGCGCGCGCCGAGGTGACCTTCACCATCGAACCGCGCCGCCCGGATACGGCCGCGACACCGTTCCACTGGCATTGAGCCCCGCGGCAGACCGGGAACGCCGGGACCAGATTGTGGCCGGTATACCAGCAAGTCTTTGATCACATGACATATCCGTTTGTCCGGTCGGTCCGTCCTTCCATCCTACCCACCCCGTTTCTTGCACAGGATCTGGAGTAAGATCAAGTGATATAAGAAGTCATATCAAAGCCGGCCAAGGGGTGCATGAAGTATGTCCGATCTGCGTTTGGTCCGTGGCCAGCAGAGCGCCACGCCACCGAAATCTACAGCGGGTTTCGCCAAAACCGCGGTGCTCGCGGCAGAACCGGGGCGCAGCCGTCCGCCTGAGACCCTGCTCGACACAATCGAGGTCGGCAGAACTCTGGGCAACTACCTCATCGTCAGCAAGCTCGGCGAAGGTGGCATGGGCGTCGTGTACAAGGCCCACGATACCACGCTCGATCGCACCGTCGCCCTCAAGGTACTGTCACCGCACCTGTTCCGCAACAAGGAATTCCTGCAGCGATTCCGCATCGAGGCGCAGGCCCAGGCCCGTTTGAACGGACCCAACATTGTCACCCTGCATTCGCTGTTCGAGTTATCCGGCAGCCTCGTGCTGGTCATGGAATACATCGAGGGGCAGACGCTTGCCCAACGCCTGCACAACGAAGGCAGGCTATCGGTCGCGACCACGGTGTGGGTATTCGAACAGGCACTGCTTGGGGTTGAACGCGCCCACCGCCTGGGTATCGTGCATCGCGATCTCAAGCCGAGCAATATCTTCATCACCGCGAGCCATGAGATCAAGCTCATGGACTTCGGCGTTGCCAAGATACTCGACAACAAGGAGATGACGCAGAGCGGTTCCATGATCGGGACGCTCATGTACATCTCGCCGGAGCAGATCACGGGCAAAGACGCGGATTTCCGTTCCGACATATACACCCTGGGGATAACACTGTTCGAGGCGGTCACCGGACGGCTGCCCTTCGTGAAACAAAGCGACTACGAGTACATGGACGCGCACCTGCACGAGCAGCCGCCCCGCCCCGCGTTGCTGCAGCCCGATATTCCGCTGGAACTCGAACTGGTCATCCTCAAAGCAATCGCCAAGGACCCGGACAAGCGCTTCCAGAGCGCGCATGAATTCCGCAGCGCGCTCATCAAGCTCGGTATGATCCATGTACGCGCATATCGGCGCCTCAAAGCGATCAGAAAGGACAAGGACCGGGCACTGTTGTCGCATTACGTGGAATCACACAGCCGCGCGGCTGACAGCGCTGGGAGCGATGTCTCCGGCCCCCTCGCCGCTCACTCGCTCAAGACCCGACTCAAGGCGCGTCTGCAGCGCCCTGTCGCGGTCATGATGGCGGGCCTGCTCCCGATCACGGCAATCGCGCTGGTGATCGGCTTTTACTACATGGTCAGACCCGCCAACCCGGAACAGGTCACGGCGCCGCCACACCAGGCACCCGTGATTGCCCCGTCCTCCGCTCCTCCCGCTGCGCATGCCGCTGCACCGGTACTGCAGGCACGATCGCAACCGACACCGGCCCCGGCGGCCCATCCGCTGACCCTGCGTCGCGCCATCCGGCGCCGCATCCTGGCACGGCGTGCGCTGGCGGCAAGATGGGCGCGGCATGCCGCAAAACCGGCGCCGCATCCGGCGGACACGGCGCCAGCCAACCACAATGACGCGAAATACGAAGTGCTAACGCGCGCCTGGGGCCAGTAGCCCGGTCATGCCCCGGCTCACGGCCCGGCATCGGACCGAAAGCCATGGGCGGCAAGAAATTCCTCACTGAGCCCGGCGGACTCCTTCACTGCTGGCGCGCTCAGCAGCCTCTCCAGGTAACGGGCAATGAGGTCCACCTCCAGGTTCACCCGCTGCCCTGCCGCCAGCGACGCCAGCGTAGTCTGCTGCGCCGTGTGCGGCACGATGTTGAGTTCGAAGCGCACACCAACGACCTCATTGACGGTGAGGCTCACGCCATCCACACAGATCGAGCCTTTCGGTGCGATGTAGCGTGCCAGCGACGCCGGCGCCTCGATCCCCAGTCGCAGCGACTGGCCGTCACGCCGGCGTTCGCGCACCACGCCAACCCCGTCCACGTGGCCACTCACCAGATGGCCGCCAAGCCGGGCGCCTGCGGCCAAGGCCTTTTCGAGGTTGACGCGCACGCCAGAGCGGGCGGCGGACAGTGTCGTATGTTCCAGGGTCTCACGCGACACGTCCGCGGAAAATCCACCGGCCGAGCAGCCCACCGCTGTCAGGCAAACGCCGCTCACTGCAATGCTGTCACCGATCCGCACGTCGGACAGATCAAGCCCGTCGGCATCGACGCGCAGCCGCAGATCCGTGCCTTTCGTTTCCACCTGTCCGATGCTGCCTACCGCCTCTATGATGCCCGTAAACACTGCCCAAGACCTCCTTCATCCGGCCGCATCCGGCGGTGTGCCGCCGGTTCGTACTCTTGCAACTACCCGCCAGTCATCACCGACCGCGCGCACATCGCGCACCTCGAGCGCCAAACGGTCCTGCATCCGCTCCAGGCCCGGGACGGCAAACATGCCCCGTGCCTGCGCCCCCATCAGGTGCGGCGCGAAATAGATCACCAGCTCGTCTACAAGGCCCGCAGCCAGTAAAGCGCCGGACAGCGTCGGACCAGCCTCGACCAAGACCTCGTTCATGCCCCGCGCCGCCAGCGAGGCCATGAGCGCCGCAAGATCCACCTTCCCGTCCGGACGCGGCAGGCACTGAACCTCGGCCCCTGTCTGACGCAACCGGCCCGCCCGGGTGCCGTCCCCGGCGGCCCCGACGACAAGCGCCGATCCGGGTGGCGCCAGCACCCGCGCCGTGGGGGCGATGCTGAGGTCAGAATCCACCACAACCCGCAGCGGCTGGCGGCCAATATCGAACGCACGCACCGTCAGGGAGGGGTCGTCCTCCCGCACCGTCCCGATACCGGTCAGGATCGCAGAGCTACGCGCCCGCAGCCGCTGAACGTCGGCGCGCGCCGCACCGCCGGTGATCCACTTGCTCTCACCGCTGGCCATTGCAGTGCGCCCGTCGAGGCTCGCGGCAAGCTTCAGGCGCACGAATGGCCGGCCGTCGCGCATCCGTCGGACGAAGCCGGGGTTGAGCGCCTGCGCCTCGGTCTGCATCAGCCCCGCGTCTACCACGATCCCGGCACGCCGCAGAGTGTCGAGGCCGCGTCCCGAAACCAGCGGATTGGGGTCTGGCATGGCCGCGACCACCCGCACTATCCCGGCGCCGATCAGCGCGTCAGTGCACGGTGGCGTGCGCCCATGATGGCAACAGGGTTCGAGCGTCACATAGGCCGTGGCGCCGCGCGCCGCGCTCCCTGCCGCACGCAGGGCGTGCACCTCGGCATGCGCCTCGCCGGCGCGTTCATGCCAGCCCTCGCCTACGCGTTTGCCGTCCTTGACGATCACGCAGCCCACGCGGGGATTCGGGTCCGTGGTGTACAGGCCGCGTTCCGCAAGCTGCAGCGCGAGCGCCATCGCGCGCACGTCATCCGTCATGCCGCTCATCGACGGCTGCCGCCTGCACCCGGGCGCCGCGGCTCGCCCCCGTCGTCCGGGGAGTCACCGTCGGGGATAAGTTTCAGCTGCTTGCGGCGGCTTTCAGCGGTCGGTTCGTTCTGCAGGCGCTGCACTTCCTCCCGGAAGGCATTCAGATCCTGAAAACTGCGGTACACCGAGGCGAACCGCACGTAGGCGACCGGATCGAGCTCCTTGAGCTCTTCCATGACCCACTCACCGATATCGCGCGACCGGACCTCCCGGTCACCACCGGCAAGCAGCTTGTGGCGTATCCGCCCGATGGCCTTTTCCACAGCTTCAGCGTCGACCGGGCGCTTTTCAAGCGCCCGTGTCATGCCGCCGCGCAGCTTGTCCTCGCTGAAGGGCTCGCGCCGGCTGTCGGACTTGATCACCTGGGGCAGGCGCAGCTCGGCACGCTCGAAGGTCGTAAACCGCTCGGAACAGACCTCGCATTCGCGCCTGCGGCGCACCGAGTCTCCATCGTCCGCAAGGCGGGAATCGATCACCCGGGTTTCGTCGGCAAAGCAGAAAGGGCAACGCATGCGAACTCAGGCCTGCCGCAGGCGGTATGCCCCCGCCCCGCCGCCGCGAGATACGATGCCTGCCCGGCTAGCAGCCGACTGATTCATAGACCGGGAACCGTGCGCACAGAGCTTCGACGTCCGCGCGCACCCGGGCGCGCACACTCTGGTTCGGGAGATCGGCCAGGATATCGCTGATCCAGCCGGCCACCGCCGCCACCTCCCGGTCTCCGAACCCTCGAGTCGTGACTGCCGGAGTACCGATACGGATGCCGCTGGTGATGAACGGCGACTGCGGATCGTTCGGCACCGCATTCTTATTCACGGTGATGTGCGCGTCTCCGAGCGCCGCCTCGGCATCCTTACCGGTAATGCCTTTGGCCACCAGATCCACGAGAAACAGGTGATCATCGGTACCATCGGAGACGACCCGGTAGCCGCGCTGCTGCATGACGCCCGCCATGGTGCGGGCGTTCTGCAGTACCTGCTGCTGGTACAGTTTGAAGTCCGGATCCAGTGCTTCCTTGAAGGCGACTGCCTTGGCCGCAATCACGTGCATCAGCGGTCCGCCCTGGGTCCCCGGAAACACCACGGCACTGAGCTTCTTTTCGATGTCCGGATTGGCTCGGGCCAGGATCAGGCCCCCGCGCGGCCCCCGTAGCGTCTTGTGGGTGGTCGACGTGGTCACATCGGCGATCGGCACCGGGTTGGGGTAAAGGCCGGCGGCAATCAGTCCGGCCGGATGCGCCATGTCGACAAACAGGTATGCGCCAATCCTGTCGGCGATGGCGCGAAAGCGCTGCCAGTCGACCACGCGCGAATAAGCGCTGAAGCCAGCCACCACCATCTTGGGGCGGTGCTCCTGCGCCAAACGTTCCACGGCGTCGTAATCGATCTCTCCGGTTCCAGGATCGAGCCCATACTGCACCGCATTGTAGATCTTGCCGGAGAAGTTCACCTTGGCCCCGTGCGTGAGGTGACCGCCGTGGGCCAGACTCATGCCGAGTATTGTGTCGCCCGGCTGCAGCAGCGCCATATAGACAGCGGCATTCGCCTGCGAACCAGAATGCGGCTGTACGTTTGCGTAGGCGGCACCGAACAGCTGCCTGGCCCGCTCGATGGCAAGGCGCTCGGCCACGTCCACGTACTCGCAGCCCCCGTAGTAGCGCTTGCCGGGATAGCCCTCGGCATACTTGTTGGTGAGCACCGAGCCCTGAGCCTCCAGCACCCGCGGGCTGGCGTAATTTTCCGAAGCGATGAGCTCGATATGGTCTTCCTGGCGGCGCCGTTCGTCCTGCATGGCCTGCCACAGTTCCCGGTCGAACCCGGCGATTTTCAAGTCTTTCGTAAACATCGGTTCACCGATCTCCTGGTGCTGATACCCGCCCACCCCCGCGCTGAGCAGGAGGTGTTCTGGGGGTTGGAAAAGCGGTTAAGCATAGCCGATTCGGTCCGCCATGCCTATTTGGAAGCGGCAGCGGTGCCGGGGCCCCCGGTACCGGCAGCATGCTGCGACCTGCGCCAGTCAGGGCCGGCTGTCGAGCTGGGCGTCCTTCTTGGAGGGAATCATGTCCTCGCGCGAAATGCCGAGCCACATAACCACCGGGCTGGCCACGAGCGCCGAGGAGTAGATGCCGAACAGGATGCCGATGGTGAGGGCGAGCGCGAAGTAGTGCAGCGCCTCGCCACCGAAGAACAGCATCGAAAGCACCGCCAGCTGGGTGCAGGCATGGGTGATGATCGTCCGCGACAGCGTCCGGGTTATCGCGTTGTCGATGATCTGGGGCACCGGCGCATGCCGCATCTTGCGGAAATTCTCGCGTACGCGGTCGAACACGACAACCGACTCGTTCACCGAGTAGCCGAAAATCGCCAGCACCGCGGCCAGCACGGTGAGCGAGAACTGCCATCGGAAGAACGCGAAAAACCCGAGAATAATGACGACGTCGTGCAGGTTGGCGATGAGTGTTGCGACACCGAATTTCCACTCGAACCGGAACCAGAGATAGCCCACGATCCCGAGTCCGACTACCAGCAGCGCCAGCGCACCATTGTTCAGCATTTCACTGCCGACCTCCGGTCCGACGAACTGCACGCTGCGCAGCTGCGCCGTGGCGTCCTGCACGTGCAGCTCCGCCATCACCCGGTCCGACATCGCGCTGGCAGCCTTGCCTTTCGCGGCCGGCAGACGGATCAGCACCTCGCTTGCCGTACCGAAATTCTCGACGCCCGCGTTGCGGTACCCGAGCGTATCGAGCGCGCCGCGGATCTTGGATATGTCAGCCGAGTGGTCGTAGCGCACTTCCAGCACCGTGCCTCCGGTGAAGTCCACCCCGAGGTTGAGCCCGCGCGTCGCCAGGAAAAACACCGCCAGCACGAACGTGATCGCGGAGATCACGTTGAACACCAGCGCGTGGCGCATGAACGGGATGTCTTTTCGTATCTTGAAGAATTCCATGGTGCGTGGCTACCGTGGCAGAGGGCCTATTTCCAGGCCGTGTTGCCAATGGAAATGCGTTGCAGCCGGCGGCGGCTGCCGTACAGAAGATTGACTAGCGCGCGCGAGACCATAACGGCACTGAACATCGAGGTCAGGATTCCGAGGCACAGCACCACGGCGAAGCCGCGCACCGGTCCGGAACCGAACATGAACAATGCCAGCCCTGCGATCAACGCGGTGACGTTCGAATCCAGGATTGTCCCGAAAGCCCGCTCGTAGCCGGTCTTGATGCTCGCGTGCGGGGTGTTGCCGCTACGCAGTTCCTCGCGGATGCGCTCGTTAATGAGCACATTGGCGTCGATCGCCATGCCGACGGTCAGCGCAATGCCGGCCATTCCGGGAAGAGTCAGGGTCGCCTGCAATACCGACAGCAATGCGATCAGAAGCACGACATTCACCGCGAGCGCGAGGGCGGAAACCACGCCGAAAACGAGATAGTAGGCCATCATGAAAATCGTAATCGCCGCGAAACCGATCCACGTGGAATGGAACCCGCGGCGTATGTTGTCGGCTCCGAGGCTCGGACCCACCGTGCGCTCTTCGATGATCTCGACCGGCGCGGCCAGCGCTCCGGCGCGCAGCAGCAGCGCCAGATTGCGCGCCTGCTCGATGTTTTCCAGGCCGCTGATCTCGAAGCGTGCGCCAAGCTGCTCGCGAATAACGGGCGCCGTGATCACCCGTTCGATACGCACTGCCTTCTTGATCGGGCGGCCACGCTTGTCGACGATGGGCTTGCCGGCAGTATCGAGCTCAGTCTCGTGCCGTATCTCGATATACACCACCGCCATGCGCCTGCCGACATTTTCGCCGGTGACGCGTTGGTTCACCGCTGCAGCGCGCGAATCCAGCGTGATGTTGACCACCGCCCCGCCCTGCTGCTGGTCAATTCCCGAAGAGGCATCCACGATGTCGTTGCCCGAATAAATCACCCGGTTCTTCAGCAGGATCGGGTGACCGTGGCGGTCGTAAAAGATCTTGTCTCCCGGAGGAACCTGTCCGGCCAGTGCAGCGGCAAGACTGTGCTGGTCATCGACCATCATGACCTCGAGCGTCGCCGTGCGCCCCAGGATCTCCTTGGCCTTGGCGATGTCCTGCACGCCTGGAAGCTCAACGACGATTCGGTTGTTGCCCTGCTGCTGGATGATCGGCTCGGCAACACCGAGCTCGTTCACGCGGTTGCGCAGCGACGTGATGTTCTGCTCCAGAGCAAATTTGCGCTTTTCCGCCATGGCCTGCGGTCCGAGCCGGGCCAGGGTGTCGTACTCGCCGGGCTGCTGCTGATCGGTGAGCACCAGTTCCGGAAATTTGTCGGCGATCACGCTCTGGCCATGATCACGCTCCTTGGCGGTCCGGAACCGGATCAGCACGCCGCCGCTGTCGGGCCGCGACACCGACAGATAGTGCGCATCCTTTTTGCGCAGGGCGCTGGCAATGTCGTCGACATAGCTCTGCTCGGCCTTCTTGATCGCCGACGCCATGTCCACCTGCAGCAGAAAATGCACGCCGCCGCGCAGGTCGAGCCCGAGGTACATCGGGTCTGCATGCAGCCAGCGTAGCCATAAGGGGGTCGCGGGAAGCAGGTCCAGGGCCACCGTATAGTTGTCTCCCAGCACCTGCTGCACGAGGTCGCGTGCACGCAGCTGGACCGTCGTATTGGCAAATCGCAGGGTAATGAGCTTCGGCCCGAGTGCGGCCGATTTGTAGGGCAAGTCGGCGCGGGCAAGCGCCTGCTCCGCCTGTGAGAGGGTCTGGGCGTCAACGCTGCCCGTGGCGTGGCTTGCCGAAATCTCCACCGCGGGATCCTCCCCGTAGAGATTCGGTAGGGCGTAGATCACCCCGAGCACGACGACCACGAGGATCAGCACATACTTCCACAGCGGGTACCTGTTCATGAGGCGCTGTCTTACGGGTAGACCACACCGCGCCAGACGCCCGGCGGGACACTGCCCCGGCCTCCCGGGTCCGCCTGCGCACGCCGGCAGCGGGAATCGGTGATCGCCATGGTCAGCTCGACTTGATGGTGCCCTTCGGCATCAGCGATGCAACCGCCTGCCGTTGCACCTTGATGGACACGCCCTCTGCGATTTCCACTGTCACGAACGCCTCGCCCACCTCGGTGACGCGTCCGAGAACCCCTCCGTTTGTGACCACCTCGTCACCCTTGGCCAGGGCGGCGACCATGGCCCGGTGCTCCTTGGCACGCTTGCTCTGCGGCCGGATCAGCAGGAAATAGAAGATGATAAAGATGGCTATGAGCGGGAGAAACCCCAGCAGACCGCCGCCGGCAACACCGCCCGGCGCCGTTCCGGCGGCATAGGCATTGGGGATCAATAGATTCATCATGGGTCGATCAGGATACCGGTCAGTAGTGGATTCATCGGTCGCGGTCTGTTCTTCTGTCGCTTTATCGCCGCCCGGCGCGCCGGCCCCGGAAATCCGGAATACGGCCGCACAACCGCCTCATTCCCCAGGCGGGCGCCGCATACAATAAAACTTCTTGACGAAATCATCCAGTGTTTTCGTAACAATCGCCTCGCGCAATGCCCGCATCAACGATTGGTAGTAGAAAAGATTGTGGATCGTATTGAGACGCGCCCCCAGGATTTCATTGCTCAGGTGCAGGTGCCGCAAATAGGAGCGGCTGTAATTGCGGCACGTGTAGCAGTCGCAGGCTGGGTCGAGGGCGGAGGTGTCGCGGGCATAGCGGCTGTTGCGGATCTTGACTGCCCCATCGTGGGTAAACAGCCAGCCGTTGCGGGCATTGCGGGTGGGCAGCACACAGTCAAAAAGATCCATCCCGCGGCGTACTGCCTCAACCAGGTCTTCGGGCATGCCGACACCCATCAGATAGCGCGGACGATCGGAAGGCATGCGCGGCGCCAGGCGTTCGACCACGCGCAGCATGTCGGCCTTCGGCTCCCCTACCGATAGCCCGCCCAGGGCATAACCGTCGAATCCGATCTGCGTCAGGCCGACCAGGGAGATTTCGCGCAAATGTTCGTACATGCCTCCCTGAACGATACCGAACAGCGCTCCGTCCGCACCCGCACCGGCAGCCTTGCTGCGCTCGGCCCAACGCAGGCTTAGCTCCATCGAGGCGCGCGCCTGCGGTTCGCTCGCCGGAAACGGGGTGCACTCGTCGAAAACCATCATGATGTCCACTCCCAGTGCACGCTGCACTGCCAGCGATTCTTCCGGACCCATGAAGATGCGGGCTCCATCCACCGGCGACTGAAACTGCACCCCCCGCTCGCTGATCTTTCGGATCTTTCCCAGGCTCCAAACCTGGAAACCCCCGGAGTCGGTAAGAATCGGTCCGTCCCAGTGCATGAAGCGATGCAGGCTGCCGTGCCGGCACACGACCTCCGTACCAGGGCGCAGCATCAGGTGGAAGGTATTCGCGAGAACGATCTCGGTACCCACCCCCTGCAGCTCCTCGGGGGTCATGGCCTTGACGGTTCCATAGGTGCCAACCGGCATAAACGCCGGCGTTTCCACCGTCCCCCGCGAAAAGGTCATCCGTCCGCGGCGCGCAGCGCCATCACCCGCCAGTAGTTCGAATTTCACGCTCGATCTTCAGGAATCCAGGAATTGACTACCCGGGCCATCGCCGGCGGCGCGACCCCCCTCATGCCCGTGCAGAACAGATTTCCGTCCCAGGAACGGCCCGCCCGCTAATTGCGTACCGGACGACACCGCCCTGCGGCAGGCAAACCAGACCCGGCGCGCACAGGTGCCGTTATACCGGCATGGACCGCAGCCGACAACCAGGGTCCGCCCGACCCGGCGGACGGGGGCCGTATCCATGGCGATGCAGGGGGGCCGCGCATAGCTCCAGCTCAGGACATTGAGGCAATGAACATGGCGTCCCCGTAGCTGAAAAAGCGGTAGCCTTGGCCGACTGCGTGGCGATAGGCCGCCAGAACCCGCCCGGTACCGGCAAACGCGCACACCAGCATGAGCAGGGTCGACCCCGGCAGATGGAAGTTCGTAATCAGACCATCGATCGCCCGGAAGCGGTGCCCTGGGTAGATAAAAATGTCGGTCTCGCCGCTGCAAGGCGCCACCGCGTCCGCGCTGCCAGCCGGCGCGTCCCGCCCCCGCGACGCACTCTCGAGGGCGCGCACCACTGTGGTGCCTACCGCGATCACCCGGCGATGTTCGGAGCGGGCGGCATTAATCCGCTCTGCTGCCTGCGCGCCGATCTCGAAACGCTCACGGTGCATGCGGTGCGCGCGCAGGTCATCGACCCGCACCGGCTGGAAGGTGCCGGCTCCGACGTGCAGCGTCACCGCGACGACCTCGACTCCGAGCGCGCCCAGACGCCCGATCATGCCTGTATCGAAGTGCAGGCCGGCAGTCGGGGCTGCCACTGCGCCGGGCCGGCGCGCATACACTGTCTGATAGCGCTCCCGGTCGGACGGCCGGTCGCCACGACGGATATACGGCGGCAAGGGAACATGCCCGATCCGGTCAAGAACATCGTGGACCGTGCCCCCGGATTCGATCTCAAGCTCGCAGAAGTCCGCTTCGCGCCCCACCATGCGCGCCACCACCCCCTCGTCCAGGTGCAGCGATTGCCGCATCCGCAGCGGTTTGCTCGAGCGGCATTGCGCCAGAAATCGGCGCTCGTCGAGCACGCGCTCGACTAGCAGTTCGATCCGCCCGCCGCTGTCCTTGACGCCGTGGAGGCGCGCCGGAACGACCCGGGTGTCGTTGACCACCAGCAGGTCCCCGGATCGCAACAGCTGCGGCAGGTCGGCGAAGACCTGGTCGCGCACCGTTCCGGCATCGCGATCGAGGAACAGCAGGCGGCTCGCACCGCGCTGCGCCGGCGGCTCTTGGGCAATGAGCCCTGCCGGCAGATCAAAATGAAAATCTGACTTGCGCATTCCTTTTCCAGAGATCCTGCAGCCCATTTTCCGCGGGCCTGGCGGACCGGCGGCCGCCCTATGATCGGACCGCCGGAATGGCTATACTCCCGCTCCAGCAGGCCGGGGTGGCGGAACTGGTAGACGCGCCGGACTCAAAATCCGGTGGTGGTGACACCGTGTCGGTTCGATTCCGACCCTCGGTACCAAATCAACCTGCAAGACACGGCATGGCATGGTCGCACACCCGATCTCGCAGGAGGGCTGGCCGCCGTCACCGTTATCAAACCTGAATCTGAACCCGGACCGACCGCTCCGATAAATCCAGCTCCATGAGCCAAACTCCACAGCCAGCAAAAGACGCTACCGCGCCAGGCACCTGTTTCACCATCGAGGTCCAGCCCTCCATCCCTGCCCGCCTGGCGCGGCTCGGAGAGCTCGCCAACGATCTGTTGTTCAGCTGGGACCGGCGAGTTCGGGGCCTATTCTACCGCCTAGACTCCGAGCTGTGGGACCACTGTGGACACAATCCCAAGGTTTTTCTACGCCGGGTATCGCAGGGCCGACTGGACGAGGCCGCCGAAGACCGCGTGTTCATCGAGGAGTACAACCGTGTACTCTCGGCCTACGACACCTACGGCCAGCAGCACGTAGCCCCGGGTATCGAGCACTATCTCGATCCGAAGCATGATCTGGTGGCGTATTTCTGCGCCGAGTTCGGATTCCACGAGAGCTTCAACATCTATTCCGGCGGCCTCGGCATCCTTGCCGGAGACTACTGCAAGGCGGCGAGCGATCTCGGAATCCCGTTCGTTGCCGTTGGCCTGCTGTACCGCCAGGGCTACTTCACCCAGACCATCGATGCCCTCGGCAATCAGGTGGCGCACTACGTGCCTACAAACTTCGACGATCTGCCGATCGTCCCGGCAATCGGTCCGGATGGCGCTGAGATCCATGTGCATATCGATCTGCCCGGCCGGCGCGTAGTACTGAAAGTGTGGAAAGCGAAGGCCGGACACATCAACCTGTACCTGCTCGACAGCGACCTGCCGGATAACGCCGAGGCCGACCGTTCGATCACCTACCAGCTCTACGGCGGCGATGTGCACACCCGCATCCAGCAGGAAATCGCCCTCGGCATCGGCGGCGTGCGAGCGCTGGCCGCGCTCGGCCTTGCGCCCAGTGTATGGCACATCAACGAGGGCCACGCAGCGTTCCAGATTCTGGAGCGTTGCCGCGTCCACACCAGCCGTGGTCTCGATTTCGACAGCACGCTGGAGCTGGTGGGCGCGGGTACGGTTTTCACCACGCACACCCCGGTTCCGGCCGGACACGACATCTTCGAACATAGCCTGATGGCGAGCTATTTCCGGGACTTCGTGAATGAGCTGGGCATCGGCATGGACCGGTTCCTCGATCTCGGCAACAGCCCGGCCAATCCGGATGGATTCAATCAGACCGCCCTCGCCCTGCGCGGCTCGCGCTATCACAACGGCGTGAGCCGCATTCACGGTCAGGTGGCATCGCGCATGGAAGGCTACATCTGGCCGCAGATCCCGCCTGCCGAAAATCCGATCGGCTACGTGACCAACGGCGTGCACGTGCCGACGTTCCTGGCGCGCGAGTGGATCAACCTGTTCGACATGCGCTTCGGCAGCGGCTGGCGCAACGAGCTGCTCAACGAGGAATACTGGCAGTGCATCGACGGCATTCCCGATCACAGCTACTGGAGCACGCTGCAGTCTCTGCGGGCCGAGCTGTTGATGGAAACGAAGCGTCGTACCATTTCGCAGCTGCGGCGCACCGGCTGCAGCCAGACCCTGATCGAGCGGCTGACACAGCGCCTCTCTCCGCACCAGACCGACATGCTGGTCGTCGGATTTGCACGGCGCTTTGCCACGTACAAGCGCGCCACGCTGTTGTTTTCGGATCCGCAGCGCCTTGCGCGCCTGCTGAATGACCCGGACCATCCGGTGCTGCTGATTTTTGCCGGCAAGGCCCACCCCAACGACAAGCCGAGCCAGCAGTTCATCAAACTCATCCACGAATTCTCGCGCCGCCCCGAATTTGAGGGCAAGATCATCCTCCTCGAGAACTACGATCTGGCGCTTGCCCGCAAGCTGGTAACCGGGGTCGATGTGTGGGTCAATACGCCCGAGTATCCGCTGGAGGCGAGCGGAACGTCTGGACAGAAAGCCGGCATCAACGGAGTGATCAACCTGAGCGTGCTCGATGGCTGGTGGGGCGAGGGCTACAACGGTTCGAACGGCTGGGCCATCACGCCGCACGGACCGGAATTCGAGCCCGGCTATCGCGACCGCGAGGAAGGCCAGGAGCTGCTCGACATACTCGAGAAGCAGGTCATACCGCTTTACTACAACCGCAACGGCAACGGTTATCCGGAGGGCTGGGTCCGCAAGTCCAAGGAGTCGATGAAGTCGCTGCTGCCGCGATTCAATGCCGAGCGCATGGTGATGGACTACATGCGCAAGTACTACGGGCGGGCAAGAAAGCAGGCGCTCGTGCTGGCGGCAAACGAATTTGCCCGGGCCCGGGACGTGGCTGAATGGAAAAGGCGGGTCCACGGTTCCTGGCCGCTCGTAACCATGCGGCGGCTCGACACGGCCCCGTCCGAAATCCGGTCCGGGAATTCGCTCAACATCCGCCTCGCGGTGAAACTGCAGGAGCTGCGCGCCGACGACGTCCTGCTGGAGTGCCTGGTGGGAACCCTGTCGGAAGAGGGGGAGTTCATCACCCGTCACGGGTACATCTTCAGCCCCGACGAGTCCCCGACCGCGGGCGAGACCCTGTTCCGCCTTGACCTGAGGCCGACCTTGGCCGGCCAGCAATGCTACAAGATACGCATGTTCCCGTTCCATCCAGCGCTGGCGCACCGCTTCGAAACCGGCTGCATGCTGTGGCTGTGATCCGGGAAGCGGCTCCCGTCAGCGCGGCCGACGGAGAGACTAGCGGTCGTCTGCCGCCCGCCCGTACAGCCGCGCCAGATGGCGCAGCCGAGTGACGGTCTGCGTTGTCAGCTGATCCCAGGTGAAGCGCCATTGCCAGTTGTCGGTGATGGTACCCGGGGTGTTCATGCGGTTTCCGGTTCCGAGCGCCAGCACATCCTGCATCGGGAGCACTGCCAGGACCGCCACGGACCCGAGTGCCGCCCGTATCAGTGACCAAGGCATCGGGTCTGCAGGCGCCCCGAGATAGTCGACAACGTACGACTGCTGGTTGTCTGAGAGCGTGTCATACCAGGCAAGCGTCGTATCATTGTCGTGCGTACCGGTATAGACCACGGCATTGACTTCATGGCGGTGGGGCAAATACGGGTTGTCGGGACCGCCGTCAAAGGCGAACTGCAGCACGCGCATCCCCGGCAGCGAAAACATGTCACGCAGCGCGCGGACTTCCTCGGTGATGTACCCCAGATCCTCGGCCACGAGCGGTAACCGTCCAAACTCCTCACGAAAGGCCTGAAAGAGCGCCTCGCCAGGCGCCTTTACCCAGCGACCGTTGACAGCAGTGGGATCTTCCGCGGGAATCTCCCAGTAAGATTCGAAACCGCGGAAGTGGTCGATACGCAGCAGGTCGAACAACGCCAGCTGGGTGCGCAGTCGATCGCGCCACCAGCGGAAACCGTCCCTGCGCATCTCCTCCCACTGGTAGAGCGGATTGCCCCAACGCTGGCCGGTCTTGGAAAAATAGTCCGGCGGTACGCCCGCCACGGTACGTGGCTGGCCCTGCTCGTCCAGCGCGAAATAGTGCCTGTAGACCCACACGTCAGCACTGTCCTGGGCCACGAAAATCGGCGCATCGCCGAACAGCAGAATGTCGCGCTGTGCGGCATGCTGCCGCAGTTCCTGCCATTGCCGGAAAAATACGAACTGCTCGAAGCGCACCCGGGCGATGGCGGCGGCCAGCCGGTCGCGCGCCCGGCCCAGCGCCTCCGGCTGCCGGTCCCGCAGCGCCTGGGGCCACAGCCACCACGGCCGCCCGCCTTGCTCCTGGCGCAGCGCCTGGTACAGCGCATAGTCCTCCAACCAGTGGCGGTGGGCGCCGACGAAATAGTCCAGCGCCAGACGCTCGGATGCGCCCGCGCCCCGCTCGAATTCCGCCTGCGCCCGCGCCAGCCACGGCTCCGCGGGACCAGCGACACCCGCGTCGAGCCATCCCCATTGTTCCAGAAGACCGCGGCTGATGAGGCCCGGATCACCGGCATGCACCGACAAGCACTGATACGGCGAACGATCCTCATGGGTGGGGCCGAGTGGCAGCATCTGCCACACCGACATGCCGCCTTCGGCCAGCACATCCAGGAACCGATGCGCATCAGGGCCCAGCGTGCCACCCGCCCCCTCGCCCGGCAGCGAACTCGGGTGCAGGAGCACCCCGGCGCGGCGCCGCTCGAGGAGCGGGTCCTTTGGGCCTGGATTCGGAACTTCGGAAGCGGAATTCATCGCCTGCCAGGGTCTCCGGCCCGCTGGGCCGGCGTCGTACTCCCGGCCGTGCAGGCGCGCAGCGCTCTAGGTCTGCCTTCCCGGACGCATCACACCACCGTGTACGGGCGTGCCGCCTCCCCGGGTAAAGGCCTGCGACAGGTACTGGGGCGGCTCCTCGCCGATCCGCTGGTACAGGTTGGCCAGATGCATCCGGTACATGCTGTCGAAATCGGTCACGGTTTCGGCCGGGTTGTCATCGCCAAACCACCAGAACCAGTCGGAGCCCTCGCAGACCGCGAGCTGGCGCTCAGCGACCTGCAGCAGCTCGCCGCTCAGCCGCCCCGCGGAGACCGCGGCGTCGAAGGCACGCTTGGCGTCACCCAGCATGTCCCATCCCCGGTTCTTTTCCGAATGTCCGATCCAGGTCGAAAAAGTCCCGTAGACCCAGCTGCCCGCCGTAAGGACAGGAAGAATCACGGGAGCGGCGTCCAGACACGCGGAGAACGTGGTCAACTCGAACTGCGGATGCGCAGACAGGCGCTCATACAACGCGCTTAGAAAATAGAACCCGTTTTCCGGATAATGCTCCCAGGCGTTTTCCCCGTCCATGATGATCGAGGCCACCGCACCGGATTCGGGACTGCAGGCGGCAGCAATGTTTTCCAGATGATGCACCAGATTAGCGACTGCATCGTCTGCTGCCCAGTCGGAATAGGTGAAGCCGATGAGATCCGATAACCCGTCGTCCCGGAAGAAGCAACGGATCGGATTGGCGGCAAGCTGATAGCTGCGGTGCAGGCAAGAGGATGGCGGCTGGGCCCCGTTTGCCGCGGCACCGGCCTGCGGTGCGGCCTCGGACCGGGACAGGCTGTTGCGCAACACCCCCTCCCCGCTCGCAGTCCAGCGGAACCCGGCGGACGCCAGCAACTCCAGCGTGGCGGCACTGACCCCGCCCTCGGCAGGCCAGCAGCCGGACGGACGGAATCCGAAGTGCTCCTGAAACACGGAGATCGCCTGCTCGATATGCCATCGCGCCCGTTCATCGCCACCGGGGTAGCGATCCAGAAGCGGCAGTCGTACGTCGGGTATCGCTTCGCGCGCTACGCCGAAATCGAGCAGCAGCGGAATGATCGGATGCGCGTACGGAGTCACCGAGAGTTCGATCCGTCCTGACTCGGCCAGACGCCGGTAGCGCCCGATGACCCCAGACAGCAGCCCGGAGACGATCTCCAGCAGCTGGCGCCGTTCGTGCAGCGTGAACCCCTCGTTCTTGGTCATCAGCTGCTGGACACGCGTATCTTGGCGTCGCACATTCTCGGCAAGCCAGCCGAGGTGGTACCAGGTCACGATGTCCGCGAGAAACTGGTCGCTCACATAGCCGATCGCCCCGGGGTGAGCGACCAGCCAGTCGCCCATTTCTGCCAGCCGGCGGAACGCCGGAAACCGCTCGATGATGCGCTGGCGGTTGGCACGCAGGGAGGCCTTGACCAGATGCAGACGCGAATCGGCATCCGAAGGCAGGGCGGCGGCGGCCAGCGCTGCCAGCAGCGGGTCGCGGATCGCCAGACCGTTGTTGAGGAATCCATCGACCTGACGCGCATAGTCGTCGATTTGCTCGAGCACCAGCGGCGCGAAATTTACGACCGCACGCGCATGGGGTGTAGCTTCCAGGTGCGCCGCCATGTCGACATAATCCTTGATCGCGTGCAGGTAGGTCCACGGCAGGCGGTATTCACCCCCGATCAGATCGCGATATTGCGGCTGATGCATGTGCCAGCACAGCACGACCCGCAGGCGTGTCTCAGCGGACATGGTGCTGGCCCTGACCGAGCATTTCAGCGGTGACCAGGGCGATCCCCCCGGGGGTCACGTAAAATCGCGCCTTGTCCTGGTCCGGATCCTCGCCGACGACGGTTCCGGGCTTTAAGTTGCAGCCCCGGTCCACGACCGCGCGGCGAAGACGGCAACCCTCGCCGACCGTGACATCCGGAAGCACCACTGCGTCCTGCAGCACGGCACCGGTCTCGACATGCACATTGGAGAACAGCAGCGAATGCCGGACCGTGGCTCCGGAGATGATGCATCCGCCCGAAACCATCGAATCCACGGCCATGCCGCGGCGGTCGTCAAAGTCGAACACGAACTTGGCCGGAGGCAACTGCTCCTGGTAGGTCCAGATCGGCCATTCCTCGTCGTACAGATTGAGTTCCGGCGTCAGACCGATCAATTCCATGTTGGCCTCCCAGAACGCATCCACGGTTCCGACGTCGCGCCAGTAAGCCTGCCGCCCGTTCTGGACATCGCGGAACGGGTAGGCCACCACGCGATAGCGTCCGATGGCCGGAGGAATGATGTCTTTGGCAAAGTCATGGCTGGAGTCCCGGACATCGGCGTCGCGTATGAGCTGCTCGTACAGGAAATCGGTATTGAATACGTAGATGCCCATGGAAACCAGGGAGACATCGGTGCGTCCCGCCATGGGTTGCGGATTCGCAGGCTTCTCCAGGAAGCGTGTCACCCGGGCATCGGGGTCCACATCTATCACCCCGAACGCGCTGGCACGCTCGAGTGGCACTTCAATGCAGCCCACCGTCAGGTCGGCGTTGTGTTCGAGATGCCACGCCACCATGGGACCGTAATCCATTTTGTAGATGTGGTCGCCGGCCAGAATCAGCACGTAGCTCGGATTATGATTGCGGATGATATCCAGGTTCTGGTACACGGCATTGGCGGTGCCGAGATACCAGGACGTCTCGATCCGCTGCTGTGCCGGCAGCAGCTCGACGAATTCGCCGAACTCCCCGCGCAGGAACCCCCAGCCCTTCTGGATATGCTGGATCAGGGAGTGCGATTTGTACTGGGTGAGGACACCAATACGGCGGATACCGGAATTGATGCAGTTGGACAGCGGAAAATCGATGATGCGGAACTTGCCGCCGAAGGGCACGGCCGGCTTGACGCGCCACTCCGTCAACTGCTTGAGGCGGCTGCCGCGCCCACCGGCCAGAATCAGCGCCAGCGTATCGCGGGTGAGCCGGCTAACAAACCGCGCACTACTCTCTTTGATCATCCGTTCAGTTCCCTGTTTCGGTGTGTGACACCCGTGTGCATCCACGCCGGCGATTCCGGCTTCCCGGCCACGGTTGGCATCCCGCCCGGCCTGTGCACCCAAGATCCAATCAAGTTACCCCTATTGAAACACAAATTGGGACTCTCTGCGTGCCCATCAAGGGGGTGGGGCATACAACCCGCTGCTACTCGTCCGCTGCTCAGTCCCGCATCTGTTTACGGAAGACACGGCGTAGATAACGCAACAGCCCCTCAGGTACACTGCACACTGCGCTCCGGAAATCACCTCGAAACCGAAAATGCTCAAAGTCCTGTTCGTCACCAGCGAAGCGCACCCTCTGATCAAGACCGGCGGACTCGGCGACGTCAGCGGCAGCCTTCCTGCAGCACTCCAGGCATTGGGATGTGATGTGCGCCTGCTGTTGCCGGCGTATCGCACGGTCCCGGAGCGCGCCGGCACTTCCGGGATCGTGGCACAGCTGACCCTGCCGCAGCTCGTGGCACCGGTCCAGGTGCTCGAGAGCCGTCTTCCGGGAACCGGGATTGTGACCTGGCTCGTCGACTATCCTCCGGCCTATGACCGCGCGGGCGGACCCTATCTCGATCCGCTGGGACACCCCTGGGAAGACAATGCCGAACGCTTCGCACTGCTCGCGCGCGTTGCCGCCTCGCTCGCGCTCGGCGAGGGAGGGGGTTCGTGGCGGCCGGACGTGGTCCATGCCAACGACTGGCAGACCGGACTCACTCCGGTTTTCATGCGGGATGCGCCGCAGCGGCCGGCTACCGTCTTCACAATCCACAACCTGGCCTACCAGGGTCTGTTCGACCAGTCCATGCTGGCACGGCTGGGGCTGCCTCCATCCTTGTGGACACTGGATTCGCTCGAATTCTACGGCCGGCTGTCGTTCATTAAGGGAGGTCTGGTCTACAGCGACATGCTGAACACGGTAAGTCCGACCTACGCGCGCGAAATCCAGACCCCGGACTTCGGCTTCGGCCTCGACGGCCTGCTCCGTCACCGCGCAGACCGCCTGGCCGGCATCCTCAACGGCATCGACGACCGGGAATGGGACCCGGAGCACGACCCCCGGATCGCCCACAACTACGACATCAGCCGGATCCGCGCCAAACGCGACAACAAGCGCGCCCTGCAGCGCGAATACGGCCTTGACCACGACAGCCAGGCGCCTCTGATCGGCATGGTGAGCCGGCTGGTGCGACAGAAGGGGATCGATCTGGTCCTGCGCGTGGCGCCTAATCTGCTGCGGGGGTCAGCACAGATCATTTTTCTGGGCAATGGCGAGCGCGACTACGAGGACGCACTGCGGGCACTGGCTGCCCGCCATCCCGGCCGGGTGGCGGTGCGCATCGGCTATGACGAAACCGCCGCCCACCGCATAGAGAGCGGTGCCGACATGTTCCTGATGCCGTCCCGGTTCGAGCCCTGCGGTCTCAATCAGCTGTACAGCCTGCGCTACGGAACCGTACCGATCGTAAAGCGCGTCGGGGGACTTGCGGACACGGTGGTCGATGCCAGTGAACCGAACCTGCGGGCCGGCGTGGCGACGGGAATCGTGTTCGACGGAGACAGTCCGGACGCGCTGACAGCGGCCCTGACCCGCGCCCTTTCGCTGTACCGAGATACGGACCGCTGGCGCAGCCTGGTCACCTGCGGCATGCGGCAGGACTTCAGCTGGCGTTCGAGCGCACAGCACTATATCGATTTGTACCGCTCGGCCAGGACGGTGCGCGGCTGAGCGGTCGCGGAGGGATTCAGGACCCGGCGGCGTCGCGATAATGGATATCCACCCAGCAGCGTGGCAGCGCCTCCCCGGACAGGAACACGAGATCTGGCTTTTTGAACGTCATCGGCTCCTGCATCTCTTCCCCCGCGTGGTAGCGTCCGGCAACCCGGCTCTTGAAGGGGTCGAACAGGGCATCCATATCGAGGATCTCGACGATATCGTGATTGGTTTTATGTCTTAGAAACATGGATCTCCTCCTGCATCCGGGATCGCACCGCACCGGCAAATCGTCGCTGTGCCAATCATGATCGGTTCCGGCCCTGGTCTCGGGCGCATCATGATGCCGGCACCACCGCGATCGCACATTGACGCCGATCAACAGCAGCCTGCTTCACCCGCAATGGGAGGCATCCGCCGGATGCCCGGCGACAGAACCGCCGTCGTCCGATACAATTTGGCGGACTAAGATATCCCAACACATAATTCAGCCGCCGGTACGGTCTCCAGACCGCCACCGCCCGGGCCAGAAAACGGGGAGGATGCCGCCAGCATGACCGCAACAAGACTGCGCGATGCGTGACAAAACGGTGAAACAGCTGCGTGCGATCGCCCGCAAGCAGGGGTGCCGCGGTTACTCAAGACTGCGCCGCGACGAGTTGCTGCGTATGCTTGCGCGCCGGCGCCCCGAACCTTCGAAGCCCAAACCCAAATCCGCGGCGCCTGGCACCCGGCTCCGGCGCAGACCGGCACCGAAAACGGGCCGCCCCGGGAAAGCTGCCGCAGTACCCCGCCCCGGGAAGCGGCGAACTGCGGCCGCGGCGCGGGCGGCAGCCGGCCGCAAGCGTAACAGCCGCCCGAAGGTGGCGGCGCGCCGTGCCGGCCCGAAGCGGCGGCCCAAGCCGGGTTCGCTCGTCATGCCGGTCGGCCTGGAGCTGCCGGTGCCTTTCGTCGCGGCCGATCTCGGTGAGGATATCGAGTCGCTGCCGCCGCTTCCGGACGCGCTGCTCGGCCTGCTTCCCCAGAAGCCTGGCATTCTGCACGGCTATTGGGCGCTCGAACCCGGTACGCTGCGGCGCCAGCCCGACCTTCGTATCCGGCTGTGCCGTATCCGCGACCGCGTCCTGGAGGTGCTCGACGAGATTCCGCTGCCTAGCGACAGCGGTCGATGGTACTTTCACGTCGGCGATCTGGCGGCCGAAACGCAGCTTTATGCTCAGCTCGGCCACTACGGCACAGACCGAAAATTCGTGACCGCCATCGACCACGGAATCGCGCGCCTGCCCTCGCTGCACGCGTCCGCCCAGACGGATGCGGACTGGTGGATCAGCGACGCTGAATTCGGACAGATGTACGTCCGCACCGGTGGCCGTCCCGACGGACAGCGCCTGGTCTGGTCGGCCTCCGTGAGCAGCCGCTGACTCTGCGCGTCTTGCGTCCGAAAGGCTTCCTCGCGCTCGTTCTGCACGCCCACCTGCCGTTCGTCCGGCATCCCGAGCATGAGCGCTGTCTCGAAGAGGAGTGGCTGTTCGAGGCGATCACCGAGACCTACCTGCCGCTGCTCGAGGTATTCGAGACCCTGGTGCGCGACGGCGTACCCTATGGCGTCACGCTCTCGCTGTCACCCACGCTGCTCGCCATGCTGACCGACCCGTTGCTGCAGAGCCGGTACCTGCGCTACCTCGACGAGCGGCTGCGTGCGCTCGCGGGCGAACATGCCCGGACGCGACAAGACCGGCAATTACATCCCCTGGTCCTGTTCTATGAACGCCGCTACGAGCAGCTGCGGCAGCGCTTCGCCGGCGAGCCGGATATCACCCGGGCGTTCCGCCGCCTGATGGAATCAGGCCATCTCGAAATCCTGACGAGCGCCGCAACCCACGGCTACCTCCCCCTGCTCGCCGCCCAGCCATGGAGCCTGCATGCACAGTTGGCCATGGCGGTACGTACCCACGAACGCATCCTGGGGCGCAGCCCGCGCGGAATCTGGCTCCCCGAATGCGGCTATCTGCCCGGATTCGACCGCGTTCTGGACGATTTTGGCCTGGATCACTTCTTCCTGGAATCCCACGGAATCCTGAACGCCGAGCCACGGCCACGCCACGGCGTGCACCGCCCGCTGCACACCCCCGCCGGACCGGTGGCATTCGGCCGCGACTTCGAATCGTCCCTGCAGGTCTGGTCAGCCGACTCCGGCTTTCCGGGCGATTCCCTATACCGCGACTTTTATCGGGACGCCGGCTTTGACGTCGACGCACCGCACATGCTGACATTGCGGCATGCCGGCACCCCGGGATTTACTGGACTGAAGTACCACCGCGTCACCGGCAAGGGGGCATGGAAAGAGCTGTACCGCCCGGAATGGGCGCACGCCAGGGCAGCGCAGCACGCAGACCACTTCCTGCAAGACCGCGGACGACAGGCACAACGTCTGGCGCGATCGTGCGATGCACCGCCCGTCATTGTCGCGGCTTACGATGCGGAGCTGTTCGGTCACTGGTGGTTCGAGGGTCCGCAATGGATCGACTCCCTCCTGCGCGCCGTCGCCGGCGGCCAACATGGGCTCGAAACCGTCACATCGGCCGGATATCTTGATTGCTATTGCAACCGCCTGCAGACTGCCACGGCGGCGGAATCAAGCTGGGGCGCCGGCGGCTTTCATGAAGTCTGGCTGAACGACTCAAACGACTGGATTTACCCGCACCTGCATGCCGCAGTCGAACGCATGGTTGCTTTGCAGCGGCGCTTCCCGGATTGCACCGGTACAACACGGGAGGCGCTCGATCAGGCAGCCCGCGAGCTGCTCCTTGCCCAGACGAGCGATTGGGCTTTCATCATGAGGACCGGCACCGCGGTGGACTACGCCGTCCGCCGCTTCAAAACCCATATCCACCGCTTTCACCGGCTGGGCGACATGGCAGACCCGGCGCGCTATGACGGATCCTACCTGCACGCAGTGGCCGCCCGCGACAACCCATTTCCGGATATTGACTACCGAATATTCCGCGACGGATACCGTATCCCGGGTCCGGCACCATCCCGGCCCGCCGGACACCGCGACAGCGCTGACGGTACAGACAGGAATCGCCGGGCCTAGCCGACAACACAGCTGCACGCCTGGCCTTAAAGCCGGCTTGCGGCGAGCGCCGCGCCGATGAGTCCGACTCCCGGGTTCATCACCACGCGCACCGGCATTGCCGCAGTCAACTCTGACATGCGTCCCTTGTCGTTGAATGCGCGCAGGAATGCCGGTTCCCTCAAGGTTGCGATGATTTTGGGCGCGATTCCGCCAGCCAGATAGACTCCGCCCCGCGCGAGACAGGTGAGCGCAAGGTTGCCCGCCTGCGCACCATAGATCTCGGCAAACACCTGGAGGGCCCGGACTGCGACAGGTTGATGCCGTTCCCGCGCCGCCCCGGCGATGGCTGCCGCCGGGTCCTGCGCTTCCATTACCGCCTTCATCTCGGCAGATTCTCCGGCACCGGCACTGAGAAAAGAGTAGATGTTCACCAGTCCTGGCCCCGAAAGCAGGCGTTCGTAGGAGACACGTCCGAAGCGTCCCATCAGATTGCGCAAAAGATCGACCTGCAGCACGGACGTGGGCGCAAAATCCGCGTGACCTCCTTCAGTCGGAAGTGCTTCATAGTGATCATTCTGCCAGACGAGAATACCGACGCCGAGGCCGGTTCCGGCGCCGATCACGGCCCGCGGCGCCAGCGATATTTCGTGGCCTTCCTGCAGCACCGCGAGGTCGCCGGGCTCGAGCACCTCGATACCGTAACCCACTGCCTGGAAGTCGTTGATCAGACGCACACGCCCGATGCCGAGCCCGTGCGCAAGCACAGCTGTGTCGACTTCCCACGGCAGGTTGGTAAGTCTGGCACACTGACCAGCGCCGCCATTGGTGATCGGTCCGGCCACGCCGAAACACGCCCCATGCAGCGCCGACATCTTCCCGGCACCTGCCGTACCGATAAATTCCCGGATCATCGGCAGCAGGCTGTCATACGCATTGCTGAGGTAACGTCCCTGCGCAAGCACCCGATGTGCGCCAGGGGCGACGTCCGCAACCTCGAGCAGCGTCTTGGTCCCGCCTATGTCCCCTGCCAGCACTCGCATGTCGGCACCCCTCGCCCCGGGCACGACCGCGCCCTGCGCGGCCCTGCTCAAACCTGCGTTCCGCCCGCACCGATCGGTTGCCGCAATCCGCTCCGGCACATAACCGCTCTGCGGCAGCGGTATTCCGACCCGCCACCTTAATAATTATCGTCCATCATTCCGGCCATTGCATCCGGTTACCCCGGATCGTGCCAGTAACAGCCATCCCAAGGGGGCTCCTGGCGCCTCCGGTTTGCCGGTTTGCCGTATTTCCATAGTTCATTGATAAATGAAATATGGAATTCGAAAGCGCAGCAGCTGCATTGTCCGTTTTCGGTAATCCGTCGCATTTGATGGTATTCCGGGCTCTGGTGCAGGCAGGACCAGCCGGCCTCGCCGCCGGGCCGGATGGCCGAGCAAACGGGAATTCCCTACTGCTGACGGCAGGCATCAAGACCGGGGCTCACCGAGACCCGGCCGGAGGACGTTCAGGCCACTTGCACCGGTATCGCATGGCGCGTGTGCGTGATGCGGTTATGCTCATCGACGTACACAAGGCGCGGCTTGAAGGTCGCAAGATCCTTTTCGTCGAGACTGCCGTATGCGCACAGAATCAGGATATCCGCCGGCTTTGCCTTGTGGGCAGCGGCACCGTTCACCGAGATGATGCCGGAGCCTTCCTGGGCGCGAATGGCGTAGGTCCCGAAGCGTTCGCCGTTGCGCACGTTGTACACCTCGATGCGTTCATATTCGTGGATGTCGGCTGCGTCCAACAGACGCCCGTCAATGGCCACCGAGCCCTCGTAATCGAGTTCGGAATGGGTCACGTGGACCCGGTGCAGCTTGGCCCGCAGCAGGGTTCTGTGCATGGGATCGCCTCTTCTAGGATCAGTGCCGGTGACAGGTGTGCCCACCGGGCAACACTCCATTATCCAATTTTAGCCCGCCGCGTTCAAATCCGGCCGGCAGCGATCCCGGGGAACGGCCCTGCACCCGCGCCAGCTGGCGCTCCCCGGCATCGTCGGGGCGGCTGGCACGATTGGCCGCGCGCGGCTTCAGTCCGACCCGGGCAGATTCAGCTCGACATTGTCTAGCAGCCGCGCACGCCCCAGCCAGGCGGCCGCCAGGGCGACTAGCTCCCTGTCCCCTGGGGCCGGGGGCGCCAGGTCCGCGCGCCGGCGTATGCTGAGATAGTCCGGTCGGAATCCGTGCGTCGCGAGCGCGGCAATCGCCCTGGTCTCGGCCTGCGGCAGATCGGCCCCCACCTGCTCAGCCTGGTCCTTCAGCGCACGTAAGGTCGCGAACAGCAATGGCGCAACCCGACGCTCCGACTCGGTCAAATAGCCATTGCGCGAACTCAGCGCGAGGCCGTCCGCGGCGCGTTCCGTTTCCACGCCCACGATTTCGACAGGCATCCCCAGGTCACCCACCATCAAGCGTATGAGCAGCCACTGCTGGTAGTCCTTCTTCCCGAAAAGCGCCGTCTCCGGGGCAACCAGATGCAGAAGGCGGTTGACCACGGTGGTCACGCCGCGAAAATGTCCTGGTCGGAATGCCCCGCAAAGGATGTCGCTCAGGCCCGGAACCTCCACGAATGTCTGGGCTGACTGTCCGCGCGGATACACCTCCGCATCCGAAGGCAGAAACAGTAGATCCACACCGGCGTTGCGCAGCAGCGCAAGATCGGCCGCAGGTGTGCGCGGATACGCAGCGAAGTCCTCGCCCGGCCCGAATTGCAGCGGATTGACGTATATGCTCGCGATCACGATGTCGGCATGATCGCGGGCGCGCTCCATGAGGCGCAGGTGCCCGGTATGCAGATTGCCCATGGTCGGCACGAAGGCTACGCGGCGGCGGACACGAAGATCCGAAATCCGACGCTTCAGGTCAGCCGCGGTAGTGCAGACGTCCATGGCCTCAGCTGAACGAGTGTTCGGGGCCGGGAAATGTCCCGGCGCGGACTGCATCGGCGAATGCTCGGACGGCCGCCTCGATGTCGGCGCTACCCTGCATGAAATTTTTTGAGAATTTCGGGCTCGGGCGCGGATACAGGCCGAGCATATCCTGCAGCACCAGGACCTGTCCGTCACAGGCAGCACCGGCGCCGATGCCGATGACGGGTATCTCAAGCGCGGCACTGACGGCCTCGCCGAGCACCGCGGGAACCGCCTCGAGCACGAGCATACTCGCCCCCGCCTCCTGCAGCAGGCGCGCGTCTTCCCGCATACGATGGGCAGCGACCCCGTCGCGGCCCTGGACATGATAACCGCCGAACTGGTGCACGGATTGGGGCGTAAGTCCGATGTGGCCGCAAACCGGGATGCCGCGCTCCACTAGAAAGCGCACGGTATCAGCCATGGGCGCGCCGCCCTCAAGCTTGACCACCTGGGCTCCGCCTTCCTTCATCAGCCGCCCGGCGCTCTCAAGCGCCTGTGCCGGACCGATCTGGTAGCTGGCGAATGGCAGATCCACGACGATGAGAGTGTGGCTCACACCGCGCGCCACGCAGGCTGAATGATAGACCATGTCATCCATGGTAACGGGCAGCGTGGTGCCATGTCCCTGCATGACCATGCCCAGCGAGTCGCCAACGATCACCACGTCGATTCCACAGCGGTCGAGGAGGCTTGCGAAGCTGTAGTCGTAAGCGGTCAGGCACACGATTTTCTCATGCGCCCGCTTCATTTCCCGAATGGTAGCGATGGTGACGGGTTTCACTGGCTGGCCGGAAGGGGGTTGAAGAAATGCCGGCCGCTGCGCACACCACGCAGATGTTCCAGCAAGGAATTGAAATCGGCTTCGCTGTCCACGAAATTGACCTCGGCCGCGTTGACGACAAGCAGGGGTGCTGCCGAGAAATGATGGAAGAAGCGCGTGTAGCCTTCGACGATGGACTCCACATAGGCGCGATCGATCATGCGCTCGTGTGCGGCGCGGCGCCGGCGCACACGCTCCATCAAAACGTCCGCAGGCGCCTGCAGGTAGATTACGAGATCCGGCGTCGGCAGGTCCAGGCTCATCTGTGCGTATACCTGCTCGTACAGACGCAGTTCATCATCATCGAGATTCAGACGTGCGAACAGGCTGTCCTTCTCCAACAGGAAATCAGCGACCCGCACCGGCCGGAACATATCCCCCTGGCGCAATTCCTGCAACTGGCGCACGCGTTGAAACAGGAAAAAAAGCTGGGTTGGCAACGCAAACTGCTTGCGTGCCTGGTAGAAGCGCTCGAGGAACGGGTTTTCTTCGGGTCGCTCCAGGAGCAGGTCGCTGCCAAACGCCTGGGAAAGCTTTTGGGCAAGACTCGTCTTTCCGACTCCGATCGGACCCTCGACCACCACGTATCCGGGGTTGCGCGCCGGACCCGGAGCCGCCGCAACTTTCAAGGTGCCAGGATTCATTGCGCTTGCTCGTATGATGCCGCATGTTCCCGGCCGGCAGTCATGTCCGCCAGCCTCTCTATTATCTGCCCGGAGCTCTGCTCCCTGAGATCACTTACCGTTCCCAGACCGACGATTTCCAGCGCCGGCGCGACTTCGTGCAAAGGATACAGGACGAAGGCGCGCTCGTGGAGCCTCGGATGCGGCAATACCAAATCGGCCGAGCCGCTCAGCTCCTGGCGGCCATCCGCGCCAATATAGAGCAGCAAATCCAGATCGAGGATGCGCGGACCACCGGACACAGAGCGCACCCGCCCCCGGCCGGCCTCGATCGCCAGCAGATGACGCATGAGAACTGCCGGCGCAAGGGAAGTAGACAACTGGCAGACCGCGTTGATGAAGTCGGGCTGCTCCCTCATCCCCACGGGCGCGGTACGGTAGAGCCCCGAACACCGCTCGACGTGGGTGCCGGGAAGTCCGTCGAGCAGCCTGGCTGCGGTCCGAACCTGATCGACCGGCCCGTCCAGGTTGCTGCCCAGCCCGACAAAGGCGCAGGCCAAATCAGCTGGGCTCACGGCCGGCCGGTCGCCGTCGCCGACGACGGCGCTTCGGGCGCTCCGCGGTCGCGGGTGCGAGCGCGCGCACCATGGCCTTGCGCTGGTCGGGTCCGAGCTCCTGAAAGCGGGTCCACCATTCCGCAAGTTCCGGGTCAGCCGCTCCGGACTCGGCGCGCAGGAGTAGAAAATCGTAGGCAGCACGGAAGCGCTTGTGTTCGAGCAGGCGCGCGGCCCCCTTTCCGTGACGGCGCGGAAAGCGAAGCTGCAACTCCCAGATCTCGCGCATCGGAAAGCTGAGCCTCTTCGGGACGGAAATATGCTGCTGCTGGTCCCGCAGCACCGAATCTGCAGCGAGACGCAGGGCATCCTGATCCTTCATGCCTTCGCTCACCAGCTGGTCCAACCGCTGACGTACCGGCTCCCACAAAAAGGCGGCGAACAGGAACGCCGGATTCACCGGTTTGCCTTCAGCCAAGCGCGCATCGGTGCTTGCGAGCGCCTTGGGCAGCAGCACACGTGGAAACCCGTCGCTTTCTGAAGCCAGGCTCTCATCGGTAGCCGGAAACAGATAGCGGAAAAGATCGTGAGTGCGCAGCAACTCGTAAGTCTCGGCGGAATAGCCGCCATGAAAAAGCTTGAGAACTTCTTCGAACATGCGTGCTGGCGATACTTCGAGCAGCAGATGGCCCAGCTCGCGAATGGGCGCCGCAGTCGCCGGTTCGATCACAAAACCGAGTTTGGCCGCAAACCGTACGACCCGCAGCATCCGCACCGGGTCTTCGCGGTAACGCGACGGCGGATCGCCAATCATGCGCAGCACCCCTTCCTTGAGGTCTCGCACCCCACCGACGTAATCCATGACGGCATAATCGCGGATGTTGTAATAGAGCGCGTTGACCGTGAAGTCCCGGCGCAACGCATCCTCTTCCTGGGTTCCGAAGATATTATAGTCGGCGAGCTGGGCGCGGCGTGATTCCCGGGCCGACTGTTCCCCGCCCTCTCCGTTTCGGAGGACCGACTTCGGCACGGATTCACCCGGAGCCGCGGGGATGCCGCGAAAGGTTGCAACTTCGATGATCTCCCTGCCGAAATGGACGTGCGCTAGGCGGAATCGCCTGCCAATGAGACGCGCGTTGCGAAATACTTCCTGGATCTGCTCGGGCCTGGCGTCGGTCACGACATCGAAATCCTTCGGTTCATGCCCGAGCATCAGATCACGCACACAGCCGCCGACCAGCAGGCTGGCAAAACCAGCATCGCGCAGACGATAAAGCACTTTCAAGGCGTTGTCGCTAATGAGCGTACGCGAGATGGGGTGCTCGGCACGCGGGATAATCAAGGGAGCGTTAATCGTGTCACCTTTCCAGCATGGGTCAGACCGACGACGGATATTTCTTGTTCGTTGTTAAATGAGCCTGGGTGCGTATAATAGCACCCCTTTTAAAGCACCCGAAAAAAGCCGGCTGCTGCTCCCTTCGTCTAGTGGCCTAGGACGTCGCCCTCTCACGGCGAAAACAGGGGTTCGAGTCCCCTAGGGAGCGCCA
>JAPTTX010000090.1:0-142780 GCA_028068195.1 Gammaproteobacteria bacterium
TCGACGCACTGCGGCTGGTGCTGGAAAAGGATCCACTGGTCCATGCCGACCAGATACGCGCCAATTCCCGCAACGGCATCGTGACACTCCATGGATTAGTGGGCACAGCCGAGGAGCGCAAGATGACCGAGCTCGATGCCTGGTACCTGCTCGGCGTGCGCGACGTCGTCAACCGCATTGAGGTCCGCCAGTAGTCTCCGGCGCCGGCCGTCAGAATTTCTCGACATCAGGTCTGAGATCGAGTTCCTGCGTCCACGCGGAACGGTCCTGGGCGATGAGTTGCATGTAGCAGTCTGCGATCGCCTCGGGCAGGAGGCACTGGTCCCGCGTAAAGCCACGACGGATCTGCCCGGACCAGATCAGCCCATCGATGACCACGTGGGCCACGTGGATCCCGCGCGGTCCGAACTCGCGCGCCAGAGACTGGGCCAGGCCGCGCAGCGCGAATTTGGCCGATGCAAAGGCCGCAAAGCCCGCGCCTCCGCGCAGCGCGCCGGTCGCGCCGGTGAAAAGCAATGTTCCGCGCCCCCGCTGCAGCATGCCAGGTATCACCTTCTGCGCGCACAGCAGCGCACCCAGGCAAGCCACACGCCAGGCGTCGGTAAACGCCGCTGCCGAAAGTTCGAGCGACGGCATCGCTACCAGCTGGCTCGCGTTGTGGATATAGACGGAAGCTGCACCGACTTCATGATCAATTCGGGCGAAGGCCGCATCGACGGATTCCGTATCCCCAACATCACACTGAATGGATACCAGCGAATTTCCCGCCTGCCGCAGTTCGTGCGCCAGATCCTGCGTGAATCCGCCGGTGCGTGCCAGGGCAACGACGACGTAACCGGATCGGGCCAGCGCCCGGCACAGGGCAGCACCAAGCCCCGGGCCCACCCCGGCTACTACCGCAATTGGTTTCCCGTCCGCCATTGCCCCTCCTGTCCGTCACCGACAATGATGCTACGCTAGGTGCCGCTCCTTCAAGCTCGCATTGCCCATGCCCCAGGAACCGCGCATCTGCCTCTGGCTGCTGCCGCAACCCGTTGACGTGCTGCGGCAGCTAATCTGCGAACTCGCTCAGACGCACGGCACGCCGCAGTTCGCGCCGCACCTAACCCTGCTCGGCGGACTACGCATGCCGCGACTGGCGCTCGCAGACACCGCCGCACGCCTCGCCGCCACATCCCCGCCTCTGACACTGGAACCGCTGTCGATCAACGGAGAGCCAGACCGTTTCCGCTGCCTGTATGTCCGGCTCGCGCTCACCGGTGGGCTCGCGCGCATCCGCCACCGTGCGGAAACGCTCATGCGGCAGCCAGGCACTGCGTTTTTGCCACACCTCAGCCTGTACTACGGCAACATGAACGTCACGGAGCGCACACGCCTGGCACAGGAACTCATGATCCGGCTGCCGGCGACGATCACCGTCGACCGGCTGGCGCTGGTAGATACCTCGGGAGAAGTTGAAGACTGGAACGAGGTCGCCGCGTTTGCGCTGAGTTCCTAGCCCGGCTGCGGCCGGGCGTGGAACCCATCGGCCCCTCCGACGGCGCTACCGCAGCCTGAGCTTGAGCCGTTCGTCCAGACTCAGCTTTCCGGCGCCGTAGGCCGCCAGGATCAGGAACCCGCCGGTCATGCTGAGGTTTTTCATGAAATTAATCATCTGCATCGGGTCCTGGGGATGATAATGCACCAGTCCCGCCGTCGCGACACAAAAACAAGCCAGGGCAAGCGCCATCACACGCGTGTAGAAACCGAGCAGCACGGCAAGGCCGCCCCCGAGCTCCAGAAGTATGACAAACGGTGTGAGCCAGACCGCCAGCCCGAGGTGCCTCATGTACTGCTCGAATCCGGCGTAGCCGCTGATTTTTCCCAGTCCGCCCCAAAGAAAAATTGCCACCATCAGAATGCGACCAGCCAGGTTTGTGACGCTTTGCATGACCCGCCTCCTTGTTGTCCTTAGGTTAATCCCGCCTTTCAGGCCGAAGAAGAAAGCTCCGGGTAATCAATGTAGCCCTTCGGCCCCCCCTGATAAAAGGTGCCCTGATCGGCCTGGTTGAGTGGGGCGCCGCGGCGGAAGCGTTCCGGCAGATCGGGATTCGCGATGAACAGCGTACCGAAAGCCACCAGGTCGGCGTAACCCTTGCGGATGAACTCGTTGGCCCGCTCGCGATCGAAGCCGGTGTTCGTCATGAGCGTGCCCCGGTAAACACCACGGTAGTGCTCGGTCACGTTCGTGACCATGTTCGGAATGGCCGACACGTCCCCCTGCGGCTCACGCAGGTGGAGATAGGCCAGATCGTATCCGGATAGTGCGCCGATCAAGGAATCATACAGCCTGCGGGTGTCGGAATCCGCGGGCACATTCCAGGTATTGGCCGGAGACAGCCGCACGCCGACACGGTCAGACCCAACCGCACCGATGACCGCTTCGGTCACCTCGAACAGGAAGCGCAGCCGGTTGGCGATACTGCCACCATACTGATCCGTGCGCCGGTTGGTGCCGTCGCGCAGAAACTGTTCGATGAGGTAGCCATTGGCTCCGTGGATCTCGACTCCGTCAAGCCCGGCGGCAATCGCATTCTTCGCGGCCCGGGCGTAGTCCTGGACGATGAGCTTCACTTCGTGTGTCTCTAGCGCATGCGCAGTGACGGTGTTCTTCATGCCCTGGGGCGTGTACGACTGGGTATTCGGATTGATAGCCGAGGGCGCAACCGGCAATGCGCCGCCGTGGAAATCCGGATGCGATACGTACCCGACGTGCCACAGCTGCAGAAAGATTCTCCCGTCCTTGGCGTGCACCGCCTCACTTACCTTGCGCCAACCTGCTATCTGCGCGGGCGTATGGATCCCCGGGGTATGGATGTAACCGACCCCCTGTGGAGAGATCTGGCTGCCCTCCGTGATGATCAAGCCCGACGAAGCGCGCTGGGCATAGTACTGTGCATGCAGTTCGGTGGGCGCTTTGTCCGGATTATCGGCACGGGAGCGCGTCAAGGGCGCCATGACAACACGGTTCTTCAGCAGATAGCGGCCAAGCTTCACGGGGCTCAACAAAGGTTGTTCGTTCATGTGGTTCTCCTTGATCGATATTTCTCGGTTTTCATATATCTAGCAAGATCGATTAATTAGCTTTTAAAAAATCCCCCAATGGGGACATGCCTAATCTTGCTAGATCTCGTCCTTCAGGAACCGCTCCAGCGCCTGGATCGTATTTTCGTTGCGCTCATAAAACGTCCACTGTCCGTCGCGCTTGGCCACCAACAGATCCGCTTGCAGCAGCAATGCCAGGAAGTGCGATACCGTCGACTGGGATAGCCCAAGCTTCGCCTGGATTTCTCCGACACATACCGCCTTCCCGCGCGGCCGTCCATTCGGGGTGGCGCCGAAATGCTTCTCCGGATCCTTCATCCACTGAAGGATCTTGAGCCGCGATTCGTTGGCCAAGGCCTTGAAGATCGCTACCTGATCCATAGCTCATAATATATCGAGTTTTTTAGATATGTCAATACTTCGCTTCCCGATCTGCGGCCTGCCTGCACAACCCTGCAACCCGCGTCACTCCGCGTGCAACAGCTTCACGAGTGCGGTGTAAATGCGGATTCCGTAGTCATGAAGCGCCAACGCCACGCCGTCGGGTCCCACGCGCACCACGCGGGCGACGAGATGATAATGCTCCAGGTGGTCCCGTTCGGCGAGGGCCAGAATCGCTTCGACCTCGGCCTGCAATGGCAGGCTTTCCGGCGGCATATCGATCAGGGCACCGTCAAGGCTCAGGTTCCGGGTTTTCCAAAGCCCGGCGTCATCGAACCCATGGCTCACGATGACATCCAGGCAGACCGACTTGCGCGCCGCGAACCGCCTTTCCCGGATCATTGCATCCCTTCCTGAGTCTCTGCATCGCTGCGGCAGCGGCCATCCCGGCCGCGGAACATGGATTCACCGGATGGACCGGAATTCGGTCATGGCTTCCGGGGCACAATGGCGGACGTCGTCTGGAACCAGCAAAGACATGGCTTCCCTGCGCCCAATTCAATTAATTACCCCGTCCACGGCCGGGGACCACCGGCAACTCGAACTGTACCGGTTACTGCAACTGTGCCGACCGGCCGGCGACCTCCAGCGGGTCCTTCCGGTTCACATAGAGCAGGTGCGCCAAAGCCGTATAGGTCTGATTGCCGTAGCCACCAAAGCGCAGGGCCACTCCGCTCCTGCCAACCCGCACGATATGTGCAGCAATGTGGTGTCGCTCCTCGACAGCCCCTGATTTCAGCGCCAGGATTGCCTCCACCGTAGCGTTTGGCACGAGATCGTCCTGCGCCATATCGATCAGCGCCCCGTGCAGGCTGAGATTCTTGGTCTTCCAGCGCGCGGAATACTCGAGCTTGTGTGTGATATAGATGTCGAGCGCAATAGCGCGGCGCTCGGTCGCACGTTGTTTGAATGCCACGTCGATCCCCCCCCAATCCCCGAAAGATACCGCAATCCGTTCGATTCCGCCGACCCGGATGGCCAGTCCCGACACAGCGGAATTCCGACGAGCGCGTCGGCGCCGCCGATCCCCTGTCGACCCGGGGCTGACCTCTCTCTGTAGGTGGCGTATGATCTTCCCTGTGCCGCCAATTTACCGCGACACGATGGCGAGATCAACGGAAATGGCCGAACTTACGGTACACCGCGACATTCTGCCCGCAGAGCCGCTGCGAAAGCGGGTGCCCGAACGCGATTCGGATGGCGGCCCGCTGGCAGACGTGATGGTGCTGCTTCCCGGACTGCGGGACCTGCCCCAGCACCTTCTGCAACGGGCGGTCGCCCAGATCCAAGCCGTGTGCGGATGCTATGCGCATGCGGTCGCGTTTGCCGAACTCAACGTCCGTCTCAATCTGCTATTTGTTTCGGTGAAGCCCATTACCGGCATCCGCAACGAGATCTTCGATGCCCTGCGCGGCTTTCTGCCGCAGGCGAGGCTCGTCTCTCACATCTGATTCGGAAAGGTCCGTCAAATCCTTTCGGATGGCAGCGCACAATGGCGTGCAGTGGCAGGTTCCCCGCGAGTTCACGGTGCCGCCCTCGTTGCACGCCGCCGCCGGCGCCCGGACCGGCTTGCGTGCGGTCTTGCGCCGATGCCGGCATCGGCGAGCGGACTGAGCGATCCGCTTCCGGGATGGGGGCAATGCGCTAGCGCGCGTACAGCAGGTTTATGAGCTGGGTGTAGGTCTCGTCGTCATACCGGCCGAACTTCAGCGCAACGCCGCTTTGCTGGATGCGCATTGCGGTGGCGGGCAGCCGGTGCTCCACCGGATCGCCTTTGTAGTAATACCGGAGCACAAACTCCACGGCGGTTCCCTCCTGCAGGTCGCCGACATCCATTTCCACATACGCTCCGCTCATGCTCATGTCGCGGACCCGCCACGCCCCCGAGTACGTGGTGCCGTAATTGATGATCGCCTCGTAAGGCAGTTCGGCACGCAGACTGGTGCGCAGGTGCGGATCTTTGCTGTGATCACGAACCGGGGGCTTGGGGGGCCAGGCCTGTCCCGAGGACTGCGGCAACGCCCGCCCGATCCACACGGCATCGCTGAGCGTAGCCGCAGGCCGGCCGCCTTGCGTGATTTTTCTTTCCATGCTCACCTCCTCATCCCTTCTGCAGCGTTGGCTCCCTGTTCCGCAGCAATGCGCGACCATGTTCCGGAACACCGCCCTCGCGCCGAACCGGCTGCTGGCATGCCGCTATCCCGGAGCGCTTCGGTCCATTCCGGCCTTCGTCCACCGGCCTTTTTTATAGTGGTCCCGGGCGATATCCCTGACCGAAACTATACTCCGGTCGACGCGGACTGCGAGGGGTCCGCAGCACCTTTTAGCGTGTGGACTGGCCGTTTTGTCCGGGAACGGAATCCGACTGGGGCGTCTCGCGTGCCGTACTTAGATCAAAGGATTTTTTCTCCGCCACGGGCTGTCGCGGAACACCGCAAGGACGCTCACCGGACCGGCACCGGCAATCCCCTCACCTCGGCCTGGAACCTGCCGAACCGATCGCAGTCGAAAAACGGGCCGGAATCGAGGCATTCGGGGTGCACAGTCGTCGGGCCATCGCAGCCGTTGCCGGAAATCGCGGTCATATGCCGCACCTGCCCTGCGATCCGTCCGCACCCCAGCGCCGCGGCGGCTCCGGTGTCGCGCCACAGCAGGCGGCATGGTCCGTTTTGACGGACACCCCGGACTTGGCCCCCCGTACGATTCGGCCAGGCGGCTTCGTACCGACCAGCCACGTCGGCGGTAGTGGCACTGGAGCTAGGGGAATCGACTGCGATGGAGGAACCCGCATGAAGTCTGCTATACTTCCGGCGCAATCGACGGGGAACGTTCCGCTGCAGTCACGGCGGCGCGCATTGAAATTATTACTATTACACGAGCCCCCAGCCGATTTGCCAGCCCGATCGGCAATGGATATTGCCGTGCAGTTCAGTGCAAGGATGCCCGGGAGAGTACAAAAATCATGCAATCCCTCGTGAAATCGGATAGTCTGGCGGAATACGGTCTGACGGCCGCGACGTTTCCTGCGTTTTACAAAAAGATCAACTCGATGCGCTTTCCTATCGCGGTCGAGGAAGTTCTGGAACTGCGGTCTCTTATCAACCACACGGCAGATGCCTTCGAGGAACCCACGGATTCGCAGCAGAACCGCGAGTTCCAGGAATCTCTGCTTGCGGCGATACATTCCTTCGGCATCGAGAACCGGCACCACTGCGAGCGGCTGCTGTGGCTGCTGACGGTAGTTCGCGGGCTCCATTACCAGCACATGATCGAATCGCGCGACGCCGAGCAGCGGCTGCGCGCCGCCCAGGCCGACAACCGAAAGGCACGCTCGCGTTCCGTGCGTTACGGCATCTATGCGCTGCTCGTCACGGCGGCCTGCGCTGTTGACTGGTTCATGACGCTGAGGCCGGGCTGGCCGGTAAAGCTCCTGACGCTGTCATTCGCGGTACTGGCGCTGGATTACTTCCACTCCCTGCCCAGGCTGGATCAAGAACGGGACAGCTACTCCAGGGAGATCAACGAGGTGCTGCGCCAGCGAGTCAACAGCCTCAACTGGAGAACCTTGATCCACAAGCTGTCGCTCATTCTGGGCTACAAGCGGATCAAGGGCATCGAGGTGTTCAGCCACAACGACGGATATGGCGAAATGCACCGGCCGCGCTCTCTTCACTGAGCAACACCCGGCAATTACCGGCTGCTCGAACTCCGTCTGACGCCGGACGAAACCGGCGCGTCACGCCATCGCTGTTGCGCGCCTGCGTGTCCCACTTCAGTCCGGAGGACGGGCATTCAACAACGAAACCGGGTTTTTGCCGCCTTGCAATGTTCTCGAGGGAATCACGACTTTTTATCTGCATGGCGCGCTATGCGCGCCATGCAGTCTCCGGAAGCCGGCGCTATTCGTCGGTCACGCATCCCTCGGACGCGTTCTTCACGGTCTTGATGAATTTGTACAGCGTGCCGCGCTGCACCTTGTAGGGAGGCATCACCCACGCGGCGCGCCGGCTGGCCATTTCCGCTGCGCTGACATCCACCTGCAGCGAATTCGTCTCCGCATCAATCGTGATCTCGTCTCCGTCCCGAACGAGCGCGATCGGACCTCCTTCCTGCGCCTCCGGGACCACGTGGCCAATGATGAAACCGTGCGACCCGCCCGAGAAACGGCCGTCGGTGATCAGCGCGACATCCTTTCCCAGGCCCGCACCCATGATTGCCGAAGTCGGGGTCAGCATTTCCGGCATGCCGGGACCGCCCTTCGGGCCCTCGTAGCGGATCACGACCACATCACCCTTCTGGATCCGGCCCTGCTCCAGGGCCCGCAGCATGTCCTCCTCTGCATCAAAGACCTTGGCTGACCCCTTGAAGCGCAGCCCCTCCTTGCCGGTGATCTTGGCCACGGCACCGCCCGGAGCGAGGTTGCCGCGCAGAATCTGGATATGGCCGGTGCGCTTCAGCGGCCGGTCGAGCGGATGTATCACATCCTGGTCTGCGGCAAACCCGGGAACATCCCTGAGATTCTCCGCCAGACTCCGACCCGTCACGGTCATGCATTCACCATGAAGCATGCCGTTCTCCCACAGGAACTTGAGCACTGCCGGCGTGCCGCCGACCCGGTGCAGGTCTTCCATCACATAACGACCGCTCGGCTTGAGATCGGCAAGAAACGGAACACGATCGCTGACCGCCTGAAAGTCGTCGATCGTCAGCGGTACGTCAACGGTGCGAGCCATGGCAATCAGATGCAGCACCGCGTTGGTGGAACCGCCCAGCGCCATGACGGTCACCATGGCATTCTCGAACGCCGCCCGCGTCATGATGTCGCGCGGCTTTAGGTCCATCTCCAGCAGCTTCTTGATCGCCTTGCCCGCACGCAGACATTCTTCCGTCTTGGCGAGGTCCACTGCCGGCGTCGAGGAGCTGTACGGCAACGACATTCCCAGGGCCTCAATTGCGCAGGCCATGGTATTGGCGGTGTACATGCCGCCGCACGCCCCTGGTCCGGGACAGGCGTGCCGCACGATGTCCTGCCGGGCGGGTTCATCGATCTTGCCGGCTATGAATTCACCATAGCTCTGGAATGCCGAGATGATATCCAGCACCTTGGAGTCGGTGTGCCCGGGCTTGATCGTGCCACCGTAGATCATGAGCGACGGCCGGTTTATGCGCGCCATGCCCATGATGACTCCCGGCATGTTCTTGTCGCAGCCGGGGATGGAGATGTTGGCGTCGTACCACTGCGCGCCCATGACTGTTTCGACGGAATCGGCGATGATCTCGCGAGACTGGAGCGAATAGCTCATGCCCTCGGTACCCATGGAAATGCCGTCGGATACGCCGATGGTGTTGAACCGCAGTCCTACCAGCCCCGCCGCTACCACGCCCTCCTTCACTTTTGCCGCAAGGTCGTTGAGATGCATGTTGCAGGTGTTTCCTTCCCACCACACGCTGGCGATCCCCACTTCCGCCTTGTCCATGTCGTCCCCGGTCATGCCGGTACCGTAGAGCATCGCCTGGGACGCGCCCTGCGACTTCGGCTGGGTAATGCGGGTGCTGTAGCGATTCAGTTTCTGCGCCATGGCTTTCTCCGGACAAGAGGATCGAAAGAGGGCGGATTCTACTCCAAATCCGGCTACTGTTCACCGATAGCGCCGCTGCGCTCAGCGATCGCGGGCTAGGGTCGCGCCGCGATAGAACAGGTAGAGCGCCGCAGCCTGGACCAAGTGATAGAGGGCATCGTGATTGAAGCGCGAGTACAGCGGCCAGCCCACCGCCTCCACGCCCACCCCGGCAAACGATACCAATATTCCGGCGCCGATCCATACGGCCGCGCGCTCGCCGCGCCGCAACCAGGCTTGGATGGAGAGCAGCAGAACCACCAGCATCGCCGAAGCATAGTCGAATACCACATAGCGAAAGCCGTCGTGCCACACCATCCAGTACCCGTACAGCGCGAGCTCGAAGGCAGCGGGTACGATCAGCCAGATCCGGATTCTCGGTCGGCATACACCGAACGCTGTGGCCGACACCATGAAAAATGCGGCCATGCCGACCCACATCACGGCCGTCTTCCACAGCAGCGCCCCCACGTCCGGTCCCGCGGTCCCGCCGTGGAAACCACCGCCCGCTGCCGCCCCGATCGCGGTGGCCAGGAATGCCCCGAACCAGAATCGCGTCGTGCGCTGCCGGAGTTGGCGCTCGCGGCGCCACAGCAGCAGTGCAAGCCATGCGCTCCAGGCCGCCAGCAAATAATCCGTGAACGCTGTCAACGCCTGCGCCGCATACCTGCCGCCCGGATTCGCAGCGCCCTGACCAGTGCCTAGGAAGCGCCGAGCGCTTTGGCCGCCCTCCGCACGTCTTTCTGCTTGACCCACAGGAGCGCGCCGTAGCGACCCTTGCCGGCACAAACCGCATCGATCGCCGTTACGTTGATGCCTGCTTCGGCCAACCGTGCCAGCAGTGCGCCGGCAGCGCCGGGACGATCATCGCCCTGGACCAGAAAGCCGGCTTTCTTTTTCTTGAGCGCCCACCCGGCACGCTTTGCCACTGCCGAGAATGCGCCGGTATCTTCTGGCATGAAATCGAGCTGTCCGCGCGATCCACGCGGGAAACCGGTGAAGCCGAGCAGGTTGACGCGCGCAGCGCGCAGCGTGTCAAGAATCTCTGCCGCCTTCCCGGGCTTGTTGGAAATGCTCATCGCGAAGTAATCGATCCTCCGTGCCTTCTGTGCCATGACCGCCTCCTCTCCGTGTGGTTGTCCGCCGAGCGTGCATTGTAGCGCCCGGCGTTCCGGCGCGGCCAGCACCATCGTTCACTCCGGGGCGCGCAGACCCGAGCGCAGACAGCGACGGGACGCGGCCGACAGCCACGGCGCCGGCTCGCGCTACGCCACGGTCCTGCGGAATGCGCTCGCGATCACGCACGTACCCGGGTTAATATGGGTGCCGCCGACGCACCCCGTCGTCCACGCAGATCCGACACCATGAATCCGCCCCACTTCACCGATTACGAACACGGCATCACCGTGGTCGATGCCGGATACGGCAGGCCGGGCGTGGCTGCGATCCACCTGCTCGTGGAACGCGGCCGGGCCGCGCTTGTCGACAGCGGTACGGTGCATTCGGTCGACGCGGTGATGGAGGTTCTGGAGGCCAAGGGAATCCGTCCGGGCGACGTGGATTATGTGATCCTGACGCACGTGCACCTTGACCACGCAGGCGGCGCCGGTGAATTCATGCGGCGCCTGCCTGAGGCGCGGGCGGTCGTGCATCCACGCGGCGCCCGCCACCTGATCGATCCGGGCAGACTGCTTGCGGGCGTGACCGCGGTCTACGGGGCCGAGGAAACCGCACGCCGCTTTGGGCAGATCGTTCCGATTGCCGCCGGACGTATCGTCGAGGCGCCGGACGAGTTGCGCCTGGATCTCAACGGTCGGGAGCTGCTGTTCCTCGACACTCCCGGGCACGCGCGCCACCACATCTGCGTGTTCGACAGGGTCAGTAACGCGTTCTTCACCGGAGACACCTTTGGCCTATCCTACCGCGAATTCGACACGGAGCGCGGCGAGTTCATCTTCCCAACGACCACACCCGTCCAGTTCGACCCTGAGGCCTTGCATGGCTCGATCCGCCGGCTCATCGGCATGAACCCGGCCCAAATGTTTCTCACCCACTACGGTCGGGTTGGCAATCCCGCCCGCCTGGCGAAAGACCTGCACGAGTGCATCGATGCTTTCACCGCCGTGGCCCGGCAGGCCTCCGGCTCCGGAGCGATCCGTCACGGCCTGATCCGCAAGGGTCTGCAGCACCTGCTGCTCGAACGGCTACGCGAACACGGCTGCCGCCTGGATCGCGGGCACGCGCTGCAACTTCTGGAGATGGACATCGAGCTGAATGCTCAGGGACTCGACGTCTGGCTGGACAGCTTTCAGGAGCACTGACACGGCTTCCACAGCAGGACGGATAGCGGAAGGCGCGGCGCATCGTCCGGCCGGAAAGAGAGGCACTCCGTCATCGGATGGGTCCATAGCTGCCGGACCGGCCACGAGACTGGCACACACCGCCGCTAACCGCGATAATCGGCGGCCCCGGCTACCAAGCGTACTGCGTCATGGAGAAACTGAGACTGTCGAAGCTGATGTCCGAACTGGGCCTGTGCTCGCGCCGCGAGGCGGACCAGTACATCGGGCAGGGCTGGGTCTATGTGGACGGGGAACGGGTCACAGAGCTCGGCACCAAGGTCTCCCGCGGACAACACGTGACGCTCGATCCCCGGGCAGCGGCCAGCCAGCGCCGGAGCGTCACCATCCTGCTCCACAAGCCGGTGGGATATGTCTCGGCGCAACCGGAGAAAGGGTACCCGGCGGCGGTATCCCTGATCCGCGCGCAGACCCGGGACCCCGGGGATCATGCGCCGACCCGCTTCAGCCCGGGCCAGCTGCAGGGACTCGCGCCGGCGGGACGGCTCGATATCGACTCGACCGGACTTCTCGTGTTCACCCAGGATGGTCGGGTGGCGCGCCGGCTCGTAGGCGAGCACAATTCAGTCGAAAAGGAATATCTGGTGCGGGTCGAAGGCCGCCTGAGCGCGGAAGGAATGCGCCTGCTCAATCATGGCCTGTCGCTCGACGGGAAGGCGCTGCGCCCGGCCCGCGTTTCGTGGCAGAATCGCGATCAGCTGCGGTTCATCCTGCAGGAAGGCAAGAAACGCCAGATCCGGCGCATGTGCGAACTGGTAGGGCTCAAGGTGACGGGCCTCAAGCGGGTGCGGATCGGCAGCGTGAGGCTTGGTTCGCTGCCCATCGGAATGTGGCGCTACCTGCGCGCAGATGAGCACTTCTGACGGTCCATCCGCCGCGACGGCAGACGCTCCGTGACGGCAAGAAACAGGTGCCCGTGTATACACTGATCCGACCGCTGCTGTTTTCGCTCGATGCGGAACGCGCCCACGATTTCACACTCGCGGCGCTGCACCAGGCCTATCGCGTTCCCGGGACACAGGCCATGATGCGCGGAATCTACGCGGATCGGGTCCCGTCTATGCCCGTCCATGTCATGGGCTTACGACTGCGCAACCCGCTCGGCCTGGCCGCTGGCCTCGACAAGAACGCGCTCTGCGTGGAGCCGCTGTCAGATTTCGGGTTCGGATTCCTGGAGCTCGGCACCGTCACGCCGCGCGCCCAGCCCGGCAATCCGAAGAAGCGCCTGTTCCGCATTCCGCGGCACGAGGCCATCATCAACCGCATGGGCTTCAACAGCGTCGGCATTGACGCATTTGTTGCGAACCTCGCGCACGCGCACCGGACCTGTGCGCTCGGCATAAACATCGGCAAAAACCGCGACACCCCGGTACACCGGGCACTTGATGACTATCTGCTCGGCCTGCGCGCGGTCTATCCGTTTGCCGACTACGTCACCATAAACATCTCCTCCCCCAACACCCCCGGACTGCGGGCCCTTCAGGAACACGAGGCGCTGGATGCGCTGCTTGCGGCGCTCAAATCGGAACAGGAGACGCTCGCCCGCACGCATGCACGCTACGTGCCGCTCGCCGTGAAGATCGCGCCCGACCTTGCGGACGGGGAGATCGGCGCGATCGCAGGCCTGCTTCTCGAACACCGCATCGATGCGGTGGTCGCCACCAACACCACCGTCAAACGTCCCCAGCTCGACGACGTACCCCTCGCTGCAGAGAGCGGCGGCTTGAGCGGCCGGCCACTGCGGCTGCTCTCCACACATGTCATACGCGAGCTTCGGCGCGGAGTCTCCGGTCGCATTCCGATAATCGGTGTCGGCGGCATCAGCAGCGCCGACGACGCGTGGGAAAAGATTCTCGCCGGTGCCGATCTGCTGCAGATCTACTCGGCCCTCATCTACAGCGGACCAGCCGTGGTACGCAACATCGTCTGCGGTTTGCGCGCGCGCCTGGCTGCCCTCGGCGCCGAAACCTTTGCGGAAGCCAGGGCGGCACAGGCCAGGAGCGGCCTGCCCGATAGCGGCGCAACGGCAGCCTGACACCGCAGTCGCGACGCCGTGATATCATCGCTTAGCGGTTGCGGGCTCGCCCCGCGCAACCGGCAGCCCTATATCTGCGCATCTCGATCCGGCGGCGGACCAGAACGACAGGACGACAGTCATGCCCTACCTCAGCATACAGACGAACCGGCCGGTCGGCACCGCCGAGCAGGTCGACTTCGCGCGGCGTGCGTCCGCCCTCGTGGCCCGGGAACTCGGCAAGCCCGAAAGCTACGTCATGGTCGCGTTTGCACCGCAGCAGCCCATGATGTTCGGGGGGAACGATGCGCCCTGTGCATATGTCACGCTGAAATCGATCGGACTTCCGGGAACACTCATTCAGGGTCTGTCGCAGGCGCTCTGTCAGCTGCTTGATGCGGCCCTGAAGATTCCGCAGGCACGCGTATACATCGAATTCAGCGACATCAAGGCGTCGCACTGGGGCTGGAACGGCACCACATTCTGACCGCTGGCACCACCCGCGAACGGCGCTGGCCACACACCGATTCGCGACGGGGGCAGGTCGCCGGGCTCCACGCGCGGGACCGCGGCCTGGATGTCGACCAGACGGCTGTTGCAGCCGACCTCCACACGCATGAATGGCATGACGGTCTGCGGTTCCTTTCCTTCGACGGCAACGCTATAGTGAGGGAAAAGCCCACGGGTCAGCGCCATGGCAACTATGCCGGAAAAGGACCAGCAGATCCTGCAGTCGCACACGGGACTTATCCACCGTGTGGTCATCGCCTGCCAAAACCGCAGCCTGGTGCCAGACCTGGAGAACGTCCTGGATACCGCTGTGGCCAACGGCTGGACCGATCTGGTACGCGCGATCCGTGAGGTGCTCAAGGGCCGCCGCGATACAGCCCTGTTGCGGCCCCTGGATGAAGAGGACCAGGTGATTGTCGCAGCCATCCTGCGGGGTCTCCAGGATCCGACCACGCTGCCCGATCTCAGCGCGAAGCCGGATCCGGCCCTGGCGGCCCCGGCGCTTGCGGCAATGGTCCACGCAGTGCGCCGCGGCGACGCACAGGCGATGCAAGTCCTGGCTGCAATGGCCGAAACCATGCTCCGCTCCGGCGGCGACATGGCGCGCCTGTCGGGCATCATGCACCCGCTCATTTCCGGAGAACGCGAGCCGGAAAAGCTCACCCGGGGAATGTCTGCTCAGGGCGAGGCCCTGGTGCTGGCCCTGCTTGAGGAGCTGGCCAAGCTCGAGGCCCACTAGAGCCTCTTGCGCCGCAGGCCGCCAGCGCATACCACGGTCCGGACATGATCAGCCACACCACCTCGAGCGATGCTGTGCCGTCAGCTCGGATGATCGGAGGCTAGACGTGGATGCCGGCCAGCGGTCCGTCCTGATCACCGGCTGCTCGTCCGGCATCGGCCGGGCCACGGCACTGCTGCTGCGACAACGCGGCTACCGCGTATTTGCCACCGCACGGCGTACCGAGGACGTTGCAACGCTTGCCAGCGCCGGCCTGGAGAGCTTTCAGCTCGATCTGACGGCAAGCGATTCGATCCGGGCAGCTGCCACAGCGGTCCTCGACCACACCCGGGGCCGTCTTCATGGGATAGTGAACAATGGCGCGTATGGCCAGCCCGGCGCCGTCGAGGACCTGACACGCGACGCCCTGCGCGAGCAGTTCGAAACCAATGTATTCGGTACCCAGGAGCTGACCAATCTGGTCATTCCGGCTTTCCGGGCGCAGGGCTTCGGACGCATCATCCAGATCAGTTCGCTGCTGGGGGTGGTCTGCCTCGCCTATCGCGGGGCCTACAGCGCCAGCAAGTTCGCGCTGGAAGCGCTGAGCGATACCCTGCGCCTGGAACTGCGGGGAACCGGTATCCACGTCATTCTGGTGGAACCCGGTCCGATCAGCAGCCGCTTTCGGGAAAATGCCTATGGCGCGTATCTACGCAACATCGATCGCGGGCGCAGCGCACACCGCGACTATTACACGCATGTGGAAGCCCGTCTGGGGGGCGCCCGACCGCTGCCGTTCACCCTTGGGCCTGAAGCGGTGGCGCGAACGGTGGCATCCGCGCTGGAAGCACGCCGCCCGCGAATCCGCTACCCTGTCACCGCGCCCACCCGCTTTCTGGCGATCGCCAAACGCCTGCTGTCGGGGCGTGCCCTGGACCGGCTGGCGGCCGCCATCGGAAGCGGTGGCGAACGCTGACCACACGCATCGCCCCGGCCGCGTGACTCGACGATCCCGCAGGCACGGTGGGCAGTCATCCTCTGGACCCGCTGAATCGTTAACCAGGAAGGACTTGCCGGATGCGCGCCGCAGGCTGTCAGGACCATGACCGTTCGGTACCGGAACCGGAAGCTGGGCCTGCTTCGAGGGAGCCCTGGCATGCAGTCAACGGGTAAGCACAGACTTTGGACTTGGACCAGGATACCAGGCGTTAGGCCATGAACCGGTGCGTCAGCCCCGCAGCCAAATCCGTGACGGCGACAAACAGCGTACAGATCGGCAGCCTTCCGGCCGCAGCACCCACCTGTGGGGCTGACGCGCGCCAGCCCGGACGGTACCACATTGCTGCAGACGGACTGCGGGGCGTGCCGGTGACCGCGCCCGCCGCCGGCGAACCCGTCCGGCCGCAGGCGGCGGATGGCGCCAGCCGGCACCGCGCTCACCGCCGACCGGAAGACTCTGCCGCCGGTCAGGCACTCCAGCAGCTGAAGACAGCAGGACTCCCATGTCGGACATGTTCTTGGATGCACTGAACGGCGAACCCCTCGGCCAGGATTGCCTGCACCAGGCGGATCTGCCGGGGCGCCGCACGGCACGGCCAACAGCCGGCCTGGCGGTGGTCGAGACGGCGGCACCACGCGACGACGGACTGGAGGCGTTTCTGGCGAGCGCCGAAAACCGGGCCTATCGCCTAGCCCGGATTGCCCTGTGGGATCACGAGCTTGCCCTGGACATCGTGCAGGACAGCATGCTCAGGCTGGTGGAACATTACCGCGACAAACCGCAGTCCGAGTGGCCGGCGCTGTTTTTCACGATTCTCAGAAACCGCATCAACGATGCGCGCCGTCATCGCCGCATCCAGGAACGGGTCGCCAGCTTCATCCCGCTGTTCGGCAGGCGGCCTGATCCGGAATCGCAGGAAGAAGTCGACCTGCTGGAATTCGGGCTGGGCGTCAACGGCGACCGGCACGACGGCGATCCCGAAAGCGAAATGAATGCGCAGCGCATCCGGCAGTCCATCGAGTCGGCCGTGCTCAGTCTGCCAGAGCGCCAGCGGCAGGTGTTTCTTCTGCGCGAAGGCCAGGAACTCAGCATACGGGAGACGTCCCAGATCCTGGGTTGTTCGGAAGGCGCGGTGAAGCAACACCATTTTCGCGCTATGCAGACGCTACGGCACCTGCTTGCGGAGGTATGGGAACATGAATGACGCCAGCAAGGCCGGACTTCATCCCGACGCAGTGCAACTCGACCTGCTGCGGGCGGGCCTCCTCGAGGACATGCCCGCCGAAAGGTCATCGCTGCTGCACCATTTAGCGGAATGCGACGCCTGCCGTCTGCGCATGGCACGCTGGAAGCGGATCACGGGAATCGGACTGCCGCGGACCGAGGAACTTTCACGGCAACTGCGCGAGCGCCGGCGCCTGGCGCTCGACGGTTACCGCTCCGGGCGGACACGGCCGGATGCGACGGCGCGCATGACCATCGCTGCAATTGCTGCAGCGCTGGTTCTCGCCCTGGGCACGGCTTTCGGATTGCAACTGCGGGAGCTGCGGCAGGGGCCGGCACCGCTTCCGGATGTGGCACAGGCCGACCAGGTTCCGGACCTGTATTCACATATTGATTTCTATTTGTGGGTGTCGCGCGAAGGGGCGCCGAAGAACAGCCGCGATAACCCGTCGTGATGGGGCAATGAAACGCCGATCCCTGATCCAATTCGCCGCATTGCTTGCGTTCTGCACCGCCGGCCTGCTCGTGCCCACAACGGCGTCCGCAGGCATGTACCGCCGCGAGCAGGTCGCAAGGGAGCATGACTGGAACAGCCTGAGCCCGGGCGAAAAGCGGATCCTCGCCAACCGCCGCAACCTCTGGAATTCGTATTCACCGGCGCGCCGCGCACGGCTTCTGCGGGGAGTGCGGCGTTTCCAGCGCCTGAGTCCCGCCGAACAGGCCGAGGCGCGTCACGCCCGCCGGCGGTTCCAGAAGATGAGTCCGCAGGAACGCCGGCGCCTGCGGGAGGAATACCGGCGTTATCGCCGCGTTCCGCGCTTCCGGCAGAGATTCCGGCGCTGAGCCAATCGCGAAGCGCTCAGTCCAACTGCTGCGATACCAGTCCGTCGGCCAGTTTCGGCTCGAACCATGTGGACTTGGGCGGCATCACCTGGCCGGCGTCCGCCACCGCCATAAGGTCCGATAACGCGGTCGGAAACATGGAGAACGCGACCGCCATCTCGCCGCTGTCCACGCGCTGCTGCAACGCACCCACCCCGCGTATCCCGCCGACAAAATCGATCCGCTTGTCGCGTCGCGGATCCTGGATCCCGAGAACGGGCTCCAGCAGATTGTCGGCCAGCAGACTTACGTCCAGGCGCCGTACCGGATCGTCTGCGGGCACCCGTCCGGCGTGTATCGCGAGACGGTACCACGTACCACCGCAGTACATGCCGAACTCTCCGGCCCGCCCCGGAGTCACCGCGGCTGCCGCCGGCTGCAGGTCAAAGCCGGCCGCAACGCGCTCCAAAAAAGCGGTCAGCGTCAGGCCGTGCAGATCCCGAACAACGCGGTTGTAGGGAAGAATCTGCATCTGGTCGTCAGGGAAGATGACGGACAGAAAGTAGTCCCACGCCCCTTCGGCGCCCGGGGCGCCGCGGCTGCGACGCGCGGCAGCAACACGCGCCGCGGCTGCGGACCGGTGATGCCCGTCGGCGACATAGAGGCAGTCCGCTGCCTCGAATTCGCCCGTGAGCGTCCCGATCACATCCGGATCGCGAACCACCCACAGGCTGTGGCGTACGCCGTCGTCGGCCGTGACATCGACCTCCGGAGCGCCACTGGTGAGCGCAACCACGATGCGGTCTATGCCGGCACGGTGCCGGTAGGTGAGAAACACCGGTCCGGTCTGGGCATCGAGCGCCTCGATCTGGCGGACCCGGTCATCCTCCTTGTCCGGACGGGTATGCTCATGCCGCCGGATTCGCTGGTGCTCGTAGGCCGCCACCGACGCGGCCGCAACCAGGCCCGTCTGGGTATGCGCGCCCATCACAAGGCGGTACAGGTAATAGCAAGGCTCGGGATCGCGGGCGAGCACCCCGGCAGCGATCTGCCGCTCGAAATTCTCCCGCCCCTTGCGGTAGACCTCGGGCGCGTACGGATCGGTGCCAGGCGGCAGATCGATTTCCGGCCGCGAGATGTGCAGAAAGCTCCACGGCCGGCCGGCAGCACGCGCCCGCGCCTCGTCCTCGGTCACCACGTCATAGGGCGGGGCCAGCACCTGCGCCGCGAATTCGGCACGCGGTCGCAGTCCGGAAAAGGGTCTTATCAGCGGCATGAGCGCATCTCCACGGCAGCCCGGCGCCACGTTCAGGTGGCGCGAAAGGCGCACATTCAAATACAGTCCGCCGTGCAGGTCAAATCCTGCCGCCCGTGCCACGGTTGGCCCGCGATAAGCAACCGGCTATCATCCGCCGCATTCTAGGAAATTCGCCCATGAGCCTGTCGAACCCGGACTTCTGCCGACCCTATCTTCCGCCCGAATGGGCGCCGCAGAGCGGCGTGATGCTCACCTGGCCGCACGCGCACGGCGACTGGGGCCCGCATCTGTCTGAGGTGGAACCGGTGTTCGTCGCCATTGCGCGCGCGATCGCCGATCGGGAACCGGTGCTGTGCGTGTGCTTCGATGCAGCCCATCGCGCCCACGTCGACAGACAGCTTCGCGAGTCCGGCGTGGCCGTTTCCCGGGTGATCTATGCGCTCGCTGCCTCGAACGACAGCTGGGCGCGCGACCATGGACCGATCGGCGTAGTCTGCCGAAACCGCCCGCTGCTGCTCGACTTCGCCTTCAACGGCTGGGGCGGAAAATACCCGGCGGAGCTCGACAACGCGATCTCGCGGCAGGTGGCACAGCAGGGCGTGTTTCGTGATACGCCGCTGGAACCCGTGGATCTCGTGCTCGAGGGAGGCAGCATCGAGGTCGACGGCTCCGGCAGCCTGCTGACTACCACACGCTGCCTGCTCGCCCCGACGCGCAACCCGCAGGTGAGCCGCGAGCAGCTGGAACGCCAGCTCGGGGACTGGCTAGGCATCAGACAGGTGCTTTGGCTGGACCACGGCTACCTCGCCGGTGACGATACCGACAGCCACATCGACACGCTCGCTCGCTTTTGCGATTACGGCACAATCGCCTACGTTGCCTGCGATGATCCGACCGACGAACACTACAGCGAGCTCGCCGCGATGGAGCGGCAGCTCAGGACCCTACCCAGCCGCAGCGGCGATCCCTACCGACTCGTCCCGCTGCCCTGGCCGCGTGCTCAGTACGACGAACACGGCCGGCGCATGCCGGCGACCTACGCGAATTTCCTGATCATCAACGGCGCAGTGCTTGTACCTGCCTACGACGACCCCGCTGATGAAGCCGCGCGGCAGCGCGTTCAGGAATGCTTCCCGGACCGCGCCATCGTCAGCATACCCTGCTTGCCTCTCATCCGGCAGCACGGCAGCCTGCACTGCGTGACCATGCAGCTGCCGGCGGGCGTGCTCGCCGCCACCTGAAAGACAAGGGCGCCGAAGGCGCGACAGCGCCCCGTCCCGTCCGTCTGGACATGGGCAAGGCGCCGGCGGCAGTGCTAAAATTGACGCAATAGTGGAAGCCGGACGGGCCGGCTGATGCAGGCATTGCTGCCGGACCGGAGAGCGGCCAACTCATGAGGAAGACACTTCGCGTTGGAATGGTGCAGCACAGTTGCACCGAAGAATACCAGCGCAATCTTGCCGAATCGGAACAGGGCATCCGCAATGCGGCCGCAGCCGGCGCGGAGCTGGTGTTGCTGCCGGAACTGCACTCCGGCGTCTACTTCTGCCAGAACGAGGACCCGGCACGATTCGACCAGGCGGAGCCGGTGCCCGGACCGACCACGCAAAATCTGGCAGATCTCGCGCGCGAGCTCGGGGTGGTCATCGTCGCGTCGGTATTCGAGCGGCGCGCAGCCGGTCTCTATCATAACACCGCCGTGGTCCTCGAACGCGATGGCAGTATCGCAGGACGCTACCGCAAGATGCACATCCCGGACGACCCGGGCTATTACGAAAAGTTCTATTTCACCCCGGGCGACCAGGGATTTGCACCGATCGAGACCTCAGCCGGTTTGCTCGGTGTGCTGGTGTGCTGGGACCAATGGTATCCGGAAGCCGCCCGCCTGATGGCTCTGGCCGGCGCGCAGATCCTTCTCTTCCCCACCGCCATCGGCTGGGATCCGGGCGACCCCGCGCCCGAGCGCGAGCGCCAGCGCGACAGCTGGGTCACAATCCAGCGCGCGCACGCGATCGCCAACGGCCTGCCGGTGGTGGCGTGCAATCGCGTCGGTCATGAAGCGGATCCGGAACGGCGCACCGACGGCATTGCGTTCTGGGGCAGCAGCTTCCTCGCCGGCCCCCAGGGCGAGGTGCTGGCACAGGCTTCCGCCGACAGCCCGGCTGTGGTCGTGCGGGACGTTGACCTGGGACGCACCGAGGTCGTGCGCCGGATCTGGCCATTCCTGCGTGACCGCCGCATCGACGCCTATCAGGGGCTGCTCAGCCGCTACTCGAAGTAGAGTCTGCGGCGCACTTGCACCGCCATCATCCAGTCCCGCTTGCGTAACCTCGAGGCCAGAATGTCCAAGCCCCTCCTTTTCAGATCCGCGGCGGAGCTGCTCGAATCCGTCCTCTCGAGCCACCAGGCCGCCGACAAGCAGATGGAGCGCTTCTTCCGCGATCACCCTATGCTCGGCCGCAGCGACCGCGGATTCGTGGCCGAAACGGTGTACGGCTGCCTGCGCCACCGGCGCTCCCTCACATACCTGCTCGACAAGGACCCCGCCAGCGCGCAGGATCTCGTTGCGGCCTACCTGCTCACCGAGGCAGGCTTCAGCGCGCGCGCCCTGGCCGAAGCCGACCCGCAGCTCCCCGGCCCGGATCTGGCCGCGCTCGCTGCGCGGGCGCGCAACCCGGGCTCTGATCTGCCGCTCGGCGTACGTACCGATCTGCCCGACTGGCTTCTACACCGGCTCATCTCCCAGTATGGAGAGGCCGGAACCCTGGAGCTCGCTGCTGGACTCAACCGCCCCGCCAGCCTTGATCTGCGGGTCAACACGCTCAAGGCCGACCGGACGGCAGTTGCCGGACGGCTGGCCGAGGAAGGATACACCGTCGCCCCGACCCCATGGTCGACACTCGGCCTACGCAGCCGCGACCGCGCGCCGCTGTTTGGCACTGCGGCCTTTCGCGACGGCTGGTTCGAGATCCAGGACGAAGGCAGCCAGCTCTCGGGTATGCTGCTCGAGCCCAGGCGCCGTGAAATGGTTGTCGATTTCTGCGCCGGCGCAGGGGGCAAGACCCTGCAGCTGGGCGCCATGATGGCCAATAGCGGCACGATCTACGCCTTTGACGTATCACGCCAGCGCCTCGAACGGCTCAAGCCCCGGCTTCGGCGCGCCGGTCTGGACAACGTGCGTTTGATCGCGATCGCGCACGAACGCGATTCACGGATCCAGCGCCTGCAGGGCAAGATCGATCGCGTACTGGTGGACGCACCGTGCACCGGTACCGGTACGCTGCGGCGCAATCCGGACATCAAGTGGCGCGAGCCGGATCTGGCCGAACTGGTGGCCACACAGAAGCGCGTACTCGCCGCAGCCGCTACGCTGGTGAAGCCTGGCGGTCGCCTGGTGTATGTCACGTGCAGCCTGCTGCGCGAGGAAAATGACGACGTCGTCGGAGAATTTCGGGCCCGGCATCCCGACTTTCAGCCGCAGCCTGCCGCCGAAATCCTGGCGCGCCGGGGAACGGACATTTCGATGGACGACGACGCCCTGAGGCTCTACCCGCACCGCCACAATACCGACGGCTTCTACGCCATGGCGCTCGACCGTGCACGCTGACGCCAGCCGCGGCATCCGGATGCACCCAGACGCCGCAACGGCGCGCACCGGCACCAGAACCTAGCTCTCGTTGCGGTCGCGTTCCGAACGCAACAGACGTGCCGCCTTCCTGCGGCGCAGGATCAGGGTCGTCAGCCAGACGCAAATTCCGGCACCGGCAAAGACTGCGAGAAGGTCGAGCTCGTAGCGCCGGAAGGAACTGAAATAGGCCGCGAAGGCGCGACCAAACAGGAAACCCAGGCCGCCCAGGGTGACCGACCAAAGGATCGCTCCGATGGCATTGAGAACGAAGAAACGGACACGACCGACGCGCGCCGCTCCGATGGCAAATGGCGTCACCGAGCGCAGGCCGTAATAGAAGCGGAAGCTGACGATCAGCAGGGACTGGTGGCGATCGATGAGACGAAACACCTTGTCGGCATTCGCGCGCCAGGACAGGCGCTTGCGGACTATCGCCGGACCGAAATGCCGTCCTACATAGAAGAAAACCTGATCCCCTAGGAAGCTGCCCAGGAACCCGGCGGTCACCACCCCCGACAGCCGGAGATCGCCGTGCTGGGCGGCAAAGCCGGCCAGCAGCATGATGGTCTCACCCTCGAGCAGGGTGCCGATAAACAGTCCTATGTACCCATACTGACGAATGAGATCGTGCAGCATTCCCAGGCCTCACTCGCCAGAGCCCCCCTGCGGTACGCCACGCAGGCACCGCCGCGCTGGCCCAGGCCACACGCCATTCACCCGCCGGCCTCCAATGCCAAACCGGACGACAAACAACCTCTGCCCTCGCAATTCGTCCGCCGCGGCAGTCACGGCGGACTGCGATCGCAGACCGCTAAAAAAAATAGACCCCGCTCGCGGCGGGGTCTTCGATATATTCAGGCCAGAACGGGCGAACTCAGCGTGGAATCACGCGCGTCGCCTGCATTCCCTTCGGACCCTTGGTGGACTCGAACTCCACCTTCTGTCCTTCGGCCAGGGTCTTGAAACCCTCTGCTTCGATGGTTGAGAAATGGACGAACACGTCCGGGCTACCATCACTCGGGGTGATGAAACCGAAGCCCTTGGACTCGTTGAACCACTTAACCGTACCAGTTTGCATAGACGAATAACCCCTTCTTCATCTGTGACGTCTGCGCCTTGCTGCGACGCGTTATCGAATTGCCGGATCAGGAGGCCGCACACCAGGGTCAAGGACAACGGCCAACCCGTGACGCAGCGGCACAACATACCGCGCCAATTCCTCCGCGCGGCGGCTAAATCCTACGTGAAGTCCACCGATAACACAATCCGGTGTCCCGCTCAAAATACCGGACGAGCCGCGGCCTGGACGGCTGCCGGCAACGTCAGCGTCCGACCACGCACGGCGCTGCCTGCGCCTTAGGCCGGCACATTCCCGCCCAGGGACACTTAACAGTGCGCCGTCGGGCATCCGCTCGACCTGCTCGAACCCTGCTCGCTGGGTTGCCCGTCGACATCTCGGACGGCAGTACCTGCCGTAGCGCCGGAAAATTCGGCGCGGGAGCGCCTCGCCGTGGATCGGATCACGCCGCGCTAATCGGCCGAGCGCACACGGGCACGCAGGCCCTTGGTGCGGGACTTAAGACGCTTCTGGTCCAGCCTCCGGCGCACGGAAGCAGCGGTTCTGCGGGTTGCGACCCGCGGCTCCGGCACTGAGGCCCGTCGCCGAAGACGGGCGATCAGCCGGTCCAGCGCCAGCGCCCGGTTGCGCGCCTGCGAACGCGTGTCCGACACCGTCACCGCGATTCCCGTCGGCAAGTGGGTCATGCGTACGGCGGATTCCGTCTTGTGCAGGTGCTGGCCACCGGGTCCGCTCGCCCGGAAGGTCTCGACGCGGACATGGCGCACGACAAGCTTCGGGTCGAGCGAATAGGAAGGTCCGCCCGTCTGCCCGGACCCGCGCCTCCCGGCGGTTCTGCGGCTAGTCCCGGTTCTGTCGATCTGCATGGCAACGGACGGCTGGTGTCTTGCTACAATAGGACTTTTCGACGGTCTGCAGCCGCTCGCCGGGGATCCCCGCGACCGCGGCTGGGTGGCCCCCGTGCCGGGGCCGCATGCAACCCAGATTAGCGCCCGAAGGAACCGTTAAGGAAACGTTAATGATTATCATCCTCAAGCCCCGTGTGGGCCGCAACAGTCCGGAATTCCAGCAGATCCTAGATGCGCTGCGCAACAAGCGCAATATCAGCACACGCATCCACGAAGAGGTCGGCTCACAGCAGACTCTCACGGAAATCTACCTCATCGGCGATACCGCAGCCCTTGACCGCAGCGAAATCGAATCGCTCCCTGGCGTGGAGCGCGTCGTCCGCGTATCCGAAGAATACCGAATTCTCGGCCGTCACCACGACGACCAGCGCCCGACCGGCTTCGAGTACAACGGCGTTCACTTCAGCCAGGACAGCTTGAACGTGTTCGCCGGACTGTGCGCAGTGGACACACCGGAACATGTCGAGAAAATGTTGCGAGCGCTGCGCGACAACGGCCAGGTATGCACGCGCATGGGCGCCTATAAGCCGCGCACCAACCCATATGCCTTCCAGGGGCTCGGGCGCGACTGCCTGCCGTGGGTGTTCGAACTCGCCGGCAAGTACGGCATCAAGGTGATCGCCATGGAAATCACCCACGACTCGCATCTCGACGAAATTCGCGAAGCCCTGGAACGCACCGGCAAACCTACGGGTGTCATGCTGCAAATCGGCACGCGCAATACCCAGAACTTCGAGCTCCTGAAAATCGTCGGACGGCAGCGTGAACTGCCAGTACTGCTCAAGCGCGGCTTCGGCATCACGCTCGAGGAATCGCTCAACGCCGCCGAATACCTCGCAAGCGCCGGCAACCGCAACGTGGTGTTCGGCCTGCGCGGCATGAAAACGAACATGGGCGACCCGCACCGCAATTTCGTCGACTTCGCCCACGTACCGGTAGTCAAGCGACTGACGCGCATGCCGGTATGCGTGGACCCCTCGCATTCGGTGGGCTCGCGCGACCGGGCGCCCGACGGGATGCTCGACATCCAGCACGTCACCGCCCAGGGCATCATTGCCGGCGCCAATATGGTCCTCGTGGACTTCCATCCGGCGCCGCAAAAGGCGCTGGTCGACGGACCGCAGGCCCTGCTGCTCGAGGAACTGCCCCTGTTTCTGGCGGATATCGCCGTGGCGCGCGAAGCCTACGAGAAGCGTCGGGCGCTGGCCAGGGACTTTCTGGCCCAGCATCACTGACCGCCGCGGGCGCCGGCGACGCTCAGCGCCGGTGGGCGGGCGCGGCTGCGTAGGGTTCGCAGACACCACGGGCGAGATCCGTGATCACCCGCGTGCGGCGATTGACCACGAGCACGTCCGTTCCGACAAGGACCCGTGCATAGGGCTGTGGCAGCGGCGGCAGGCGGCTCTCGAGCTGCTGCGGCAGGCCACGGAAGACGAGCCGGGACGGCAGCCTATCGTAACGGCGCAGCTGCGACGCCATGCGGCTTTCCTCCGGAGACAGGTTCCGGGCAAAGTCGCGACGCGTGCAGTATTCACGAATCAGCGCGCGCTCACGGGTGCCGATTGCCGGCGGATTCCCGGCCCCCTCGTCGCTGAACGCGATATGGCCGGACGTGAGGGCCTCGGCAATGCAGCCGCTAAGCAGACAGGCAGACACCAGTACCAGAAGCAGATTGCGCACGGCCACTCTCCCCGAATTTACGATAGTCGGCTGACTCCGAAGCAGCGTCCGGCACATTCGGGCCGGCATCCCCGCCGGCGCAGCCCGACAGCTATAATACACAGAGCTCGACAGAGCCGCAGGAGGCGTGATGGCTGAATCAGACAGGCGGTGGCCGTTCCTGCTGCTCGCGGCAACCGGCGCGTTCGCCATCCTGAGCTCCACCCTGTCAAAAACTCCGGCGCTGCCGCTGTTCGCGATCCACCTTGGCGCAAACCCCGCGGAAATCGGGTGGGTTGCCATGGCATCGACCGTGTCCGGAATACTGATCAGCCTGCCGGCCGGAATGCTCTCGGATCTCGTGGGCAGACGCCGGCTGCTTCTGGCAGCGCTGGCGATATTTGCCACTGCCCCATTCCTGTATCTTTTGGCAAGCCGTGTATGGATACTCGTGCTGGTGCGCTTTTACCATGGATTTGCGACCGCGATATTCGGCACGGTGGCGAGCGCCTGGATCGCCGGCCATCACGTCAAGGATCGCGCCCAGAAACTCTCGACCTACTCCTCGATTACGATTGTCGGACGTTCAGCGGCGCCGTTCCTGGGCGGCTCCTTGATCTCACTGGCGGGCTTCCCAGCGGTCTACCTGACCTGTGCTGCGGGCGGCATCCTGGCACTGGCCCTCGGCATAATGCTGCCCCGGGACCGGGAGAGGCTGCCGCTTCCGGAATCACACGCCCGGACCTGGGAGACAGCACGAACCGCCCTGGCAGCGACGTTGCGCAACGGCGCCCTGCTCGCCACCAGCGCCACCGAGGCGGCGCAATATTTCGTGTTCGGCGCGCTCGAGGCATTTCTTGCCGCTTACGCCTCCGTATGCGCGATTCCGGCCTGGCAAATCGGCGTCATCCTCGGCCTCCAGCTGGTTTGCGTCGCCCTGATCAAGCCGCTCGCCGGGTACATCTCTGATCGCATTGGACGCCGACCGGCGATCCTCTTCGGTCTGGCCATCGCCATGATCGGCATCTGCCCGATACCCCTGTTCCGGTCTACGACGGCACTCGCGGCGCTGAGCGTCGTCTTCGGCGCGGGTTTCGCGACCGCAACATCGTCGACCGGCGCCCTGGTTGGGGACCTGAGCCGACAGGACCAGATGGGTACGTCGATGGGCGTGCTGAGAACGATCATGGATACCGGACAGGCCGCGGGACCGGTCGTCACGGGCGGCGTCATCAACGCCTTCGGCTACACAGCCGGTTTCGAGATGCTGGCGGCGCTGCTCCTAGCCACCGCCCTGTGGTTCGGACTGGGCGTGCCAGCGGCCGCCACGCAGCGCTGACCGCACGCGTCAGTCCGGTGCTTTCCTGGGGTAATTCCGCCGCGGCTGCCCGACGTAGAGCTGCCGGGGCCGGTCTATGCCGTGCGTTTCCTGATGAAGCTCCAGCCAGTGGCTGACCCATCCCACGGTGCGCGCCACCGCAAAGATGGCGGTGAACATGTTCATCGGCAACCCCATCGCGCGCAGCAGGATTCCTGAATAAAAATCGACGTTCGGATAAAGCTTGCGCTCGATGAAATAATCATCCTGCAGCGCAATCTCTTCGAGCTTCACTGCGATCTCGAGAAGCGGATCGTCGACCCCGAGGTGATGAAGCACCTCGCGCGCACTTTCCTGGATGACGCGCGAACGCGGATCAAAATTCTTGTAGATGCGGTGACCGAACCCCATCAGGCGGAACGAATCGTTCTTGTCCTTCGCCCGGGCAATCGCTTTCGGGATATTCTCCGATGTACCGATTTCCATGAGCATCTTGAGCACGGCCTCGTTCGCTCCACCATGTGCCGGTCCCCAGAGGCTGGCGATGCCGGCCGCCACGCAGGCAAACGGATTTGCGCCGGAAGAGGCCGCGAGCCGCACCGTGGATGTCGACGCATTCTGCTCATGGTCGGCATGCAGGATGAGGATGCGATCGAGTGCACGGGCCATCACCGGGTTCACCACCAGTTCGGTGTTGGGGACACCGAACAGCATCTGAATCAAATTCGCGGCATAGTCGAGGCTATTATTGGGATAGCGCTGCGGACGTCCGGAACTGTAGGTGTAGCTGGCCGCCGCGATCGTCGGCATCTTGGCGATCAGCCGGATAGCTGCAAGCTCGCGCTGCTGCTGGTTGCTGATATTGATGACGTCGTGATAGAAGGCGGATAGGGCTCCGACCACGCCGACCATGACCGCCATCGGATGGGCGTCGCGGCGGAAACCGCGATAGAAATACAGCACCTGTTCATGCAGCATATTGTGCTGGTGGATCGCAGCCTGGAAATCAGCCATCTGATCAGCAACCGGAAGTTCCCCGTGCATCAGCAGATAGGCTACCTCAGGGAAGGTGCTGTACTGCGCAAGCTCCTCTATGGGATATCCGCGGTACAGCAGCACCCCGGCATCGCCATCGACGAAGGTAATCGCGCTCTTGCATGAGGCCGTCGACCGGAAACCCGGATCGTAGGCAAGCAGCCCGTGGCGCGCATAGAGCGTCTGGATATCGACCGCCGACGCCCCCATCGTGCCTTCCAGTATGGGCAGGCTCCCTTCTCCCTGTGTCTCCGAGATGACCGCGTTTACGTACTTAGTGCTCATGATCGTTGCCCTGTCGGATGCTGGATCACGCCGCGGCCTGCGTCCAACGGCACCGCGGTCCTGGATACCCTAAAACTAACTATATGCTGTCGGATACTACTGTCTCGCGATACCATCTGCGCATCATCGCTCGGGCTGCACGCCCTGACGCTGGCGTCTAACCTTAATACAGGCCATGCCGGCGGTGCAAACCCGCGCCGCGGGCGGAAGGGGTGCCTGCACCCATCGCCGGACCCCTCTCCGGCAGCCCCCGCAACGGGCCCGGGCCCGCGGCCGTGGCGTGCGGCCAGGAAAGCGCCGGGATGCGCAAATTGAACCGTAAAGCAGCGGCCTGAACCGGGTACGAAATCCGGGATCGATCGCTCCCCATTGCCGGGTCTGTCTGTTTAACGTGAATCGGGTTAATATCCCGTTGCCGTACCACTCCAACCCGAATAGCGCAGCGCGACCCTCTTGCCCGATCTCAATTCCCGTCAGAAGGAGGCAGTACGCTACATGGCCGGCCCGCTGCTCGTGCTGGCCGGCGCCGGCAGCGGCAAGACCTCAGTCATCACACGCAAGATCGTTGCGCTCATACGCGAACATGGGATCGATCCGTCGCGGATTGTAGCGGTCACGTTCACCAACAAGGCCGCTCGGGAAATGAAAACCCGGGTCGCCGCGCTGCTCGGCGGCGGCGCTGCCAAGGGCCTGGCCATTTCTACCTTCCATACGCTCGGCCTGCGTATTCTGCGCGCTGAAGGCGCTCACGCCGGGTACCGGGCCGGGCTATCGATCTATGATTCCACAGACAGCCTCGGACTCATTCGGGACCTGGCACACAACAGCATGGCCGAAGATATACAGCGTCAGATCTCGCGCTGGAAAAACGCCATGGTCGAACCGGAACACGCCATGGCCACGGCCGGCACCGACCCGCTGGCAGCGCAGGCGGCCAAACTCTACCCCCTGTATCAACGCCACCTCAAGGCCTGCAATGCCGTCGATTTTGATGATCTCATTCTCGAGCCGGCGCTCATTTTTGCCAGGCACCCCGACGTGCTGTCGGCCTGGCAGGACCGCATTCGCTATCTGCTGGTCGACGAGTATCAGGACACGAATGCCTGCCAGTATTCCCTCGTCCGACAACTGGTCGGAACGCGTGGCGCCCTGACTGTCGTCGGCGACGATGACCAGTCCGTGTACGCATGGCGCGGTGCCCGCCCGGAAAACCTGCTCCAGCTGCAACAGGATTTCCCGAATCTCAAGGTCATCAAGCTCGAGCAGAACTACCGTTCCGCGGGACGCATTCTCAAGGCAGCCAACAGCCTGATCAGAAATAATCCTCATGTCTACGAGAAACGGTTGTGGAGCGATCTCGGATACGGCGATCCGATCCGGGTCATCGTGGCGCGCGACGAGGAACATGAGGCCGACCGGGTGGTCGCCCAGCTGCTGCACCACAAGTTCAAGCACCGGACCGATTTCCGCGACTACGCGCTGCTGTACCGCGGCAACCACCAGGCGCGCGTGCTCGAGCGCGCCCTGCGAGAACAGCGCATCCCCTATTATCTCAGCGGCGGCATCTCGTTTTTCGAACATAGCGAAATCCGCGATGTCATGGGTTATCTCCGGCTGGTGGCAAATCCCGCGGACAACAGCGCGTTTCTACGGGTTGCCAACACGCCGCGACGTGAAATCGGCGCGGCAACCCTGGAGGGCCTCGCGCGGTACGCCGCCGAGAACGGATTGAGCCTAACCGATGCGTCGTTCGCCGACGGGCTCGCGCTGCAGCTCAATTCGCGGCAGCTCGCGGCGCTGCGGCGCTTCACCACGTGGATCAGCGCGCTTGCCGAACGCGCACCGGAGGCGGATCCGGCCGGTCTTGCCAGGGAGATCGTCGCAGAGGCGCACTACGATGCATGGCTTCAAGAGACCTCCGACAGCCCCGCCGCGGCACAGAAGCGCCAGGAAAACGTTGCCGATGTGCTCGACTGGCTGCGCCGGCTCACGGTCCAGGACGGCGAGCTCTCGTTCGCCGACGCGGTTGCGCGCATCAGCCTGATCGGGATGCTCGACAATAACGACCCCGACGCCAGCATCGACCAGGTCTCGCTCATGACCCTGCACGCGGCCAAGGGGCTGGAGTTTCCGCACGTCTATCTGGTTGGGATGGAAGAGAACCTGCTTCCGCACCGGACCAGCGTCGAGCAGGACACGGTGGACGAAGAGCGTCGCCTTGCCTATGTCGGCATCACGCGGGCACGCAAAACGCTCAGCTTTTCGCTCGCTCGCTGCCGCAAACGCTACGGGGAAATCGTCGACTGCGAACCGAGCCGATTTCTTGCAGAACTTCCGGCAGACGACCTGGAGTGGCAGGACGAGGCCGCTTCCGCAAACCCGCAGGAACGCCAGGAACGGGCCGACGCGCACTTGGCCAATCTGCGCGGCCTGCTCGATACCTCGTAAGAACATTCGTGGAAGCCGCCGCATCTACGGCCGCAGCCCTCTGGGCCCTGGCAATAGCCGGGCGCTCAAGCGTCCGCATGCCGCCGCCCGCAACCCGGTCCGGGTGCAAGTCCGGCACGGGACGTCCGGTCGGCTGCACGGCTTGCTGGCCTCCTCCGTTTCGTAATAGAGTGCCGCAGATCGACAGATCATAACTACAATGGACTGGGTATGGTTTCATGCACGTCGATGACAGGCAGGAATCGAGAGTCGTCGCAAACCTCACCACAGCGTTCGTAGCGCTGCTGCTGTTACTGCTGCTGGCCGCGATCATCTACGGCACCTATTCGTTCCAGGAAGTCAAAAAGGAACAGATCCGCCGGCTGAGCCTGGTGACAGGACTGGTGGCCAGGTCGACCGAATCCGCCTTGCGTCATTATGAGCATGGCCTGCGGATACTCGGCCAGCAGCTGCGCGCAACCAATCTGAAACTCCATCCGCGGCGCAGCCGCACGCTGCTGCAGCGCTTCGCCCGGGGAAATCCGGAACTGCACGCGGTCATCGCCGTGACGCCCAACGGCCGGATTCTCAATTCGTCCCGGACACTGCCCGCCCCGTTTCCCAATCTATCCGGACCGCACTTTCTCGAGGGGGCGCGACGCACGATGTCCACGCACGGCCTGGTGGTGGGCCCCACCAAGCGCGGGCGTATTGCTTCCGGCTGGATCATACCGCTGCGCTACGCGGTGCGCTCCAGGAGCGGCCGCGTACTGTTTCTGCTGTCGGCGGTGCTTCCGGTCAGCCGGGAGCAGGCGCTGTGGAACAGACTGCCACCACCAGCCGAACTGCTGAGCGGGCTTCTGACCGATGACGGCTACCTCATCTTCACTTGGCCGCCGCCCGCCAATCCGAGCCGTGTCTACGACAGGCCCCAAACGGGGATCCTGGTCCGGACCCTGCGTGCGCGCAATTTTCCCAGAAGCGGTTATGTCCAGGGCATGACTACCGTGGACAGCGTTCCCCGCCTGGTCGTATTCCGCCGGCTGAGACATTATCCACTCACTTTTTGGACGACAATACCGACACGCATGATATGGGTGCAGTGGTGGCACACGGTCGACGTGCCGTATGCGCTCCTTCTGCTCCTCGCCCTGGGCGGAGGATGGACGTTCCGCTGGACGACACGCCAGCAGAAGGAATGGGAAAACGCGCAACTCGATGCGCGGCGACAGCTGCGTCGCGCCAACCGTGCGCTTCGGGTCCTGACCGAGGTCAACCACAGCCTCGTTCACGCCCACGACGAAGTCACCCTGCTGCGCCAGGCCTGCGCCAGCCTGGTGCAGACCGGAGGATACCGGATGGCCTGGGCCGGGTACGCAGAACATGACGCCCACCGAACGATACGGCCGGTTGCGGTTTCCGGCCACAACAACGGCTACGTGGAGGCCATGAAGCTCTCCTGGGCCGACACCGAGCGGGGTCGCGGCGCTGCCGGCACCTCGATACGAGAACGGCGGCCCGACATGGCCCGCGACATCGCAACCGACCCGCGCTACGCGCCCTGGCGGAACGCCGCTCTGGCGCGAGGCTACGCATCGTCGATATCCCTGCCGCTATTGTACGACAGCCAGGTATACGGCAATTTCAGCCTCTACGCCGACCAAGCCCTTGCCTTCGACCCGGAGGAAGTGGAGATACTGCAGCAACTGGCCAACGACATGGGCTATGGCATCCATAGCCTGCGGACACGGCTTGCGCACACGCACGCGGAAAACCAGCTGCGGCTGGCCGCCAGCGCCCTGGAAAACACCGCCGAAGCCGTTTTCATCACCGATGTGAACGCACGCATCATTTTCGTCAACAAGTCATTTTCCGCGATCACCGGCTTTCCGGCTGAAGAGGTCATCGCGCGCCCCTGGGAGGTCATCGCGTCCGACCGCGACAGCGACAGCCGGTCCAACAACCTGCGCCAGGCGCTCGATGAGTCCAGTTACTGGCAAGGCGAGTTATGGGCACGGCGCAAGAACGGAGAGCCCTATCCGGCCCTGTTCAGCATCACCAAGGTGCCGGAAGCGGACGGCAGCGTCTCGCACTTCGTCGGCGTCTTCAACGACATTTCGCAGTACAAGGACTACCAGTCTCGACTCGAGTTCCTGGCGAGCCACGACGCGCTCACCGGCCTGCCCAACCGCATGCTCCTGCGTGACCGTCTGGAGGAAACCATTTTCCGCGCGCAGCGGGACCGGAGTTCGGCGGCGGTGCTGTTTCTCGATCTCGACCGGTTCAAGTCCATCAACGATACCCTCGGACACTCGGTGGGCGACACATTGCTGTGCCAGGTCGCTGGACGCCTGCGCGACGGAGTGCGCGAAATCGATACCGTGGCACGCATGGGCGGCGACGAGTTTGCCATCATCCTGAGCGAATGCAGGGAATCCTCGGACGTGGCCGCGCTCGCCCACAAGCTCCGCGAGCTCGTCAGCAGACGGTTCGTAGTGGATGCGCGCGAGCTGTTCGTGACCGCGAGCATCGGCATCAGCTGCTATCCCCAGGATGGCGACGACGTCTCAACGCTGTTGAAGAACGCCGATATCGCCATGTACCGCGCCAAGGAGTCCGGGCGCAACATGTACCAGTTTTTCTCTCCCGGCATGAACACCCAGGCGTCCGAGTTCATGGCCATGGCCAACAATCTGCATACCGCCTTTGACCACGGCGAGTTCACGCTCGAGTTCCAGCCGCGACACGAGCTGGCAAGCGGAAGAATCACCGGTACCGAGGCTCTGCTTCGATGGAACCATCCTTCACTGGGGCTAGTTCTCCCCTCCCGGTTCATTCCGCTGGCGGAGGAAACCGGTCTCATCGTCAGGCTCGGGGAGTGGGCGCTGAGCACGGCATGCGCCCAGGCCAGCGCCTGGGAGCGGGAAGGAATCCCGCTATCGGTTGCGGTCAATCTTTCGGCGCGCCAGTTCCGGGAACAGGATCTCGTCGCCCGCATGCGTGCCATCATCGAGGCCTCCGGCGTATCTCCTTCGCTCATCGAGGTGGAGATCACCGAGAGCCTGATGATGCAGGATCCCGAAACGGCCAGCCGCATGCTCGGCGAGCTTCGCGCCATGGGAGTGGAATCGGCGATCGATGACTTCGGAACCGGCTATTCCTCGCTCGCCTACCTCAAGGATTTCCCGGTGAAGTATCTCAAGATCGATCGTCGCTTCTTGCACGAGCTGCCCGGCAACCAGAGCGACGTCGCCATCGTGCGCACGATCATCGCCATTGCCCGCAGCCTGGGACTTCGACTCATTGCCGAGGGCGTGGAGAACGAAGCGCAACGCGCGTTCCTGCTGGCAGAGGGCTGCGAGCACGCGCAAGGCTACTACTTCAGCCGGCCCATGACCGCAGAGGTGCTGGCTGATCTGCTGAGGACGACAGGGACCAAGCAGGGAAAATAAAGTGTGGGACGTGGACGGGATTCGGCCTGCAGACCCGCCCCGGAAATACCCGACGCCGCAGACCGGATGGCAAGCGCGGCGTTCCGCTGCCCGCATGGGGCTTCGGAATCCGGGTGACCCCGCGGAAGCCAATCTCAACGTGGATCGCTAGCGAGGCGGCGGATGCCACAGCAATTGCGCAGAAACGTCGCAGGAAGTAATGAAATGGCACGGGCGGCGGTAACCGCCGCCCGTGCCGGTTTCAGCCCCGCTCAGTCGCTGCTGTCATCGCCGCTCTGGGATTGATTTCCCTGATCCGTGTTCGAGCCGTTATCGCTGGAACTGTCGTCGAGGACACTGCGCGAGAGAGAACCGTGCGTCGCCGACGCAACAGTCTGCGAATGGGCGTTGGCGGGCGCCGCGGTCGAGGCCGCGAATGCCGGGATGGCGGAAAGACCCAGGGCAGCCACTGCCGCAGTAATCAATGATATCTTATTCATGTCCGTGCTCCTTAAAAGGTTTTGGATGAGTCTGCCGCTACGGCAGCGCCGCACCAGCAGATGGCGGCCATTAAACCAGCGGAATGTAAGCAAAATATGAGCCGCGACCGGGGAATTGTAAGGAATTGTGAGCGGGCGGCGGCAACCTGTCCTTCTGGGTTAGGATGGAATCATGGAAAACAGGCCATTGCCATGACCGCATCGGCGCACATCCTGATCGTCGACGACGACGAGAGCATCCGCAGTCTGCTCAAGGAATATCTCGAGGGCTACGGATACCAGACGTCCATAGCCGCTGACGGACCGAGCATGCTGGAGCAGCTGCGCAAGGCTCCCATCGACCTTATCGTTCTCGATCTCATGCTGCCGGGCGAGGACGGATTTTCCCTTTGCCGGCGCATCCGCGGGGAGCGAGACATTCCGATAATCATGCTGACCGCGAGAACCGACAGCATGGACCGCATTCGCGGCCTGGAACTGGGCGCCGATGACTACGTCGCCAAGCCGTTCGAACCGCGCGAACTGGTCGCCCGCATCCGCGGAGTGCTGCGGAGAAGCCGCACGGGCGACCGCCACACCAACATCGTGCGCGGCTATTCTTTTGCGAAATGGGAGTTGGCGCTGCCTCAACGACAGCTGCGTTCCCCGGACGGAGTGCTCGTTCCCCTGGCCGCGTCGGAGTTCCAGCTGCTGGTGATTTTTCTGGAACATCCACAAACCGTGCTGTCGCGCGACAAGCTCATCGAACTCTGCCACGGTCGCGAAGCCGGCCCCTACGACCGGAGTATCGACGTTCGCGTGAGCCAGCTGCGGCACCATCTCGGCGACAGCGGCCGTGAACCCCGACTTATCAAGACGGTTCGCAGCGCCGGCTATATTCTGGCGACGGACGTCGTGCGGCGCTACTGAGTGAAGCTCTTTCCCCGCAACCTGGCAGCTTGGATGACCGGCGTATTGCTGCTGGGCGTGATCCTGACACAGCTTGTAAGCATGGCGATCAACATCCTCGATCGCGGCCGGGCCTTTTATCGCAGCACCACCCTACAGGTGGCCGAGCACATCTCGGATATTGCCAAAGCGCTCGATGCGGTCCGTCCCGACGACCGGGCCCGGATCGTTCGCCGGCTGAGCGACCGGCGCCTCACCATCGTGCTCTCCCGCAGCCCGAACCCGGTGGATGGCCCATCCGAGCGGCCTTACGCGCGTGTTTTCGAGTCCATGCTGCGCCGCGACCTGGGCGCGCACTGGCCGATCCATGTGCTGCTTCGCCATGTCCCCCAGCCGGGCCGCGACGAATCGACGTTATTCCCGGAAACCCCCGTCAACGCCCTGGACCGGTATCTTACGCTGCGTTTGTTCTACCTTGCGCCACGCGGATTTGCCTTCGTGACGCAGATCGAGCTGCATGACGGCAGCTGGGTCACGTTTTCCGCACGGCTGCCTTACGAACATATCGCGCGCCTGTACATATTGCTGCCGAAGCTCGCGCTCTCGCTGGCGATCGCAATCGTTCTGCTGCTGATCGCTGTCCGATGGGTGACCCGCCCCATGAAAAAAATGGCCCAGGCCGCGCTCGCCATCGGACAAAACCTCAACAGCGCGCCGCTGGAAGAGACTGGTCCTGCGGAAATCCGGGCCACGGCACGGGCGCTCAACGTAATGCAGTTGCGGATCCAGGAGCATGTGCGCGACCGCGCTGCCATGCTGGCGGCACTTTCTCATGACTTAAAAACTTTCATCACACGCCTGAGACTGCGCACCGAACTGCTGCCGGACAGCGCACATCGGGAACGCTTGATCAGCGATCTTTCCGATATGGCTGCCATGGTCGGTGCAACGCTCGAATACCTGCACGGCATCGACCCCGGCCAGGGCCGGACACAATTCGATGCGACCGCCCTGGCTGAGAGCGTTCGTATCGATGCCGAGGACATGGGCTGGAATGTGACCGTCGAGGGGGCGGCGGAAAATCCCTTTTACGGCAATCCGCAGGACCTCAGGCGCTGCCTCATGAACCTGGTGGACAACGCAGTCAAATATGGCGGGCGGGCAACCATCCGCATCGACGACCGTCCCGACGAGTTGACGATCGCGGTGTGCGATCCGGGTGCCGGAATTCCTCTGCAGGAGCGGGAACGGGTATTCGAGCCCTTTTACCGCAGTCAGCCGGAACGGGGGCGCGATCGGGAAGGCACGGGCCTCGGTCTCAATATCGCGCGCACCATCGCCCGGGCGCACGGCGGAGACGTGATACTGCAGGACGGCACCCCGCTCGGATTCTGCGCCGTGATTCGTCTGCCCCGCCGTCCGCTCTCCGCGAGGATGGCACCCCGAGCTCCGGATCAGGCCGATCTTCGCCTCCGCTGACAACACCCTGCCGCCGGTCTGCGACACCGGCCAGATTCGGCCCATGGAGCCTGGCGGCAACGATTGCCACCTGCATTTCATCCCAACGCGCCGGGCGAGAGCCCGTGAAACGCCGCTGGCAGATCCCCCGGCGGGCCCCGGCGCAGTGAGGGCTAGCGTCCGACACAACGCATGATCGCGGGAAGCGCCGCTTCGGCTGCCGCGCGTCCGGCGGCGACTGCCTCGGCTCCGCGGTAAAACTCAAACGAATCGATGCCGTCGACTTCCGGAGCCAGCATGATGTCGGGAGCCGCCAGCGCCCCGCGTAGACGCACGTTCTGCGCCTGCGTTATTGCCATCACCTGATCCAGAACGCGGCGTGCCCGCCAGACCGGAGGCGCGGAACTGCCCCCGTTGTGGTTTTCGACCTGCTCTTCGAGCCATTGTCGCAAACCCTCGGCCGGCCCTACCCACGGCTGCTGCAGCAGCTGGCGGGCGCTTTCGGTCCAGGTGGAAGAACGCGCCGGATGCGCCTCGGGCCTGCCGAACCCGTGGGCACCGGCGTGCACCGCTACCGCCAGCACCGGACCCCCGAAGCGTTCGCGCGCCACATCAAACGGCAGGGGATTCACCACCCCTCCGTCGACGAAATAGCGCCCGTCCAGCTGGTGGGGGGCAAATACGGCCGGCATCGATATGCTGGCCCGCACGGCGTCAACCAGGGGACCTCGGTCGAGCACCACTTCCTCACCGGTCTCGAGATCCGTCGCTAATGCCACGTAGCCTATGCCAAGCTCTTCGATCAGGCTGTCACCGATAGTCTGAGTCAGAAAACTCATGACCCGCCTGCCGGAAACCAGTCCTCCGGCCGGCAGGTCCGGCAGAAACAGCTGCAGTGTTTGTTTCCAGTCAAACGAGGTTGCCAGCTGCATCATGTCTGCGAGCGGCATGCCATTCGCGACAAACGCGCCGATCTCGGCGCCGACGCTGGTACCGGCGACGGCGCGCACCTGCACCCCATGTTTGGCGAGCACCTCGAGCACTCCGATATGAGCCAGTCCACGCGCTCCTCCCCCTCCGAGCGCAAGCACCAGCCCCCCATCGTTGGTCGTCATGCCGCGTCCTCCACCAATTCCGGATCCGGTAGGCGAGCATAGACCAAAATTGCCGAGACATCATGCTCCACGGCCGGCGAACTGCGCTAGGCGCAACCGCAGGAGGCTTGGTATGCTTGGTAGTCACGAGCGCCGTCTGGCGCCTGTCAGGGGTGGCAATCCGATGTGGAACAATCTCTCCCGGATCCTGTTCGTTTTTGTGCTCATCATCGCAGGCACCGCCTCCTACCTGTACTGGGGTTACGGTGGAACACTGCGCCGCCAAAGCGCCGACCGCTTGGAGCGGACGCGGGAGCTGGCGCTTGAGAACCAGCGCCTCAAGCAGGAGGTCGTCCTTCTCAGCAACCGCATGAATCAGGAAATCACCCGGCTTTCCAAGCAGAAGCAGGATGAAATCGCCAGGATCCGCAATACCCGCAGCGAAATGATCCGCAGCCTGCAAGGCGAGGTGGCGCAGGGTCAGATCAAGATCACGCAGCTTGCCGACCGGCTGTCGGTGAACATCGTGAACCGGCTCCTTTTTCCGTCGGGAGAAGCCAGGATCAGCAGGCAGGGCGAGGACGTACTCAGGCGTGTCGGCGTCGTACTCGCCAAGGTGCACCACAAGACCATCCGGGTCGAGGGATTCACCGACAATGTCCCGCCCGGAGCCAGTCTTAAGGACCGTTACCCCACGAACTGGGAACTCTCGACCGCGCGCGCCACCAACGTCGTGCGCTTCCTCCAGGACTCCGCAGAGGTCAATCCCGGACTGATGGAAGCAGTCGGCATGGGCCAGTATCACCCGATTGCCAGCAACCGGACCGCAGCCGGCCGCAGCCGCAATCGATGCATCGAAATCGTACTGGCTCCGCGCTACAGCGCGCTAGCGGCCCGGCTCGCCCGTTCGGCGGCACCGGCAGGCAAAGGACCGGCCGTCGTCGCGCACAGGGCCAGCAGTCCCAGAACTGCGACGGCCTCCGGAACGCGGTCCGGACCGGCAGCCCGTACGCTCCAATCCCCGAAAGCCACGCGGAAACCTAGACACGATCCAAAATGACTGCCGGCTGGGCCGCGCCACCAATACGGTGCGCCGCCCCCCTTGGAGACGGACCCTGCAATCAGCTATAGTCTCACGTGCAGTAGGCGGCATCTCGGAAAACCGGGGAAAAGGAGAATCATGCAAGCAGCGGCAGCTCCGGAGGATTCCTTCCAAACGGCATTTCGCGGGCACTTCACCGGTCTGCTCAGCTGGAGCCAGCTTGATGCATTCTGGCAAGTTGTCCGGCAAAACGCATCGGCGGGCTGGTACCTCTATGCGGTCGGCGAAGCGGTGCCGACGCAGACGAGCAACGCCGAACAGGTCCTCGATTTTGTTCGGGAAGTGGACAGCCTGCTGCGCACCGAACATCGCGAGGACTACTGCGGCATCGTCTACACCGACAGCACGACCGAACCGCGGCTCATCAAGATTTTCGATCCCAACAACCTCGGCGTTTCCTGCGGCTACAGCGATAATCCTCCGCTTCCGGGCTGGGTCATGAGCCTGATTCCGCCGCGGGAGCTGCAGGGCCGCAGACCCCTGCCGGGCAATCGCCGGCGCTGGTGGCAGAAGCTGTGGGCATGACCCGCCGCTTCTCCATCAATTGCAATTAGCCCGCTGATGTCAGGCTCGGACACAACCGGAAAAGCGGGCAAACCGCAGACCGCGGCCACCGATAATATCGATTCCATCCTGACCGAAGATCGCCGATTCCCTCCTCCGGCGAGTTTCAGTTCCGAGGCACAGGTCAAATCCCTGGAGGCCTATCAGGCCTTGCGGGAGGCGGCGGAGCGTGACCCGGTGGCGTTCTGGGCAAGCCTCGCACGCGAGGAGATCCAGTGGCGCCGGCCCTTCACCGTGGCATTCGACGATTCCCGCGCACCCTACTACAGCTGGTTCGGCGGCGGCCTGCTCAATGTGTCGTTCAACTGCCTGGACCGCCACCTTGCGGGAAACGCCGATAAGACAGCCATCCTGTTCGAAGGCGAACCTGGGGATGTCCGCCGCATCAGCTATGCCGAGCTGCACCGGCAGGTCTGTCGCTTCGCCAACGCCCTCAAAGCGCGCGGCATCGGCCTTGGTGACCGCGTTGTCATCTATATGCCAATGGTACCCGAAGCCGTGGTCGCCATGCTTGCCTGTGCCCGCATCGGCGCAATCCACTCGGTGGTGTTCGGCGGGTTCTCGTCCGGGTCACTGCGCAACCGCATCGAGGATGCCAGTGCCCGTGCGGTCATCACCGCCGACGGCGGCTACCGTGGCGGAAAGATCATCGAACTGAAGGCCGCGTGCGACACCGCCCTCTCCGAGGGATGCCGGAGCATCGAGACGGTATTCGTGCTCCGCCGGACCGGCAAACCGGTCGGCATGCAGCACGGCCGCGACATTTGGTGGCACGAGGCGGAGGCTGGGGTTGCGGATGATTGCGAGCCCGTATGGGTCGACAGTGAACACCCGCTGTTCCTGCTCTATACCTCCGGCTCCACCGGCAAACCCAAGGGCATCCAGCACGCCAGCGCGGGCTACCTGGTGGTCGTGGCTGCGACCATGAAGTGGGTTTTCGACATCCGCAACTCGGACGTATTCTGGTGCACCGCGGACATCGGCTGGGTGACCGGACACAGCTATATCGCCTACGGACCGCTCGCTTGCGGGGCTACGGTGCTCATGTACGAAGGCGCCCCCACGGTGCCCGATGCCGGCCGTTTCTGGAGCATCTGCGCGCGCCATCACGTCACCATCTTTTACACTGCACCGACTGCGATACGCTCGCTCATGAAACTCGGTGAATCCTTTCCTGCCCGGTACGACCTGTCTTCGCTGCGGCTGCTCGGCACCGTCGGGGAGCCCATCAACCCCGAGGCCTGGATGTGGTTCCATCGCGTCATCGGGCACGAACGCTGCCCGATAGTAGACACCTGGTGGCAAACGGAAACCGGGGCGATCATGATTGCACCGGTCCCCGGCGCAATCACCACCAAGCCGGGATCGTGCACCCTGCCGCTTCCGGGCATAGATGCCGATATCGTCGACGCCCAAGGCCGCAGCATCACCGACCCTTATCAAGGCGGACAGCTCGTGATTCGCAGGCCCTGGCCATCGATGCTGCGCGCCGTGTGGGGAAACGACAAGCGCTACCGGGATACATACTGGGGCGAGTATGGCGGACAGCTTTATGTCGCCGGCGATACCGCACACCGGGACCGTGATGGCTATTTCTGGATCCTGGGGCGATCCGACGACGTGCTCAAGGTATCCGGTCACCGGCTCGGCACGATGGAAATCGAGTCGGCGCTCGTTGCCCATCCGCGCGTTGCCGAGGCCGCCGTAGTTGGGAAGCCGGACGAGACCAAGGGCGAAACGATATTTGCCTTTGTCGTCACGCGGGGCACGCGTCCCGCGGCAGATTCGGCGGAGCAGCTGACCCAGGAACTGCGCGCCTGGGTGGCACAGCAGATCGGGCCGATCGCCAAGCCCGAGACCATCCGCTATGCGGACAGCCTGCCGAAGACACGCTCGGGGAAAATCATGCGCCGTCTGCTGCGCGACATCGCACGCGGGATACCCATAACCCAGGACACCTCCACCCTGGAAAATGAAGAGATCGTCAAGCAGCTTCAGGGCGACACTTGATGGCATCGCCGCAGGGGACCGCAGCTTCGAACCGGCATGGTGGTGCTCGGGGCGGCACGCCCAGACGCTGTGGTCGCCGCTGTTCCGGATGCGTCCGCGCATCCATCCTCTGCGCGAGCGTCTCGAACTCCCTGACGGGGACTTCATAGACCTCGACTGGAGCGCCTCGGGCAGGGCTCCGGTCGTCATCATTCTCCACGGACTGGAAGGCAACTCCCAGTCGCCCTACGCACGCGGCATGTTCACAGCACTGCAGAAGCGGGGCATGCGGCCCCTCGTCATGCACTTCCGAGGCTGCAGCGGCGAGCCAAACCGGCTCGCACGCGGATACCACTCGGGCGACACCGGCGACCTGGCCTTTCTCGTCCGAACCCTGCGGGATCGAGAACCTCGCACACCCCTTGCTGCAGTCGGTTACTCGCTGGGCGGCAACGTATTGCTCAAATGGCTGGGCGAAACCGGCGCCGCTGCCGGGCTTTACGCGGCGGCGGCGGTATCAATTCCGTTTGTCCTGGAGGACTCGGCGCAGCAGCTGAACCGGGGATTCTCGCGCCTGTACCGGCGCCACTTGCTCTCGAGCCTCCGACGCTCGCTACGGCGCAAGTTCCGGGGGAAAATACCGCCATTCAATGCTGCCGCCGCGGCCGCAGCACATACCTTTCACGAATTCGACGACGCCGTCACCGCACCGCTGCACGGCTTCACGGACGCGGAGCATTATTATTCCGCATCAAGCTCACGGCCCTATCTGCGGCATATTGCCGTTCCCACGCTGATTGTGCATGCTGCTGACGATCCCTTCCTGTCGCGCGAGTCCATTCCGCCAGCGCACGAGCTGTCCCCGCACGTTACCCTCGAGGTCCCTGCGCGCGGCGGCCATGTCGGCTTCATCGCCGGTCGCTGGCCAGGACGGCCGCGCTTCTGGCTGGAAGAGCACATCCCCCAGTTCCTGGCACAGCAGCTCATCGCCAGGCCGTGAACCGCGCGCCCGCAGCTGCTGCGGGGCCGGCTTACCGTGGCCCGGCGGCGGATCGCAATCTTGGGGGAGGATGAGCGTCGCCAAGGGGCCCGGGCAAACAAAAAGGGGGCGCGAGCCCCCTTCCCGCACGACTATGCTGCCGCCTGCCTCAGGCCTGCTCTTCGACCGCCTTCATGCTCAGACGGATACGACCTTGCTTGTCGATTTCAAGCACCTTGACCCGCACATTCTCGCCTTCAGTCAGCTTGTCGCTGACGTTTTCAACGCGTTCGTGGGAGATCTGCGAGATATGGACCAGACCGTCGCGTCCCGGAAGGATGGTGACAAATGCCCCGAAATCCATGAGCTTGACGACCTTTCCCTGATAGATCTTTCCAACCTCGACATCGGCCGTGATCTGTTCGATGCGGCGACGCGCCTCCTGTCCGGCAGCGTTGTCGACCGAAGCAATTTTGACGGTACCATCGTCCTCGATGTCGATGGTCGCGCCGGTCTCCTCGCACAAGGCACGTATGGTAGCACCGCCCTTGCCGATGACGTCGCGGATCTTCTCGGGATTAATCTTGAATGTGATGATCCGCGGCGCATATTCCGACATTTCCGCGCGCGGCGCCGGAATTGCATCATGCATGATCTTCAGCAAGTGCATCCGCGCCTCTTTAGCCTGCTTCAGCGCCACATCCATGATTTCCTGGTTGATCCCCTCGATCTTGATGTCCATCTGCAAGGCAGTGACCCCGTTGACCGTGCCGGCAACCTTGAAATCCATGTCGCCGAGGTGATCCTCATCGCCGAGGATGTCGGTCAGGACTGCAAACCGGTCTTGCTCCTTGATCAGCCCCATCGCTATGCCGGCTACCGGCGCCTTGATCTTCACACCCGCATCCATCAGCGACAAAGTGGCTCCACATACGGTAGCCATCGAGCTAGATCCATTCGACTCCGTGATCTCGGAAACGACGCGCAGCACATACGGAAAATCAGCCATGTCCGGCAGCACCGCCGCGATGGCACGCTTTGCGAGACGGCCATGTCCGATCTCGCGCCGCTTGGGACTGCCGACGCGGCCGGTTTCCCCGGTGCAGGACGGAGGGAAGTTGTAATGCAGCAGGAACGGCTCCTTGCGTTCGCCTTCGAGCGCGTCGATGATCTGGGCATCGCGCCCGGTCCCAAGGGTGGTGACGACCAGGGCCTGGGTCTCGCCGCGCGTGAACAGCGCCGAACCGTGGGTGCGCGGAAGCACGCCCGTGCGTATTGTTATCGGGCGCACAGTGCGTGTGTCGCGTCCATCGATGCGCGGTTCTCCGGCCAGAATGCGGCCGCGCACAACCTTCTTCTCGAGCTTCTTGATGACGTTCTTGACCGCTTCGACATCGGCGGGAGCGCTGTCGGCGCTGGTCAGCTCGGCCAGCACACGTTCCCGGATCGCGTTCATCCGATCCTGGCGAGCAAGCTTTTCGCGGATCTGGTAGGCGGCGGTGATGTCCGCCTCGGCAAGCTTTGCCACGCTCTCGGCAAGACCCGTATTATCGGCCGGCGGCTGCCAGTCCCACGGGGTAACGCCCGCTTCCTGTGCCAGCTCCCGTATCGCCCGGATCGCCGTGCACAGCTGCTCGTGCCCGAACAGCACTGCGCCGAGCATCACTTCTTCGGAAAGACCGGACGCCTCCGACTCGACCATCAGGACTGCCGCTTCCGTTCCGGCAACCACCAGGTTGAGCTGGGAATCGGCAAGCTGCTTGTTGCCGGGATTCAGCAAATATTTTCCGTCTCGATAACCGACACGTGCCGCACCGATGGGCCCATTGAACGGCATGCCTGACAGTGCCAGGGCCGCCGAAGTCCCGATCATGGCAACGACATCCGGATCGATATCCGGATCTATCGACATGGTGGTGGCAATTACCTGGACTTCGTTCTTAAAACCCTTCGGGAACAGCGGACGGATCGGACGGTCGATGAGGCGGGAGGTGAGGATTTCCTTCTCGGAAGGGCGACCTTCGCGTTTGAAGAAACCGCCCGGAATCCGGCCTGCCGCGTAGGTGCGTTCCTGGTAGTCGACGGTGAGCGGAAAAAAGTCCTGGCCGGGCTTGCCGTCCCGCATGCCGACAACGGTCACGTGCACAACCGTGTCGCCCATGCTGGCCATGACGGCGCCGCTGGCCTGGCGAGCGATCTCGCCGGTTTCGATGGTAACCGCATGATCGCCGTACTGGAACGATTTCTTCACGATTTTCAAAGCTGGGTCCTCAATCTAGGTGGTGCCAGAAGCCAGTGGCCGAAGCCCCGGAAAAGCCATTGCGGCGCAGGGTGGAAGACCGACCACACCACGACCCGCCGTCGTACATATATAGAGACACGACCGGAAACGCCTGGCACCGGCCGGACGCCCGGAGAGAAATGCTTACTTGCGCAACCCGAGGCGGGCCACCAGCTGCCGGTAGCGGTTTCCGTCCACATCTTTCAGGTAGTCGAGCAATTTCCTGCGCTTGCTCACCATCCGCAACAGCCCCATGCGTGAATGATGGTCCTGTTTGTGGGTCTGAAAATGCCCGGAAAGATCATCAATACGCGCCGACAACAGCGCAACCTGGACTTCCGGCGATCCCGTGTCGCCTTTGCCCATGCCGTATTCCTGCACTATCTTGGCCTTCTGTTCCGCCTTGAGGGTCATCGATACGTACCTCGTTACTCCATTTTTCGGTCGATATGACGTTGAGGGGCGGTATTCTAACCGCGGCGCAACCGCACCTCAACCGCTTTCTGTCGTATTTTCAGGTCGTTCCGGAAAACTGACCAGCCGCCGCGGAGCAACCCGGCCATCATCCAGCACCTCCCCCAGGCCCAGGAACCGGCCATGAGCCTCGTACAGCCGTACTGTGCCCGGAGCATGCCCTTGGCCCGCAAAAACCGCCTGTCCCTGGCATAGATAATAGGCCGCGTTGGCCGACAGCGTGAGAGGCAGAAACCGGTCCACGGCACGGTCACCGGGCAGCAGCAGGGCTGCGCGTTCTTCCGGCCCCGGCAACGCCCGCAGGCGCTCCATGCTCACTGCATCCTCCACCCGGAACCCGCCCAGCGCCAGTCGCCGTAGCTGCGCGACATGGGCACCGCACTCCAGTGCCTGGCCAAGATCATGGGCAAGGCTGCGCACATAGGTACCCTTGCTGCAACGTATCTCCAACTCCACGCGGTCGTCCTGCCAGTCAAGCAGGCGAATCCGGTGGATTACCACAGTCCGAGGCACCGGGTTGACCGTCACGCCGGCACGGGCAAGCTTGTATAGCGGTTGACCGCCCTGCTTGATCGCCGAGTAGACGGGCGGGGTCTGGCGGATCTCTCCGACAAATCGCGCCAATACCGCCTCGATCTGGGAGCGGTCTACCGTCACCGGCCGCGATGCAACAACCGAACCCTCGGCATCATACGTCGACGTCTCCTGTCCGAGACGCAAGACGGTCCAATAGGTCTTGTCGGCATCGAGCAGAAACTGCGAAAACTTGGTCGCCTCTCCGAAACACAGGGGCAGCAGGCCGGTCGCGAGCGGATCAAGACTGCCCGTGTGGCCGCCCTTGCGGGCCTCCAGGAAGCTTCTCGCTTCCTGCAGGGCGCGGTTTGAAGTCAGTCCGGGCGCCTTGTCCAGGAGCAGTATGCCGCTCACCTCACGCGAATTGCGCCGGACCCGGCGCACGGCTCCACCAACTGCCTTTTCCATGCGATTATCGTCCGGGCGGCACGTTAACCGCGCTTCTTCCCGCCGCCATCGGCCGCGCGTGCGCTCTCAATGAGGCGCGAGATTTCAGCGCCACGTTCCACCGACTCGTCGTACAGAAACCGGAGTTCGGGAATGACCCGCAGTTCCAGGCGCCCGCGCAGGATATGCCGCAGGAAACCCGCGGCCCCGTTCAGCATCGCCAGCGTTGCCGGGGCATTCGCCGCACCGCTCAACTGGGTAATATAGACCTTGGCGTGCGACAGGTCGGGCGCGACATCCACGCCCGTGAGCGTCATCTGTGAGAGCCGCGGATCGCTGAGCTCGCGCGGAATCAAAACCGCAAGCTCCCTCTGCAGCAATTCTGCCACCCGGCGGGTTCTGCCTGTCTGTTTGCGCATCTGGCCCCAGCTACAGTGACCGGGCAACCTCGACCTTGTCGAATATCTCGATTTGATCGCCGACGTGAATGTCGTTGTAGTTCTTGATGCCAATTCCACACTCCAGGCCGGACTTCACCTCTGCGACGTCGTCCTTGAAACGACGCAGCGAATCGATCTCGCCCTGGAAAATCACGACATTGTCGCGGAGCACGCGCACCGGACGGTTACGGCGCACCACACCCTCTGTGACATAGCAGCCTGCGATCGACCCGATCTTGGGGGCCCGGAATACTTCCCGCACCTCGGCTAGCCCGACAACTTCTTCCTTGAACTGCGGCTTGAGCATGCCAGTGAGCGCTGCCTTGACGTCATTCACAGCGTCATAGATCACGTTGTAATAGTGCACATCCACGCCTTCCGATTCGATCAGCCGGCGTGCACCGGAATCCGCGCGCACATTGAAGCCGATGATGACCGCTTGGGAGGCGCGCGCCAGATTCACATCCGATTCGCTGATCCCGCCCACCATGCCGTGAATGACATTTACCTTCACCTCGGCCGTCGACAGCTTCTCGAGCGCTTCGGTGAGCGCTTCGACCGAACCCTGCACATCCGCCTTAATGACGAGATGCAGCGTCTTGACTTCGCCCTCCTGCATCTGCTGGAAGACATTCGCGAGTTTGGCAGCCTGCTGCCGCGCGAGCCGGACATCCTTGAATTTGCCCTGCCGATACAGCGCGATTTCGCGCGCCTTGCGCTCGCTCTCCACCACCACCACCTCGTCTCCGGCGTTCGGCACTCCCGAGAGCCCCTGAACCTCCACCGGTATGGACGGCCCCGCCTCCTTGACTGCACGCCCGTTTTCATCGGTCATGGCGCGCACCCGTCCGCTCTCATGACCGGCCAGTATCACGTCGCCCTTGCGCAGGGTGCCCTGCTGCACCAGCACGGTCGTCACCGGGCCGCGCCCCTTATCCAGGCGCGCCTCGATCACCAGACCGGCTGCCGGGCCAGTTCTCACCGCCTTCAGCTCTCGCAGTTCTGCCTGCAGCAGCACCGCATCGAACAGGTCATCGATACCCTGTCCGGTCTTGGCCGAAACGTTCACAAAAATGTCCTCGCCACCCCATTCCTCGGGCACTACCTGCTGTGCCACCAGCTCCTGCTTGACGCGCTCCGGTTCCGCACCGGGTTTGTCGATCTTGTTGACGGCCACCACCATGGGCACGCCGGCGGTGCGGGCATGATGAATCGCTTCGATCGTCTGTGGCATGACGCCATCGTCCGCCGCCACCACGAGAACCACGATGTCCGTCGCCTTGGCGCCACGAGCGCGCATGGCGGTGAAGGCCTCGTGGCCCGGCGTATCGAGAAAGGTGACCACGCCCTTCGCGGTCTCGACGTGATAGGCTCCGATATGCTGGGTGATTCCACCCGCCTCGCCACTTGCCACCTTGGTCTTGCGGATGTAGTCGAGGAGCGATGTCTTGCCATGATCGACGTGACCCATTACGGTCACCACTGGCGGACGAGGCTCGGCCACACCCTCGGTCTTCGCGCCACCGAGAAGAGCCTCGGGATCGGTCGGCCTGGCGATCTTGGCGACGTGCCCCATTTCTTCCACCACGACCGTCGCGGTGTCGCGATCGATCACCTGATTGATGGTCACCATCATGCCGAGCTGCATCAGGCCCTTGATGACCTCGACACCCTTGACCGACATCTTCTGCGCAAGCTCGGCCACAGTAATGGTCTCCGGCAGAAGCACCTCGTGCACTATCGGTTCGGTGGGCATTTCGAAGGCGTGCTGGCCGGACATGCTGGTCTGGATCGGCTTTTTCGCAAGCGGCCTCGGTTTGCGCCGCAGCTTCTTGGCATCTGCAATATGAAGTTCCGACCGCTCGCGTGCATGCCCTTCACGCCACTCGCCCGGCTTCTCGCCCTTCTTGAACTTCTCCGGACGGGCAGCCGGCTTCTTAGCTTCCTTGGCAGGGGCTTCAGCGGGCGGCGCAGCAGGCTTGGGCGCCTCAGGCGCCTCGGCCGCCGCCACTGCCGGCGCCTCGGCAGCAATGGCTGCCGCCTCCACGGCCGGCGCAAGCGCGGCCGCCTCGGCGGACAGGGCGGCAGACGGCTGCTCCGCGATGGAGACGGGCACCGGGACCGCAGCAACGGTCTCTGCCAACTCCTGACTCTCCTCCGTCTCGGGCGCACCCACCTCTTCGATCGCGCTGCGCTTGACGAACGTGCGCTTCTTTCGAACCTCGACCTGAACCGTGCGGGACGGACCGAGCCGCGTGCTCTGCTTGATCTGACTTACCGATTTCTGCTTGAGCGTGATCTTCTTGGTTCCCGCCTCGGCACCGCCATGATGCGTACGCAGATAAGTGAGCAGCGTCATCTTTTCTTCGTCACTCAGGCTACCATCGACGCCCTTGCCGTCAATGCCGGCTGCGACAAGCTGCATGATCAGCTTGTCCGCCGTAACGCCAATCTGGGCAGCGAAGCTTTTTATGGTAGTTTCGGACATAAGCATTCCGGCCTAGGTTTGGGGTTTGTCGAACCACGGAGCACGAGCGGCCATAATGAGCTGCCGTGCCTGATCTTCATCAAAGCCCTTGATTTCCATGAGGTCGTCGACGGACTGCTCAGCAAGCTCTTCCATGTTCTTGATGCCATGGCTCGCCAGCAGGCGCGCCGTATGCTCGTCCATGCCTTCGACTTCCAGCAGATCCTTCTCCGGCTCGGCCATGTCGATCTTTTCCTCGAGCGCAATCGCCTTCGTCAGCAGAACATCGCGTGCGCGGCTTCGCAGCTCTTCGACCAGCTCGTCGTCAAAACCCTCGATGGCCATCATCTCCTGCTTCGGCACGTAGGCAACCTCATCCAGACTGGTGAACCCTTCGCGCACCAAAACCGCAGCCACGTTCTCGTCGACGTCGAGCTGTTCCATGAACAGCTGCTGGGCGGCAGCGGCCTCGCTCGCTCCTTTTTCGCTCGCAGCCTCCTCGGTCATGATGTTGAGCTCCCAGCCGGTCATCTCCGAGGCAAGACGCACGTTCTGCCCGCCCCGTCCGATAGCCTGCGACAGCTGGCTCTCGTCGACAATCACGTCCATGCTGTGCAGTTCTTCATCCACAACGATCGACTGGACCTCGGCCGGGGCCAGCGCGTTGATCACGAACTGCGCGGGCTCCGCGGACCACTGAATGATGTCCACGCGCTCGCCGGCGAGCTCATTCGAGACGCTCTGCACACGCATGCCACGCATGCCGACGCAGGCACCGATGGGATCGATGCGCGGATCCTTGGAACTCACCGCGATCTTGGCACGCAGGCCCGGATCACGCGCCGCGCCATGGATCTGGATCAGCCCTTCGCCAGCTTCAGGCACTTCAAGCTTGAACAGCTCGACCAGCAATTGCGGTGCTGTACGGCTCAGAAACAGCTGTGGGCCGCGTGGCGTCGAATAGACATCGTCGAGGTAAGCGCGAATGCGGTCACCCGGGCGCAACCCTTCGTGCGGAATCATCGCCGACTTGGACAGCAGAGCCTCGGCCGCGCCCAGATCGACGATCGCGTCACCCCGCTCCATGCGCTTGACGACACCGGTCACGAGCTGGCCCTTGCGTTCCTTGAACTGATTGACGATTTGCTCGCGCTCCGCCTCCCGCACCTTCTGAACAATCACCTGCTTGGCGGCCTGGGCAGCGATGCGTCCGAACTCCACCGGCTCCAGGGGCTCTTCCACGAACCCCCCCACAACCGCCTGCTGGTCGCGGGCCAGCGCCTCCGCCAGCCGCGTCTGGCGATCGGGAAATTCGATCGCCTCAATCTCGTCCGGCAGCACTTCCCAGCGGCGGTAGGTGTCGTAGACACCGCTGTCACGATGTATCGATACCCGGACCTCGACATCTTCCCGGTAGCGTTTGCGCGTGGCCGTTGCCAGAGCGGCTTCCAGCGCCTGGAAAATGACCTCGCGTTCCACGCCTTTTTCGCGCGATACCGCATCCACAACCATCAGAATTTCGTGACCCATAACGCCCCCGTTGGGACCTGTCATTTGATACTTCTAATACTTCGGTACTAATCTCGCCTTTTCAATGCCATCCAGCGGCAGGCTAAAGCTGTCAGCCCCGGACTCGAGGATGACGGATTCACCCTCCATTCGAGTCAGTTGGCCGATAAAGTTCCGTCGCCCGTCGATCGGCCTGGACATCCGGACCTTGATGGTCTCGCCCAAAAACCGTTCGAAATCCCTGCGTTTCACCAGCGGTCTGTCCAGGCCGGGCGAGGACACCTCAAGCGTATACTGACCCGGAACAGGATCCTCGACATCGAGAATCGCACTCACCTGATGGCTCACTTCGGCACAATCGTCCACGGTTACTCCGCCACGGCTGTCGATATAGAGCCGCAACAACGCGTGCCCGCCGCTGCCGGAACGCTCCACATCCACGAGCTCGAACCCCAGCGACTCGACCACCGGTTCCAGCAAAGCCCGCAGTGCAGCCGTGTCGCCGCGCATAAAATCCCGCCCCAAAAATGCAAAAGTGGGCACGCGGCCCACTTGCTCTGACTTCAAAGCAGCGGAATTATAGGCCTATTCACAGGAAACCACAACGGAGGTGCGGTACGGCGACGGGCAGTTCAGGCTGCCCGGTTAGCGGACTTCGGCTCCATCCAGGCCGTTGCCGGCCCGGTGCCGGGACCAGCCACGCGGCCGCCGACGAGGCCCATGCCACCGCCGTCACGACCCTGTAAATCCCTTATGATTCTACATGAAAAACCACGTTCGAGCATCCTGCACTTTCGCGACCACCGGCTGCACCAAGGACGCCCAGCTGAAGATGTTTCGGTCTCACCGAAGCGACCCGAATCCCAGGCATGCGCGCGGCCCGTCGCAGACTGGACCGTGCAGGGTCCCGGATGCGGCATCGCGCTCGGTTCCGTGCTACCTGCCTATCCGGTAGGCAATCCAAGCGCCTGCTGGAAATTTCCGGCTCTGCGCCGTGTGGACGACCAGTTTTCCACAAATTCTGTGGATAAACCGACCGCCGCCGGGATCCTTCGTGAGCCCCACAACGCAACCGACCGGCCGCGGTCCGGTCGCAGAAATCAGCACGGAGCCCGGGCATCGACCAGCCGCCCAATCGTCGGCGCGGTCGCGGGGTTCATCGCCCGCAGCAAGCGGACCGGCGCCCTGCCCTGTTCAGATCCTCCCGGGGCTTTCCCTGACCCGCGGAAAGGGCGGCGCGTCCCTGCGCCGCTCTCACGTCTTTTCGGCGGCAACCGGAAAGCTACCGACCACGGTCCCGCGCGCGACGCTTCAAGCTTCCAAGACCGATGCCAAAGCCGACTAGCCCGACGAAGACCAGTCCCGCGATGCGCGGGTATTCGACGCTGTAGACCACCGGCGTCAGCGCCCAGCGGGTGGCCGTGCGCAGAGCAGGATGCTGCCAGATGTAGGCTGCGATCGGTGGCGACGTCCGGTAGTAGAATGCCACCAGCTTGCGACCGACCGTGTTGGTCAGCAGATAGCGATTGCGGAATTGCCGCAGCACCACGACGTCCGGCGCCAGGTAGCTGCCGTAGGCCGCGGTGGCGATAAAGCAGCTGCTGCCTCCGCCACCACTGCTCACAGACGACACGCCAGAGTCGTATGCATCATATGCACCGATGGAAGGAGTTGCACTACGGGGCGCCCCGCGCTGGTCTGTGGTCACACCGGAGATGGGGGTCCCGGCAGCGATTGCGGCGCTTCCAGCCATGAGCGCGTGCGTCAGGGTTGGACCACCATTCGGCGAAAGCGGCCCCAGATCTGCATTGGCGTCCGGCAGGTCGCCCGGACCGAACAGCAGACAGGTATTGCCGCTGTCCAGGTTGTAGCCCTGTGAGGTAATGTTAAGCGAGCTGCCAGTGGTGCCGCAGTTCGCGTCCCGCATGGAGGCGGCGTCGGAGCCCGCCAGATTGTTGGCGAGCAGCGTGTCCCGCAGAATGACCGCAAGCGATCCAGACGGAAAGGTATGGATACCTGCGCCGCCGCTGTTGGCGTCTTGATACGAAGTGTTGTAGGCGATGGTCACGAACCTCAGATATACCTGGCCGTTGGTGTAGACGCCCGCGCCGACGTCGCTGCTGGTGTTGCCGCTCACGGTATCGTTGGTCATATCCAGAATCACGCCGCTACGGGCGCTGATTCCGCCGCCGCCGACAGCCGCGTTGGCGCTCACGGTGTCGGCAGTCATTTCCGTGGTATGGCTGCCGGTATCGAACAGCCCGCCACCGCCCTCCGCACCATTACTTGCCAGCGTACTGCTCACCAGGGTCATCGAGGCATCGTTATAGATCGCCCCGCCATTGCTGGTTGCACGATTGCCGTCCACCACGATCCCGTCGGCTGCCATCTGCGCAGCACTGTAGATGCCGCCGCCGTCGCCGGCATAGTTCCCGGTAACCTGGGCGTTGCCGATCAACCAGCTGTACGTCGCCTCCGCCGTCTCATCGCCACCTATCCCTCCGGGACCGCCCTTGCCGCCATTGTTGCCGGTATCCGATCCCGGGGTCGGAGGACCGCTGGCTGATGGAACGTATGCCACCGCCCCGATACCGATCGCGATGCCGCCTCCGTTACGTCGCAGCGACCAGCTCTGCGTTCCCTGAACCGGCAGGCTAACGTCCCCAACATGGCCCCCTTTCACCGTGAGCCCGAGAAACTGCACGTCGACTACCGCAGTGGGCGAAGTCGAAATCACGTGAAACACACGATCACCGAAACCTGTGGTTTTGCTTCCCGGGTCCTGGGTGAGGTCGGTCACGCTGTTAGCTGGGGTCCAGCCGCCGTCGATGATCGTCGTCGCCGGCCCGGCCCCGATGATCTTGACGCTTTTCTCAATGTCGAGATCCCCATGGGCGGGATCCGGCACGACGCTGACGTCATAAGTAAGTGTGCTTGGGTTCCACGCTACGGTGTACTCCCCATAGACCCCATTGGCGGGATCGCCAGCCTCCGGCGGAATCGTCAGAGTATAGGTGCCGGCAGGGAGGTTGATCGTGTCATTGGTGCCGTAGCCATCGGATGATGCGTTGATACAATCGTTGTTGGCCCCAGCATCGACCGCCATGACGGCCTCGCGCAGGGAACACAGGCTGTCTCCCGCGGTGGTCTCATCGGTCGTGGTGTTGACATTGAGCGTGGCGCCATACGCCGTGCTGACACCGATCATCGCAGTCAGCGCCAGCCCCAGCCAGCCGCTGCGCCATGCGCCAAGTTGCGTATCCATAATGAAGTGCCTCCTTTACTTGTCAATCCATTTGCGGCTGCGCCCCGATTTCGCTTCTACGGCGCCGACCACCCTTTTCTCCCCCGTTCTCCTGTCGAAGCCTGGGAATTTCCCTGTCTTGTCTTTCTGCTGCCGCTACATCCCCAGCCTGATGGCATACACCCCAGCCCAACCTTCGGATTCGCTCGCGCCCGTTTCCCCCGGTTCCAGCATCTTGGCGCTGACCGCGAGCCACCCGCCGCGCAGACCATCGCGCTCCAGTCCAAGCTCGGAGATCGTCGAATCGGCCGGAGCAGCCGGATCGAGCACTTCCCCGGACATGGTGGTGTCCAGGATCGGCGTTACCACCATCGTGGACGATTGAGCCAGATAAATGCCGTTGACGGGCGGAGCCGCGGTCGTCGTGGCCTTGAACGCCGCCTGGAATCCGTTCCCGCGCGCGGAAACCGCAATAAAGGACGAGTAGCGCCAGCGCGCCGGCTCGAAGTCCTCGAAATCGCCTTCGCTCGGACTGCCGGTTCCAGGGACGCGTCCGGAAAAATTCCAATACACGAAATCGCTGAACTCGGAGCCGGTCTTGGCGATCGTTGCCAGCTGACCGGTCTGGATGTCGTACACGAAAAAGCCCTGGTGCACCGGATCCTGCTGCGTGTAGATTCCGTCTCCATTCGGACTTTGCTGGACACAGTAGGCAAGCCGCGCCTTGTTGCCCTCGGCCGCGCACTGGACCGTCACCGACATGGTTTCAGTGCCCCACGCTCCCCAGAATCCGACGTAGCGGCCATCGAAGGACAAGGCCTCTCCCAGTCGGTTGAATACGGTTCCGGCCGCCTCCCCGGGAACCTGCTCGCCGATGAAGACAAGCGGCTGCAGCAGCGGATTCGGCGTGAGGGAGGCCAGGTAGATGGCGCCCTGAGTCGGGCTGGCCTCGTTGTCGAGACCGAGAAACACCGCCTCGCCATTGGCCGCGCTCGGTGGCGCCGTCGATCCGAAATTGGCGGTTCCCCCCGGGATCGGCATCGTGGAATCCGCGATCAGCTCGACCGGCGAATGGCCGCTGTCCGCCAGCACATCACGGTAGTAGACGCCGGTCTGCGCATTCCCGGCACCGTCGGTATAGTTGCCCTTGAAGACAATAATGTGTCCCTGCGTGATTGATGGTGACCCCGGAAACTGGTCGAAGCGGGTTCCGGGTGCGGCGCCGGGAACCTGGAAATATTCCATTCCCGGAACCGCGCCGAGCTGGCTTGCGCCGGTTACCAGGCCGCTGGCGGCGCTGGTATAGACGCCGGAGGTCCCCAGTTGCGTTGCGGTACCGTCCGGCAGCGTGTAATTCCATACCGGCTGGGACTCGCCACGGGTCACGACGGCGTTGAAGTGCACGCCGATACGTGGGAACGAGGGAAACTCGATGAATGTTGACCCGGTATTATTGGGAGACGGGACTGCGGTGATCCGGTTGACGGCCACGACACCGAGCCGCTCCGGATAATCCATCTGCCGCTCATAAATGCCGTGGACCGGGTTCGGGCCGACTGTCCGGCCTCGAAACACCACCACCCCGTAGGCGCTCACGGACGGCTGGTTGTAACCGTTGAAGAACCGGCTTGTGCCCGGCACAAGATCGGCATTATCAGCAATCGTTACCCACCCTGCGGAGCTGGACGAGGACGAAGACCCGGAACCGCCGCAGGCTGAGGCCAGCATTCCGATCAATACGACCGCCCAAATGGGGCGTCGCCGGACGTGCTTGTCCATGATGCCACTCCTTTGTGTGCCTGAGCTCCCTGACCGCCAGCCCCGACTGCCCGAAAATTGAGGTTCTGGTCCTGTCTGGAACACCCGCGGAAACAAAAAGTACTCTCCCGCAGAGATCAGATGGCGGCGCCATCGCGCTGGCGGTATCGTCCCTAAGGGATATTTCAATAAATACACAAAAAATGTAGAGTTAAAAAATTTGCCGGTGTACTCACTGAAACCACGCATGCTGGCAAGAATGCGACTAATTCCCGTCACCGAAATTGGGTGTCCCGGCCTTCCGGAATAGACATCGATCACTTGTTTTTGCAACCAGGCAGGCCCGGCATGGTGGTGCCGATGCGGGTTCGCATACCGGCATCACCGGCAACCGAGCGATACCCAGTGATGAATCCGGCTATTTCCTGTCCGGGAAAACACGAGCAACGGCACCACAACACAACAATGCGGCAGACTGGATCATTCGTCGCAAATGGCAACCCCATCTACCGACCCTACCCGACCAATCACGGACATCGCCCGGTCCGCTTCGATCCGGCAGGCGCTGGACGGGCTGCTCGAAGGCGGCATGCTGCTGGATTTCAAATCGACGTATTTGTACGTCAACGACGCTGCTGCCCGGCACCGCTACCAGCAACGCGAGAAACTCATCGGCCGTTCGATGCCTGAAATGTACCCTGGAGTCGAAAACTCAGAGGTCCTTCACCGACACCGAATTACCATGGAGCAAAGAATTCCGCAGCGTCTTGAATCCGCATATACCTTTGTCGACGGCACGAAACAGTGATTCGAATTCAGGGTTGAACCGGTTCCTGAAGGAATTTTCTTCCTGAGCATGGACATCACTGAACACGAAAGGATGCGGAAGCGATGGAAGCGTCCGCTGCGTTCTCCAAGAGTTTGATCAGTTCCATGCAAGACGGCCTTTCCGTCTTGGATGACGAGGGTCGAATCGTCGCCGCTAACCCAGCCTTATGCCGCATGACGCGATTTTTCCGCGAAGAATTAGTCGGCTTGACAAGCCCTTGTCCTTGCCAGCCCTGGCGCCGGTGACAGTAGCCCCGCGCCCGATTATGCAGTGATCCACCGCGAACTCGCCCGCACGGGTGTCGCCCTCATGCTCCCGTGGGAAGAGTACAAGGCCATCCACCCTAGGGGGCTTCAGGACAGCCAGTTCTGCGCGCACTACCGGTCTTACGCCCAGGGTCTCGATCTGCCCATGCCGGCATGGGCAGGCCGTTGCTGTCGACAAAAATGGCGGCAAAAGCAGGATTCCCCGCCCGGCCACTCTTCGAAGGTACCGGGTTCCTTCGTCGCTGGGCTGCTCCGTCTATATCTTGTGATTTAGCCGACGTCCGGTTTTCCGGTATGCGGTCCGGGCGTTCATGGCCAGGGGCGCGAGGCAGGTCCTTCCCGCCCGGGGAGGGCAGGAAGGTTTTGGCTGATTTCCTACCTGCCGATGCGATGGCTCACGATGTTTTCCCGGCGGTTGAGACGTGCCTGTTCGGCCCGGCTGATGGTGCCGTGGTGATGCCGGGCAAAGCGGCGCTCTTGCCGACGGATGCGCCGATCCCTGCGATGCAGCCGCATGGCCTGCCGGTGGCCCATCTCGCCTTCCCGGACTTCCCGGTGGATCCGGCGGTTCTGGGTCTGCAGACGGTCGTTTACCTGATCGCGCCGGGGATGATTCCGCTCGAATGCAGTGGTAGCGAAGGCAGAGGCGCTCAGACCGCCGAGCAGGACGGCAAGCGCGATAACAGGGAGTTTGACGGATGGCTTCATGGAAAATCCTCATTGGTTTGTTGGGCGAATGGCGAACCCAGCAGGGCTCGCTTCCTATAACGGAGCGGCCATCTTCTAGGTTGACGTAATAACCGCGGTCGGGGCAGCTTCCATGTGTGGTTGCTCGATTGCAGTCGATGAAACGGCTGATATAGCGGGCTGATGCTGCAACAACCGGAAGCCATCACCATCGCACGCGTCACACCCGCCGTGGCGCCGCAGGTCCTGATCATCTCCGATCAGCAACTCGGCGCCGCTTACATCCCCGCCGCCGATTTGGCCAGCCCGGACCACTATTGCATGTATGCCGGTACCGATCGCCCGGTCGCGGGCTTCTGCATCGCCAAGCTGCTTTTCAGGGATGCGTTCGCGGACACACATCCGCTGTTCGCGGGTTACCTGGCGCGCTGCCCACCCCGCGGATTGGGTCGGCCTGCGAAGCTCGGTGGCTACCCCCCCGGGATACGCGGGCCGGGGAATCACGACACGCCTGATGAAAGACTGCCTCGAGCAGTTCGGAAGATCGCAAGCCTGCCCTGTTCCGTGTTTCGACGGTGGATACCTATTCCTGCCGGCTTTTTTTTAACGCAGCTTCGTTTCGGCCATCATTTCATCGTTATCCTGGTCCCGGAATACCGCGTTCGCGGCTGCAGTGACGGTCGCCTAGGTCTGCGGTTTGCCGCCACCCAGGTTTCCTGAAGCAACCCGCATGGCGCCGCCCACCCGGGGAAACATCGCGGAAAGCAAACCCAAGCCGCTGAGCACGGCAACCACGATCAGGAGCGGCAATCAGACCCTTGACCGAAGCAAGCACTTTTCCTATTACGACGATCCGCACAATGAACAGGACCAGGATCATCCCGGCAGCCGCGAGCACAAGCATCATCAGCAATGAGAGCGCGAGCCAACGACGTTTCCCTTTATGAAATATCGCCATCGGCCCGCGCAAGGCCGCCGTAGGCCCGACATCAAAGCGCGCGATGATCGCACAGGCACAGGTAAGGACGATTCCCGCCATTAACCCAGGACTACCAGCGGGAACGCCCAAAGCGGCAGGTGTGCCCCAGGATGGGGCGGCTGTGCCTGGGTGAGGATGGGCGGAATGGAGAGGACAGCCGCGACGAGAGGAAGCATCCACCGCGACGATTTGCCAAAACCCTACCCCAAACGCTTGACCTGCGCCGGCGCGCCGCGCATCCCATCCCAACAACTGCGATATAGCCCGACATTCATGATCCCGCTGATCAAGTTCCATAGAAACCCGACCACGACCGCGGAGATCAACAATCCCTTAACATGATCGGGGCGATGGGGCTGTTTGCTGCGCGTGTGAACCGGCCGTATGGGGACCGGAAACGACGCCGCGCCGGACGCCACACATGCTGGCGGCCGGCATCGACGTAAATAGATGAGTGGTAGCGGGGGTAGGATTTGAACCTACGACCTTCGGGTTATGAGCCCGACGAGCTGCCAGACTGCTCCACCCCGCAACAAGGAGCGCGCAGTGTACCGCGCCGTCCACGGTGTTTCAAGGATTGATCGCATCAACAATCATTCCGCAAAGCGGCGCCGGTGGGGAGCCCGCCGACATGCAAACGCGACCGCTATTTCTCTGCACCAGCCGGTGGGCCTGGCGACCAGGGGCGGTCCGCGCTGTGGGCCGTCGCCGTCAGGATATCGTCCGTATTGCCTGACCGCACAGGTTGACCAGCGCCCCGACCCAGGGAGTGACGGCAATCATCGCAATACCATTGATGCCCATCATCAGCCGCAGGTCAGGGTCGACTCTGATCGGGCTGGTGTCGGCCGGTGAATCGAAATACATCAGCTTGACCACCCGCAGATAATAAAATGCGCCCACGACCGACAGCAGCACGCCGACCACCGCCAACCAGACGTAACCGGCGTTGACGATCGCCTGGAACACCAGCAATTTCGCGTAGAATCCGGCCGTCGGCGGCACCCCGGCCATGGAGAACATCAGCAACAGCATTATCAGCGCATGCCACGGGCTGCGCTGGTTGAGTCCCTTGAAGTCATCCAGCTTGTCCCCTTCGAATCCGGTGCGCGACATCACGATGACCATTCCGAAGCCGCCGAGACTCATGGCGGCATAGACCAGCATGTAGAACATCGCCGCCCCGTAACCTGCCGGACCGGCGCTGACGATCCCGAGCAGGAAAAATCCCATATGCGAAATCGTAGAGTAGGCAAGCATGCGCTTGATGTTGGTCTGTGCGATGGCAATCACGTTGCCGATCCCCATCGACAGCACCGCCATAATGATGAACATTTCCTGCCAGCTCAACGCCAGGCCCTGCAAGCCCCCCACCAGAAGCCGCATGATCATGGCAAACGCCGCGAGCTTGGGCATCGTGCCAATGTAGAGCGTTACCGCAGTCGGCGCGCCGTCATACACATCCGGGATCCACATGTGAAACGGCACCGCGCCCAGCTTGAACGCCAGACCGACAACGATGAATACCAGGCCGAAGATAAGGATCACGTTTCCCGAAGACATCGTCGCGATCTTCCGGCTTACCGCTGCGATCTCCAGGCTGCCGGTAGCACCGTACAGCATGGACATGCCGTATAAAAGCATGCCGGAGGCAAGCGCGCCGAGCACAAAGTACTTCATTGCGGCTTCGGTAGCGTGCGACGAGTCACGCTGAAAGGCCACCATCGCGTACTGGCTCAGCGACAGCAGTTCCAGGCCCAGATACAGGGTCAGAAAGTGCGCAGCCGAGGTCATGATCATCATTCCGACTATGCCAAAAAGGCCCAGAACGAAATACTCACCGCGGAACATGCCGCGTTCGCGCAGATAGCGGCGCGAGTAGATCAGCACGAAAAATGCCAAACCGAATATCGCCAGATTCAGAACATCCGACAGCGTATCGGCGACGAACATGTGGTTGAATGTATAGACGGGGCTGTGGTGGAAGTCGTGCACGGTGAACACGGCAGCCCCGACCAGCGTAGCCAGCGTTAGAAGATAACCCACATAGCGGTTCGAGTCGTCGAGCGACAGGTCCAGGATGAGAATTACGCAGGCCATCACGGCGATGAAGATCTCCGGCGCTGCGGGGGCTATGTTCGGCACTACGATGGTCATAAGTTTGCTTCCAACTGGATTCATCCCCTTGTCACCAGGCCCCGGTTACCGCCATCCCGCCGGCTCCGAACCATCCGGCCCCACCTGCGCGTGTTACGGCTTGCTCACCGCGACCTGGGCCAGCAGATGGTTTACTGACGCGTGCATCACATCCAGGAACGGACGCGGCCACAAGCCCATTACCAGCACCGAGACCGCAAGCAGCGCAAGAAACGAGAATTCGCGCAGCCCGACATCGTGCAGGGCGGCAACGCGGTCACTGACGACATTGCCGAAAAGCACGCGCTTATACAGCCACAGGGTATAGGCAGCCCCGGTGACCAGCATGGTTGCGGCCAAAAACGCGTACCAGCCGTTTACCTGGAAGCTGCCGAGTATCACCAGAAACTCGCCGACGAACCCGGAGGTGCCTGGCAGACCCACATTAGCCATCACGAACAGCATCATGAACACCGCAAATATGGGCATTCGGGTCGCCACCCCGCCATAGTCACGGATCTGGCGCGTATGCATCCGGTCATAGAGCACCCCGACGGAAAGAAACAGCGCGCCTGATACGAATCCGTGCGAAATCATCTCAATCAGTCCGCCTTCGATACCCTGGGCATTGAAAATGAAGAACCCTAGGGTTACGAATCCCATATGCGCGATGGATGAATACGCGATGAGCTTTTTCATGTCCTCTTGAACAAGCGCCACCAGACTTATATATACGATGGCGATGAGCGACAGCGTAATCATCAGCCAGGCGAGCTCGTGGCTCGCACCAGGCAATATCGGCAGACTGAAACGCAAAAATCCGTAAGCGCCCATTTTCAGCATGATGGCCGCCAGCACCACCGATCCACCAGTAGGCGCTTCGACATGGGCGTCCGGCAGCCAGGTGTGAACCGGCCACATCGGCACCTTGACCGCGAATGCCAGCAGGAATGCCAGAAATATCAGGATCTGCGCGGTCATGCCCAGCTTGAGATTGTAGAAGCTCTGGATGTCGAAACTGTTTCCACCCTTGAAGTAGAGATAAAGCAAAGCAACCAGCATCAGCACGGAACCGAGCAGCGTATAGAGAAAGAACTTGACCGTCGCATAGACCCGGTTCGGACCGCCCCAGATCCCGATAATCACGAACATCGGAATCAGCATTGCTTCCCAGAACACGTAGAACAAAATCGCGTCCATGGAAGAGAACACCCCAATCATGAGGCCTTCCATGATAAGGAAAGCGGCCATGTACTGGGATACGCGCGTCTGGATCACTTCCCATCCGGCGATCACGACGATGACGGTCGTAAAACTCGTCAGCAAAATCAAGGGCAGGGAAATTCCATCGATTCCGATGTGATAGGCGATGTTGAAGGCCGGTATCCACGCATAGTCTTCCACAAACTGCATCGCCGCAGTGTGCTGATCAAACCCCGTATACAACGGAATGGTCGCGGCAAGCGCGGCAAGCGCGACCAGCAGGCTCAAGACGCGCGCCCAGCGGGCGTTGGCATCGCCGCCGGTGAACAGCACGATCACACCGCCGACTATTGGCAGCCATATGGCAAGACTCAGGGCATGGGCGTGATACATGCGGCGGCCTGTCCTCGGAATCAACGATGCAGGAAAAATGTCATGAGCAGAAACAGCCCGATAATCATCGCAAACGCGTAATGATAGATGTACCCGGACTGCATGCGTCGCGCGATACGGGAGGTCCAGGCGATGACACGCGCAGTGCCGTTCACCATCAGACCATCAATCAGTTTCACATCGCCGATCTTCCACAGCATGCGGCCAACGGCGCGCGCGCCCGCCACGAAGACGAGATCGTTGAAATCATCGAAACCGTACTTGTGGATCAGGATCTCATAGAGCAGGCCCGACTTTTCCCGCACCAGTTTCGGAATCTGCGGGTAGCGGATGTAGGAAAACCACGCCGTCGCGAAGCCCAAAACAGCAAGCAGGAACGGGGCCGACTGCAATCCCCGCGCAATAAAGGGACCGCTGCCCGCGAAATGCAGCGCCATTGCCGCGAGCACGTTGTGCTGCGGCAGGACTTCGATGGAATTTCCGAAAAACTTTCCAAACAGCAGCGGCGAGATCCCCAGCCAGCCGGCGACCGCCGACGGAATCGCCAGCAGGACCAGGGGAATGACCACGACGGCCGGCGACTCTTTCAGGTGACTGCGCGTGTGCTCGTCCATGCGCGGCTCGCCGTAAAACGCCAGAAACAGCATGCGGAACGAATAAAGCGCGGTAACGAAGACGCTGGCCATCACCGCGAAATAGGCGAAACCAGCCCCTGGAATGCGGGAATGGTCGACTGCCTCTATGATGGCATCCTTGGAAAAAAACCCGGCAAACGGCGGAAATCCCGACAAGGCAAGCGCGCCCACCCACGCGGTAACCAGCGTCCAAGGCATGTATTTCCGCAAACCGCCCATCTTGCGCAAATCCTGCTCGTGGTGCATGGCGATGATGACCGACCCGGCCGCCAGAAACAGCAAAGCCTTGAAAAAGGCATGAGTCATCAGATGGAAGATTGCTGCCGCATACGCCGATGCGCCCAGTGCCACCGTCATATACCCGAGCTGCGATAGCGTCGAATAGGCAATCACCCGCTTGATGTCGTTCTGCACCACTCCGAGAAACCCCATGAACAGGGCCGTAATCGAGCCGATCACGAGGATTACGGACAATGCAGTATCCGACAGCTCGAATAGCGGCGACGCGCGCGCCACCATGAAAATGCCGGCGGTGACCATGGTGGCCGCATGGATCAGCGCGGAGATCGGGGTCGGACCCTCCATCGAGTCCGGCAGCCACATATGCAGCGGAACTTGCGCCGACTTTGCCATCGCTCCGACGAAAAGCAGCAGACAGATCAGCGTGATCACCCCGCAGGACAGGCCGGGCATCAGCCGGACTGTCGTGTTCGCCAGCTGCGGCGCAATCGCGAATACCCCGCCGTAATCCAAAGTCCCGAAATACTGGTAGATTGCAGCAATCCCCAGCACGAAACCCAGATCGCCGACACGGTTCACCAGAAACGCCTTGAGGCTCGCACTCACGGCCGATTCACGCGTATACCAGAATCCGATCAGCAGGTAGGAAATGAGCCCGACCGCCTCCCATCCGAAAAACAACAGCAAAAAATTGTTCGCCATCACCAGTATCAGCATCGCGAACGTGAACAGCGCGATATAGCTGAAAAAGCGCTGATAGCCGGGGTCGTCGCTCATGTAGCCAATGGTATAGATATGGACCATGAGCGATACGAACGTCACGACCACCATCATGAGCGCGCTGAGCGGATCGATCAGGAAACCGACCTCCATCGGAATCCCCCCGCTCACCCCCCAGGTATACACCGTCCCGTCGAAGCTGTGGCCGAAAACCACAACGTCGCGGAATACCAACAGCGACAGCACAAAAGCCGCAGCCACGCCCAGTATCGCCGCCGAATGCGCCCCGATTCGGCCGATCTTCCATCCGAACAGGCCTGCAATAGCCGAACCTGCAAGGCACGACAGCGGAATCGCCAGGTACACGTCCTGCATGTTCATGGTCATGGCCATCGTCATGAATTCAACCCTTTAGCTCGTCGAGATCGTCGACGTTGATCGTGTGGCGGTTGCGGAACAGGACGATGAGAATCGCCAGTCCGATCGCCGACTCAGCAGCGGCCACGGTCAGGATGAAAAATACGAAGACCTGGCCGGCGGCGTCGCCGAGATAACGGGAGAAGGCGATGAAATTCATGTTCACAGCCAAAAGGTTCAGCTCGATCGCCATCAGCAGGATGACGACATTCTTGCGATTGAGAAAAATCCCCATCACGCTGAGAGCGAACAGGATCGCGCCGAGCACCAGATAATCAGACAGGGGTATCATCTGCCCTCCTCCGGCGTTCCGTCAGTCCGTCGGCAACAGGAACGTACCGGATTCACGTCTTCTTCTCCGCGGCCATCTTTACGATGCGTACCCGATCCTCAGGCTGCACCCGCACCTGCTGCCCCGGATCCTGATACCGGCTCCGCCGGCGCCGGCGCATTGTGAGCGCGATGGCGGCGATGATCGCCACCAGAAGAATCAGGGCGGCAATCTCGAACGGATAGACATAGACGGTGTACAGCTGCAGACCCAGCTCCCGCGTGTTGCTGTAGCCTGCTGCATGGTCCGGCGGTGCCGGGAAGCTGCGCAGCCCGAAGCGGCGTGGCCCGAGAATGATGCTCATTTCCAGGACCATCAGAACCGCAACGATGCCGCCTATCGGCAGGTACTCTCCAAAACCCTCCCGCAACCGGACCAAGTTGATGTCGAGCATCATGACCACGAACAGGAACAGGACCATCACCGCCCCTACGTATACCAGCACCAGCGCAATCGCCAGGAACTCCGCCTCCAGCAGTATCCACAGGCCGGCCGCACTGAAAAACGCCAGAACCAGGAACAGCGCCGCCTTAACCGGATTGCGGATGGTGATAACCATGGCCGCCGCGAACACCAGCACTGCGGAGAAGAAGTAAAAAACGAATTGCGTAAATGTCATGGTCTATCCAGGCCTCGCCGTTCGCCACCCCCGGCGGCAGCGCCCCTCAAAGCCCATGTTGTCGCGCTGCTATCGGTAGCGGGCATCGGTCGCGCGGTCCTCTGCGATCTGGCGCTCGGTTCTGTCGCCGACCTCAAGCAGCATCGGCTTGGTGTAGTTCAGGTCGCCGCGCTGCTCGCCGTGATAATCGAATATCCGCGTTTCGACGATCGAGTCAACCGGACACGACTCCTCGCAGAAACCGCAGAATATGCACTTGGTAAGGTCAATCTCGTAACGCGTGGTTCGGCGTGTGCCATCAGCCCGTTGATCGGACTCGATGGTGATGGCCAGCGCCGGACACACGGCCTCGCACAGCTTGCAGGCAATGCAGCGCTCCTCGCCGTTCGGATAACGGCGCAACGCGTGCAGTCCGCGGAAACGCGGCGAACTGGGCGTGCGCTCGTCCGGATACTGTATGGTCATCTTGCGGGAAAAGAGCTGGCGGCCGGTGAGCGCCAGCCCGCGTACCAGCTCCACCAGCAGAAAACTGTGTATGAACCGCTTCAGTGCCTTCATTCAGCCGTCTCCCGCCCCTACCGGAAAATCCGGCCCCACGGAGTAAAGAACATGACCACGCCGATGAGGGTGATCCACACGAGCGTCACCGGGATGAGCACCTTCCAGCCGAGCCGCATGATCTGATCGTAGCGGTAGCGCGGAAATGTCGCACGGAACCACAGGAAGAAAAACAGCAGCACCGACACCTTGATCAGGAACCATGCGAGCGGCGGGATCCAGGTGAATGGCGCGAAGCCGAATGGCGCCATCCATCCGCCGAGGAACAGGATCGCGGTCAGCGCCGAGATGAGGATCATATTGGCGTATTCGGCGAGGAAGAAAACGGCGAACGCCATGCCCGAATATTCCACATGAAAACCAGCGACGATTTCCGATTCACCCTCGGCCACATCGAATGGCGAGCGGTTTGTTTCCGCCACGCCCGATATGAAGTACACGAGAAACAGCGGAAACAGAGGCCAGACATACCAGTGGGCAATGTCTCCGGACTGGCGCAGCACGATTTCCCGCAGATTCAGCGTGCCCGCAGCCATGAGCACGCCGACCAGCGCGAAACCCATGGCAATCTCGTAAGCGACGATCTGCGCGGCAGACCGCAGCGACCCCAGGAAGGCATATTTGGAGTTCGACGCCCATCCTGCCACCACCACCCCGTACACCCCCATGGATGTCATGGCCAGAACAAACAGCAGGCTTGCGTTGATGTTGGCCAGCACCAGCCGGTCCGTGAAGGGAATGACCGCCCAGGCTACGAGCGACGGGCCGATGGCAAGCACTGGCGCCAGCACGAACAGGTACTTGTTCGCACTCGACGGAATGATGATCTCCTTGAGCAGGAGTTTCAGCGCGTCGGCGATGGGCTGAAGCCAGCCGCGAGGGCCGACACGGTTCGGGCCGATGCGAACCTGCATATAACCGATGATCTTGCGTTCAGCGAAAGTGAGGTAGGCAACGGCAACCATGAGCGGCGCCACGATCGCGATGATGCCGCCCAGGCTTCTCAGCGCAAGCTGTGACCACGGCGGGAAGTCCCGCCACATCGAAACAAAAAAGGCGCTCACAGATCGACCCCCGCCACGCTCACCGGTCCCTGGCCGGCGAGCGGCGCGGTCTCGGCATAGCCGCCCGGAATCCAGATACAGCCATCGGGGACGCGCCCGTCGATCTCCAGGCCGAGCGCGACCTCGCCCGCACCTACGACAACACGCACCGCGGTCGCGCCGGCGACCCCGCAGCGCTGCGCCTCGGTCGCATTGATGCGCGCCAGCGGACGCCCTGCGTCCCGGGTCTGCTGCAGCGGAGCGGCTCGGCGTACCACGGGATCGACCGCATACAGCGGCACTTCCGCGACGCGCACCAGGCCGGCGTGCACGCCCGGGGGCGCCCCCAGGGTCCAGCTGCGCAGCCGTGCCGAGGGCGTCACCGCGTGACGGGCCGCCTCGTCGCGAATCTGCTCCGAGGAGGTATAGTCGAATCCCTCTCTGCCCAGGACATTGCCCAGAACGCGCAGTATCTTCCAGCCGGGACGGGTCTCGCCCGCCGGACTGACAGCGGCCGCGAAGCTCTGCCATCGGCCCTCGCAGTTAACGAACGTCCCGGAGGTTTCGGTAAACGGCGCGAGTGGCAGCAGCACATGCGCATAGTCCTGCGCGACATCCTTGAACACCGACAGCACCGTCACGAACTCCGCCGCCCCGAGCGCGCGCCGCGCGAGGGCGCCGTCCCAGCAGTCGAGCTCGGGTTCCGCGCCCAGAATCAGATAGCCTTGCCGGGGTTGGGCCAGCATCTCGTAGGCGTTGAGTCCTGCCGCCGTGGCACCCGCCCCCGGACCCCGGTGCGGCAGGCAGCCAGCCAGCCAGCCCCCGGCACTGTTCGCCTCCGCCAGGCGGCCGAGCCGCGCGCTGGACAATTCGGCAATGAGCTCGGCCAGCGCCCGCAGGTCTGCGGCGCGTTCATGGCCTGAGGCGAAATCCCCGAGCAGCACCGCCGTCCGCTTTCCGGATAGGAGAATCCGGGCAATCTCCTGTTCCTGGGCGACCGCCGCAGTTCCTGCGGTCCAGGCCGGCACCGGCTGGCGCAGCGGCTGTCCCGCGGCATCCGCCAGGACCTGTGCTATGCGCGCGAGCGCCCGCAGCATCTCGTCCGGCGCAGCCACCACCTTCGCATGCAGATCGAAGGTGAATTCATGGTCCATGGGATTGACCGCTGCAATCCTGGCACCTGCAAGGAACGCCTTGCGCAGGCGGTGACCAATGAGCGGCTGCTCCTTGCGGACGTTGGAACCAATGAGCAGCACCGCATCGAGCGACTCCAGTTCTTGGATCGTCTGGCCGAGCCAGGGAAACGGCGGCTGCCCCCCATCATCGCTGAAATCACGTGCATGCAGGCGGTGATCGATATTGGCCGAGCCGAGCGCGCGCACCAGCTTCTGCAACAGATAGAACTCCTCCAGAGTCGAGGTCGGCGACGCCAGCGCCCCGAGCCCCGGAGCACCGTGCGAATCGAGGACCCTGCGCAGGCCGGCGGCGGTGAATTCGAGCGCCGTCGCCCAGTCGGTTTCGACCAGGCTGCCGTGCTGCCGGATCATCGGCTTCACGAGCCGCTCCTGGGAGTTGAGGGCCGTATAGCTGAAGCGGTCACGGTCGGACAGCCAGATCTCGTTGATCTCCTCGTTGTCGCGCGGCAGCACCCGCATGACTTTGTTGTGGCGAATTTCGACGCGGATATTCGATCCGATGCAGTCGTGCGGACTCACCGAGGGTCGGCTTTGCAGTTCCCAGCTGCGCGCCGTAAACCGGAACGGCCGCGAGGTCAGCGCGCCTACCGGACAGAGATCGATCATGTTGCCTGACAGCTCGGAATCTATGGATTGCTCGACGTATGTGCCGACACGCATGTGTTCCCCGCGTCCGGTGGCGCCCATTTCCTTGATTCCGCCGATCTCCTGGCCGAAGCGGATACAGCGGGTGCAGTGTATGCAGCGTGTCATTTCGGTCGCGATGAGCGGCCCGATGTACTTATCCATGACAATGCGCTTTTTTTCCGTGAAGCGCGATACATCACTGCCGTAGCCCACCGAGAGATCCTGCAGGTCGCACTCCCCGCCCTGGTCGCAGATCGGGCAGTCGAGCGGATGGTTGATCAGCAGGAATTCCATGACCCCCTTCTGGGCGGCGACAGCCTTGGCCGAGTGCGTGCGCACGATCATCCCGTCGGTGACCGGAGTGGCGCAGGCCGGCAGAGGCTTGGGAATCTTCTCGACGTCCACCAGGCACATGCGGCAGTTGGCCGCCACCGAGAGCTTCCGGTGGTAGCAAAAGCGCGGAATGTAGATCCCGGCGGCGTCGGCGGCCTCGATGATCATGGAGCCTTCCTTCACCTCGAGCTTCCGGCCGTCTATTTCGATGTGCAGCATTTCAGTTCCGCTCAAGCGCCCTGCTTGGTTGGTCGGTGTTGACTCGGACTCCGTCAGGCTGCCGCTACTAGGCAGCTGCGATGGCTCACATGGTACTCGAACTCATCACGGAATTGCTTGATGAAGCTCGCCACCGGCATGGCCGCGGCATCGCCCAGCGCGCAGATGGTCCGGCCTTCTATGTTGCCAGCCATGCTGAGAAGCAGATCCAGGTCACCGGGGCGGCCCGCGCCCTGCTCGATGCGCTGGATCACGCGGGCCATCCACCCGGTGCCCTCGCGACAGGGGGTACACTGGCCGCAGGATTCTTCGTAGTAGAAGTGCGAGATCCGCGCAAGCGTCCGCACCATGCAGGTGGTATCGTCCATGACAATCACCGACCCCGCGCCCAGCAGCGAACCGGCCTTGGCGAGCGAGTCATAGTCCATGTTGATATCCATCATCACCTCGCCGCGAACGACCGGCACCGATGAGCCGCCCGGAATCACAGCCTTCAGTCGGCGTCCGCCGCGCACCCCCCCGGCCAGCTCAAGAAGCGTCGCAAACGGAGTCCCGAGCGGAACCTCGTAGTTCCCGGGCCGGTTCACATGGCCAGATACGCAGAAGATTTTGGCCCCCCCGTTGTTGGGCTTGCCCATATTCAGGAACCATTGCGCGCCGTTGCGGAGGATCGAGGGGACCGAGGCCAGGGTCTCAGTATTGTTGATCGTTGTCGGCCGACCAAACAGGCCATAGCTGGCCGGAAACGGCGGCTTGAACCGCGGCTGGCCCTTCTTGCCTTCCAGCGACTCGAGCAAGGCGGTTTCCTCACCGCAGATGTAGGCGCCAGCGCCCAGATGGCTGTGGATCTCGAAGTCGACGCCCGAACCGAGAATGTTGCTGCCAATGAGCCCGGCTGCGCGCGCCTCCGCCAGCGCGGCCTCGAAGCGCTCGTAAGGTTCGTAGAACTCCCCGCGCATGTAGTTGTAGCCGACGGTCGCGCCGATGGTGTAGCCGGCGATGGCCATACCCTCGATGACTGCATGGGGATTGAAGCGCAGAATGTCGCGGTCCTTGAACGTGCCTGGCTCGCCCTCGTCGGAATTGCACACGATATATTTCTGGCCCGGCGCCGAGCGTGGCATGAAGCTCCACTTCAGGCCGGTCGGAAAGCCGGCACCTCCGCGGCCGCGCAGTACCGCCTTTTTGAGCTCTGCGATGATTTCGTCGGCCGGCACCTTTGCACGCAGGACCTTCTTCCAGGCCTCGTAGCCACCGCTGCCCTGATAGGTTGCGAGCGTCCATGGCTTGTCCAAATGGTTGTTACGGAAACACACCTCGTTAGCCATGGCGCGCTACTCCAGGCTGCCGAGGATCTCGTCGATCCGTTCCGGCGTCAGATTTTCAAAGTAAGTCTTGTCGATCATAAACATCGGTGCCCCCCCGCATGCGGCCAGGCACTCCACTTCCCTGAGTGTAAACCGGCCGTCCGGGGTAGTTTCTCCCAGCCGTATGCCAAGCCGGTTCTCGAGGTGCTTTACCACCTGCTCGGCTCCGGTCAGCATACAGGATATGTTCGTACAGACGCTGATCTGGTGCCTTCCCACCGGCTTGAGATTGTACATGGTGTAGAAGGTGGCGACTTCGTACACCTCAATCGGGCGCATTTCCAGCAGCTGCGCGACATAGTCCATCAGCGGTTCGCTCAGCCAGCCGCGCTCGTCCTGCGCAATACGCAGAGCCGCCATCACGGCAGAGGCCTTGCGTCCTGGCGGATACTTCGCGATCTCGCGCCCTATGCGCGCAAGCGATTCTTCGCTCAAAGAGGGTCTATCTGCGTCGGTCAACGGTCGATCTCGCCGAATACGATGTCCTGGGTTCCGATTACCGCCACAACGTCGGCGATCATATGTCCTCGCACCATCTCGTCGAGAGCAGACAGGTGCGCGAAACCGGGAGCGCGGATCTTCAGACGGAACGGCTTATTGGCGCCGTCTGAAACCAGATAGACGCCGAACTCGCCCTTCGGATGCTCGATCGCCGCATAGGCCTCCCCCTCGGGTATGCAGAAGCCTTCAGTGAACAGCTTGAAGTGGTGAATCAGCGCTTCCATGTCGTTTTTCATGACTGCCCGCTTCGGTGGCACCAGCTTGTGGTTCTCGATGATCACCGGACCTGGATTGCGGCGCAGCCATTCCACGCACTGGCGGATGATGCGGTTGGACTGGCGCATCTCTTCGATGCGTACCAGATAGCGGTCGTAGCAGTCCCCGCCGACTCCCACCGGTATGTCGAAATCCAGGCGGTCATACACTTCATAGGGCTGCTTCTTGCGCAGATCCCATTCCACCCCGCTACCGCGCAGCATCGGTCCCGAAAACCCGAGTTGCAGCGCCCGCTCCGACGACACGACACCGATACCCACCGTGCGTTGCTTCCAGATGCGGTTGTCGGTGAGCAGGGTCTCGTATTCGTCCACGTGGCCCGGAAAACGTTCGGTAAAATCCCAGATGTAATCGAGCAACGAACCCTGGCGATTGGCGTTGAGCCGTTCGATATCCTTGACGTCGTGCCACTTCGAGGGCTGATACTGCGGCATCTGGTCCGGCAGATCGCGGTACACACCGCCGACGCGATAGTACGTAGCGTGCATGCGCGCACCGGACACGGCCTCGTACATGTCCATCAGATCCTCGCGCTCGCGGAAGCAGTACAAAAAAACGGTCATGGCCCCGATGTCCAGGCTATGGGAACCGAGCCACAGCAGATGATTGAGGATACGCGTGATTTCGTCAAACATTACGCGTATGTACTGGGCGCGTACCGGGGGTTCAATGCCCAGCATCTTCTCCATCGCCAGCACGTAGCCGTGTTCGTTGCACATCATGGACACGTAATCCAGGCGGTCCATGTAGCCGATGCTCTGGTTGTAGGGCTTGCTCTCAGCCAGCTTCTCGGTCGCCCGATGCAGCAGTCCGATATGCGGATCGGCCCGCTCTATGACCTCGCCGTCGAGCTCCAGCACGAGACGCAATACACCATGGGCCGCCGGATGCTGAGGCCCGAAGTTCATCGTGTAATTCCTGATCTCAGGCAAGACTCATGCCTCCAGTCCTGCAGGGGACCGCAGCCCGCATGCTCCGCTCCGGCATCTCACATGGGATCCGGCGCTTACGCTTTGCCGCCACCATAATTCTCCTCACGGATGACGCGCGGAACCAGAATCCGCGGTTCAATCGTAACAGGCTGATAAATGACGCGACCGCGTTCCGAATCGTAGCGCATCTCGACCTGCCCGGTCAGCGGGAAATCTTTGCGGAACGGATGTCCGATGAATCCGTAATCGGTGAGAATGCGGCGCAGATCCGGGTGCCCCTCGAAAATGATCCCGAACAGATCGAACGCTTCGCGCTCATACCAGTTTGCCGAGTTCCAGATGTCCACAACCGATTCGACCACCGGCATGTCGTCATTCGCGAACACACGCAGCCGCAGACGCTGGTTGCGCGATACAGACAGGAGGTGGTAGACGACAGCGAAACGCGGGCCAACCCTGGCGCCTCTGGTTGATTCCGCAGCGTAATTAAGGTAGTCGACACCGCACAGGTCAACAAGCTGCTCGAATGAGAAGAGCGGATTGGTCCGCAGAACGGAACATACCCGATGCAGGGCATCCGTCCTTATCTCGAGCGTGAGCTCACCCGCAGACTGATGCGCCGCCAGCACCGCTTCGCCGAATTTTTCGGCAGCATGGTCAGCGAGCGCCTTAAGTGATTCGCTCATGGAATAGGCTCTCGGCGTTCGCAGCTAACGGGCTATGGTATTGGTACGCTTGATCTTGTTTTGCAGCTGGATGATGCCGTACAGCAGCGCCTCGGCGGTCGGCGGACAGCCGGGCACGTAGATGTCCACGGGCACAATGCGATCACAACCGCGGACGACGGAATAGGAATAGTGATAATAGCCGCCGCCGTTGGCGCAGGAACCCATGGAGATCACCCAGCGCGGTTCGGCCATCTGGTCGTAGACCTTGCGCAGCGCCGGTGCCATCTTGTTCACGAGCGTTCCAGCAACGATCATTACGTCCGACTGCCGGGGACTCGGGCGGAATATGACCCCAAAGCGGTCCAGGTCGTAGCGCGACGCACCGGCATGCATCATCTCCACGGCGCAGCACGCCAGGCCGAAGGTCATGGGCCACAGCGAGCCGGTACGCGTCCAGTTGATGAGCTTGTCGGCCGAGGTGGTGATCCAGCCTCTCTCCAAGACACCTTCTATTCCCATTCCAGCGCTCCCTTGCGCCACTCGTATATGAAACCGATCACGAGAATGCCCAGAAAGAGCAGCATGGCAAGAAAACCGAATATGCCGATCTGCCGCAGCGCGACGGCCCACGGAAAGAGAAACGCGATCTCGAGATCGAAGATGATGAACAGGATCGCTACCAGGTAGTAGCGCACGTCGAACTTCGTGCGTGTATCCTCGAACGCCTCGAAGCCGCATTCGTAGGGCGAGAGCTTTTCGCTGTTGGGCCGATGGGGACCCAGCAGCCGCCCCATGACCATCGGCATCACGCCGACCGCGATGCCGACCGCGATAAAGAGCAGAACAGGGAGATAGTTCTCGAGCATCAGCTACCCCAGGAGGTTTCTACTTTCTGGCCAGGCTCGCCCAGCGCCTAACCGGCGAGTCTAGGCTCCGCATACAGGCAAAGTCAAGCCGCAATCAGCTTATAATTAGTATAACTTTCATATGGTTATCGCCACTTTGGGCTTGGCAGGAATCCCCTGCTGGCGATACCGCCCGGCTCGGGCTGAACAGATACTGCGTTAATGGTGCCGAAGGCGGGACTCGAACCCGCACGGCTTGCGCCACCGCCCCCTCAAGACGGCGTGTCTACCAATTTCACCACTTCGGCTGGAAGTCGGAAACCCACCTTTTGTCTATATTAATTATTTATTTCGGCGCTGCCGGCACGCCAGGCACGCCAGGCACGCCAGGCACGGCTGGCGCCGCGGGCGCGGGTGCCGGTGCCGACGGCACCGAGCTGGCCGGAACCTCCTGGGTCACGCTTTTCGGCCGCCCCTGGCGCGCATCGATGATGGTCAGCGACATGCTGGTAATGAAAAAAATGGTGGCCAGCACCGCCGTGAGCCGACTGAGAAATGTCGCCGACCCGCGGGCACCGAACAGCGTCTGGGACGCACCGCTGCCAAAGGCAGCTCCGATATCCGCGCCCTTACCCTGCTGCAACAGCACCAAGCCCACAATGGCAAGTGCCACGAGCACATGGACAACCAACAGCAACTCTTTCAGCATGTTCGCACTCACTGCTTTCGGCCAATGCGCGCCCGCTGGTGCGCGCGTTTCGCGGACCTGCGCCCGCCACAAGCATCTGCTCTGGGTTCAGCCGGCAGCCCGGCAGATCGCCAGGAACTCCTGGGCATCCAACGATGCACCGCCGATCAGGCCGCCGTCAATGTCCGGCTGCCCGAAGAGCTGCCGCGCATTGGCCGCCTTCACGCTGCCGCCATACAGAATCCGGAGCCGCTCGGCCACTGTCGAGCTGATCTGCGCCAAGCGCGCACGAATGAAGGCGTGCACCCCCTGCGCCTGTTCCGGTGTGGCGGTCTTGCCCGTACCAATGGCCCAAACCGGTTCATAAGCGACGATCGCATGGTCCAGCGCCGCGATGCTAGCCAGCTTCACCACCGCATCGAGCTGGCGCGCTACCACTGCTTCGGTCTCGTTGGCCTCCCGCTCCGCCAGCGTCTCTCCGACACAGAGGATCGGGACAAGGCCCACGCCCTGAGCCGCCCGGAATTTCTCGGCCACCACCTGATCGCTCTCTCCGTACAGCGCCCGCCGTTCGGAGTGTCCGACGATAACGTGGCTGCAGCCGAAATCACGCAGCATGGCGCCCGAGACCTCACCCGTATAGGCGCCTGACTTATGGGGGCTCAGATTCTGCCCGCCCCAGGCGATGCGGCTGCCGCTCAGCCATTCCGCCACGACCGGGATGAGGACGAACGGCGGGCAGACCAGGATCTCAGCGTGCGTGACATCACCCAGTCCCTGCTCGATTCCGCTGATCAGCGCCGCTGCCTCCACCTGGGTACCGTTCATCTTCCAGTTGCCCGCGACCACAGGACGGCGCATCGCATCCTCCACTTATTGTTTAGGCTGGGACCAAAACGACAGAAGCGGGCGCGATGTTACCGGGCACCGGCGCAGAAAGCAATTTGCCGGGGCCGGATCCGCGTCTGGTGGGCCAAAACCGCGCGGCAAGCAGGCCGCTGGCTCCGCGCTGCCGGCGGGAAAGCGCTCAGGCAGCTTCGTCTGCGGCCCGCTGCACCGTTTCGGCAAGATGCTGTCCAAGCCGCTCGATGAGCTGTTTGTCGCTGCCTTCGAGCATCACCCGCACCACCGGCTCGGTACCCGAGGCACGCAGCACGACCCGGCCCTGCGAACCGAGCTGCGCCTTGACCTCGCTCAGGGCATTCATGACAGGCTTCGAGCCGTTGACATCAAAACGCCGGTTCATGCGCACATTGATCATGGTCTGGGGATACACCGCCATGCCGCCCTTCAATTCTGCCAGGCTCCGGCCGGACTGGCGCAGGACTGCAACGACTTCGAGTGCCGCGATAATGCCATCTCCAGTGGTGCTCTTGTCGAGACAGATGAGATGCCCCGAAGTCTCCCCGCCAAGCTCCCACCGCTCCTGCTGGAGAATCGACAGAACGTAGCGGTCCCCGACCTGGGCACGCCGGAATGGAATCCCCTTGCCCTGCAACGCCTGCTCGAGCCCCAGGTTGCTCATCAGCGTCCCGACCACCCCTCCACGCAGGCGGTCCATGGCCTGGCGCGCCTCGGCAATGATGTAGAGCAGCTGGTCACCGTCGACAACCTCTCCGCCGCCGTCCACCATAATGACCCGGTCACCGTCTCCATCCAGCGCGATCCCCAAATCCGCATGCTGCTCCACCACGGTCCTGCGCAGCAGCCGGGTATCGGTTGACCCGCACTCGTGATTGATGTTGAGCCCATCAGGCTGGTTGCCGATCGCCATCACGTCGGCCCCGAGTTCGCTGAATACGTGGGGTGCAATTTGGTAGGCGGCGCCATTGGCGCAGTCGATGACGATCTTCAGGCCCTCAAGGCTCAGTCGGTGCGGGAAGGTGCTCTTGCAGAACTCGATGTACCGGCCACCGGCATCCTCGTAGCGCTTGGCCTTGCCGAGATTGCCGGGCTCCACGGTGCGCAGCGTCTCGGACATCATTCTCTCTATTTCGAGCTCCACCTCATCCGGCAGCTTGCATCCCTCGGACGAAAAGAACTTGATTCCATTGTCCTGGTAGGGATTGTGCGATGCGCTAATGACGATACCGGCGCGGGCCCGCGCTGTGCGTGTGAGGTAGGCGATACCGGGTGTCGGCATGGGACCGAGCAGGCGGATATCGACGCCGGCGGCCGACAGCCCGGCCTCGAGCGCCGATTCCAGCAGATAGCCGGAAACCCGCGTGTCCTTGCCGATGAGAATCTTGGTGTGATCAACGGCACCCTTTCCCAGAACAAGTCCTGCCGCCCAGCCCAGCTTGAGCACGGTTTCAGGCGTGATGGGTTCCTCGCCCATGCGCCCGCGGATCCCGTCAGTGCCGAAATAGCGCTTGCCCATCCGCCCCCCTCATGCGATTTCTCCACCTCATTCCATTGTAGTCGATTGCCCGCAACCGCAACCTATTACGGCCTCAAGCATGCGGATCGCTTCGCGGGTCGGGCGCACGTCGTGGACCCGGACCATTGCTGCCCCATTTTGCACCGCACACACCGCCAGAGCCACACTGGCGTACAACCGCTCGCTGACTGGCAGCCCCAGCACCGCGCCGATCAGGGACTTGCGCGAGAGTCCGGCCAGGATGGGTACCTGCAATGCCTTAAAATCCGGGAGTTTACGCAGAAGTTCGAGGTTGTGCGTCAGGGTCTTGCCGAAGCCGAACCCCGGATCCGCGATCAGGCGGTCCCTCGGGATTCCGGCGCCGACACAAGCATCGATGCGCGCACGCAGGAACCCAAGGACTTCCCCGACCACGTCCCCATACCGGGGATGCCGCTGCATGGTACGCGGTTCGCCCTGCATATGCATGAGACAGACCGGCAGCCCGAGTTCGCTTGCCGCCTCCAGGGCGCCGGCAGCGCGCAGGGCCATGACGTCGTTGATCATTCCGGCGCCGGCAGCGGCCGCGGCGCGCATCACTTCGGGCTTGGACGTATCGACGGAAACCGGCACCGGGACCGCGCGGACCAGAGCCTGAATGATGGGCACGATGCGCCTGATCTCTTCCGCGGCTGAAACCGCCTGCGCCCCGGGACGGGTCGACTCGCCACCGATGTCGATGATGTCGGCGCCTTCCCCGACCATCGCAAGCGCATGCTCTACCGCCCGCTCCGGCGCAAAAAAGACGCCGCCGTCCGAAAACGAATCGGGGGTAATGTTCAGGATGCCCATGACCGCGGCCCGCCCCAGATCGAGCGGCCTCCCGCCGCAGTCCAGAACCCTCCCGGAATCCGGGACGCCGGCCACCGGTTCGAGTGCGGTCATGGTAAGAGCAAGGCCCGCCCCGCGATGTAGCCGGTCAGTGCTCCGCGGCCGGGGTGTCGATCGGTTTGGTGTTGCGCGGCTGGCGTGCCGCCGGCGAGCCGGGCTGGTCAGAGCCTGACGATGCCGGCCCGGCGAAGTCCGCCGGCGGGCGCGGCTGTTTCCCGGCCATGATGTCTTCGATCTGGTCGGAGCTCAAGGTCTCCCATTCAAGCAGGGCCTTCGCCATCAGCTCGATCTTGTCGCGGTTCTCCTCGATGATCTTGCGTGCCCGCGCGTACTGCTCGTCGATGATGCGCCGGATCTCGTTATCGACCAGCTGCACCGTGGCGTCGCTGAGATTCTTGTGGGTCGTCACATCGCGTCCCAGGAAAACTTCGCTCTGATTCTCGCCGTAGACGCGCGTGCCGAGCGCATCGCTCATGCCCCAGCGCGTGACCATATTGCGTGCGATATCAGTGGCGCGCTCGAAATCATTCGCTGCCCCCGTAGTCATCTGATGCATGAATACCTCTTCGGCGATTCGGCCTCCCATGAGCACCGCGATCGTCGAGAGCAGCGATTCACGGTCGTGGCTGTAGCGATCTTCGGTCGGAAGCTGCATCGTCACGCCCAGCGCCCGACCACGCGGAATGATGGTCACCTTGTGGACCGGATCGGTATTCGGCAGCGACTTGGCCACCACGGCATGGCCGGACTCGTGATAAGCCGTATTCATGCGTTCCTTTTCCGGCATCACAATCGAGCGGCGTTCCGCCCCCATCACGATCTTGTCCTTGGCTTTCTCGAAATCCTCCATGTCCACCAGCCGCTTGTTGGCGCGGGCCGCGAACAACGCAGCCTCGTTCACGAGGTTGGCCAGATCTGCGCCGGAGAATCCCGGTGTGCCGCGCGCCAGGATACTCGGCACCACGTTGTCGGATATCGGCACCTTGCGCATGTGCACCTTCAGGATCTGCTCGCGGCCACGGATATCCGGTAGCGGCACGTACACCTGCCGGTCAAACCTTCCCGGACGCAGGAGTGCGGGATCGAGCACATCCGGCCTGTTCGTGGCCGCGATAACGATGACACCCTCGGTGCCCTCGAACCCGTCCATCTCCACCAACAGCTGGTTAAGCGTCTGCTCGCGCTCGTCGTGGCCGCCACCCAGCCCGGCGCCACGCTGCCGCCCGACGGCATCGATCTCGTCGATAAATATGATACAGGGAGCATGCTTCTTGGCCTGATCGAACATGTCGCGCACGCGCGATGCGCCGACGCCGACAAACATTTCGACGAAATCAGAGCCAGAAATCGAGAAAAACGGCACCTTGGCCTCGCCTGCGATCGCCTTGGCGAGCAGCGTCTTGCCGGTACCCGGAGAGCCGGTCATCAACACACCCTTGGGGATGCGTCCGCCCAACTTCTGGAACTTGGAGGGATCGCGCAGAAACTCCACCAACTCGCCGACCTCCTCCTTGGCCTCTTCCACGCCGGCGACATCCTCGAACGTGATCTTGTTCTGTTCCTCCGTGAGCATTCGCGCGCGGCTCTTGCCGAAACCCATGGCTCCGCGCCCGCTGCCTCCGCCCTGCATCTGGCGCATGAAAAACACCCACACACCAACCAGCAGCAGCATCGGGAACCAGTTGATGAAGATCTGCAGCAGCAGCGACTGCTCCTCTGGCGGCTTGGCATCAATGGTGACGTTATTGCGGAGCAAGTCGCCGATCAGGGCACGATTGTCCGTTTCAGGGCTGTAGGTGTTGAATTTGTCGCCGCTCTTGGTGACACCCTGGATCTTGCGGCCTTCGATCGTGACCTTGTTGACCTGTCCACTCAGCAGCTGGCTGTAGAACTGCGAATAGGCCATCTGGTGCACCGACGTCTGGCGGTTGCCGAAATTGTTGAACACCGACATCAGCACGACCGCGATGACGAGCCACAGGAGAAGATTCTTCGTGAGATTATTCAATATCTTGCCTCATTCAGCCGGCGCAGCGCCTTGCCGGAATCCGGAAATAGTGAGACCGCCAGTGCGGGGTTTGGTTTCCATTCTGCTACGTTTGCACGGTCCCGACAACCGCATTCGGCAGCGTCAGTTTCCGCTCCGAAAGCCCTTTCCTACCAAGTATATCTCGCGGCTGCGCGCCCGGGACGCCCGCGGCTTGCGGACCAGCACCCGCCCGAACCGGCCCCGCATCGCTTGGTGGAACTCCGGGTACCCGCTTCCCTGGAACGCTTTCACGAGGAAATCGCCTCCTGGTCGCAGCACCTGGACCGCAAAATCCAGCGCCAATTCCGCAAGATACATCGCCCGCGCCTGGTCGGCCGTGTCAATACCGCTTATATTGGGCGCCATATCCGATATTACAAGATCCACCGGCCGACCCTGCAGATGCTCGAGGAGCCGCTCGAGTACGGCTTTTTCGGTAAAATCCCCCTGCAGAACGTCCACTGCGGCCACGGATTCCATGGGCAGGACATCCAGCGCAACCACGCGCCCGGCAACGCCCACGCGGCGCGCGGCGTATTGCGACCAGCCGCCCGGAGCGGCACCGAGATCAACCACCACCATTCCGGGACGCAGGAGGTGGTCACGGTGATCGATCTCCTGGAGCTTGTACACAGCGCGCGAACGGAACCCCTCCTGCTGTGCGCGTCTGACGTATTCATCGGTGAAATGCTCGGCCAGCCAGGCCCTGCTGCTTTTGGTTCGGGCCATGGCTAGGCCTCCCGGGACAGTCGCAACATCGGCATCCGGACATGCACCCCACGATGCTGCCACCGGGATGCGGCCCGGTTACGGTCATCCGCCGCCGCCCGTGCCACGCCAGTCAGTCCCCGGCACAGGCCCGTAGCCCGCGGGTCACGAGCAGCAGTCCGAGCAGACTGTTGGCCAGGAACAGTATGCCCGCAACCCCATGAAGCACGCCGAACCGGTGGGCGAGCGGGGTGCCGGCGACCAGCATTCCGTGAGCTAGAACCTTCAGTTTCTGCATCGCCGGCAACAGGCCGAACTGGCCGACCAGATTGATGACGAACATCATTGAGAGGACCGGCAGGCGCCAACGGAAGAACCCCCCGAACCCTTCGCGGTAGATCTGTGCCGCAAGCAGGAACAGGCCGCAGGCGAGGCCAAGGTACCCGGTAATCCAGAACAGTCTGCCCGCAATGTTTCCCGCTACCATGGGGCTCGACAGGGAATGGAACAGCACCGGCGCCACCAGGTAGCCGACCGTCCACATGCTTCCGACCCAAAGGGTCAGCGCAAGGGATTCAAGCGCGATAATCAGCGCCGGAACGCGGGCAGGCACGGCCGCACCAGCAGCCACCCAGGCCGGAGGCTAGACATAGCGCACATCCACAATCTCGTAGTGCCGCACACCACCGGGAACCTGCACCTCGACCGCCTCGCCAGCTTCCTTGCCTATCAGGGCGCGCGCAATCGGCGAGCTGATCGAAATCTTTCCGGAGGCAATATCCGCCTCGTCCTCACCGACGATCTGGTAGGTGACTTCCTGCTGCGTACCCTCGTCGATCAGATCCAGCGTGGCACCAAATACCACGCGACCGTTGGCATTTACCTTGAGTGGATCGATGACCTGGGCATTCGCCAGTTTGCTCTCGATATCCGCAATGCGCCCCTCGATAAACGACTGTTGCTCCTTGGCTGCGTGGTATTCGGCATTCTCGGAGAGATCGCCGTGAGCGCGCGCCTCAGCAATGGCCTGTATGATCCGCGGGCGATCACTGGTCTTGAGTCGCTGCAGTTCGACCTTAAGCTTCTCGGCACCCTTGACGGTGAGCGGCACCTTGCTCATGCCGCAATCTCCTTATGAAGGTCCTGCAGCGGGCTCACATCGAATTCCGTTGCCTGACGGTGCGCCTCGCAGGCAGCGCGGGCGGCGGCGACCGTCGTATAGTTGGTAACCTTGTGCTGCAGGGCCTCCCGCCGGATCAGCGACGAGTCCGCAATGCTCTGTTTATCGGCAACGGTGTTCACGATGATATCAATCTCGTCATTCTTGAGCATATCGAGCACATGGGGACGGCCTTCCGAAACCTTGTTTACAGCGCGGGCCTTCACGCCTGCCGCCTCAAGCACCGCAGCAGTACCACGCGTCGCCAGGATCTCGAATCCGTTGCCGCCGAAATAACGGGCAACCTCGACCGCGGCCTTCCGGTCGGCGTCGCGCACGCTTATGAACAGGCGGCCACGGCGCGGAATCTCCGATCCTGCGGCGAGCTGTGACTTCGAAAACGCCTCGCCAAACGTGCGCCCGATGCCCATCACTTCGCCGGTGGATTTCATCTCCGGCCCGAGCACGGTGTCCACCCCTGGAAACTTGATGAACGGAAACACAGCTTCCTTGACGGAATAATAGTCCGGTATGATCTCCGAAACCACTCCCTGGGATGCAAGGCTCCGCCCCACCATGCAGCGGGCTGCGATTTTCGCGAGCGGCCTGGCGGTGGCTTTGGAGACGTAGGGAACCGTGCGCGATGCGCGCGGGTTCACCTCCAAAACGTATACGTCGTCCCCCTTGACCGCAAACTGGACATTCATGAGGCCGATGACCTTGAGCGCTTTCGCCATCTCCACGGTCTGCGCGCGCAGCCGGTTCTGGATTCCCTTGCTCAAGCTGAACGGCGGCAGCGAGCATGCCGAGTCGCCGGAATGTACCCCGGCCTCCTCGATGTGCTCCATGATGCCGCCAATCACCACCTTTTTGCCGTCGCTCACTGCATCCACGTCGACTTCGATCGCATCGCTCAGAAAGCGGTCCAGCAGCACCGGCGAATCGTTCGACACGCGTACTGCCACACGCATGTAGGTCTCGAGGTCCTCGCGATTGAGCACGATCTCCATGGCCCTGCCACCGAGAACGTACGAGGGCCGCACCACCAGCGGATAGCCGATTTCCTCGGCGAGCTTCACGGCCTGATCCGGCGTGGTGGCCGTACGGTTCGGCGGCTGCAGCAGCCCCAGCTTCTGGACGAGCTTCTGGAACCGCTCGCGGTCCTCTGCCAGATCAATGGAATCCGGGCTGGTGCCGATAATGGGCACGTGGTTGCGCTCAAGCTCGCGTGCGAGCTTGAGCGGAGTCTGGCCACCATACTGCACGATCACGCCCTTGGGTTGTTCGATGTGGCTGATCTCGAGCACGTCCTCCAGTGTCAGGGGCTCGAAGTACAGACGGTCGGATGTGTCGTAGTCGGTCGAAACCGTCTCCGGGTTGCAATTGACCATGATGGTCTGGTAGCCATCCTCGCGCAGCGCAAAGGCGGCGTGTACACAGCAATAATCGAATTCTATGCCCTGGCCGATGCGATTGGGTCCGCCTCCGAGCACCATAATCTTGTCGCGCGGTTCCGGATGAGACTCACATTCCTCATCATAGGTCGAATACATGTATGCCGTGGCCGACGCAAATTCAGCGGCGCAGGAGTCGACCCGCTTGAACACCGGGCGAACGCTGGCACCGTGGCGCAACTCCCGAAACTGCGTTTCGCTCACCTCCAGCAACTGCGCCAGCCGCCGGTCGGAAAAGCCCTTGCGTTTCCATGCCCGCAGGCGCTCGCGCGAGGGCCTCTTGCGGGTGTAGCGGCGGATTTCCGCCTCGAGCGATACCAGCTCTTCGATCTGGACAAGGAACCAAGGATCGATGTGCGTCAAATCGAAGACTGCGTCGACGCTCATTCCCGACCGGAACGCATCGGCGATATACCATATGCGCTCGGCACCAGGCACCCGCAGCTCATGCTCGATGCGCGTGGCCATCTGGTCGGGCGTCAGCTGCGGATCGATGATCGGCTCCAGGCCGTAGACGCCGGTCTCCAGACCGCGGATCGCCTTATGCAGCGACTCCTGGAATGTGCGGCCGATCGCCATGACCTCGCCCACCGACTTCATCTGTGTAGTGAGCGTCGGATCGGCTTTGGGAAACTTTTCGAAGGTGAAGCGCGGAAACTTGGTCACGACATAGTCTATGGTCGGCTCGAATGACGCCGGGGTCGCCCCGCCGGTGATGTCGTTCTTGAGCTCATCCAGCGTATAGCCGACCGCCAGCTTGGCTGCCACCTTTGCGATCGGGAAACCCGTTGCTTTGCTGGCGAGCGCTGAGGAGCGTGAAACCCGCGGATTCATCTCGATCACCAGCATGCGCCCGTCATCGGGGTTGACGGCAAACTGGACGTTGGACCCCCCGGTCTCGACTCCGATCTCGCGCAACACAGCGATACTCGCGTCACGCATCACCTGGTATTCCTTGTCGGTCAACGTCTGGGCCGGCGCGACCGTGATGGAATCGCCGGTGTGTACGCCCATTGGATCGATGTTCTCGATGGAACAGACAATGATGCAATTGTCCTTGCGGTCCCGCACCACCTCCATCTCGTATTCCTTCCAGCCGATGATCGATTCCTCGATCAGCAGCTCGCGCGTAGGCGAAGCCTCCAGGCCGCGCTCGCAGATCGCGAGGAACTCCTCCTTGTTGTACGCGATTCCTCCGCCGCTGCCACCGAGGGTAAAGGACGGGCGGATGATTGCCGGAAACCCGATCATCGCCTGGACCTGCAGCGCTTCCTCCAGGCTGTGCGCGATCGCTCCACGCGCGACGCCGAGCCCGATGGACTCCATCGCCTTCTTGAACAGCTCGCGGTCCTCGGCCTTATCAATGGCCTCGCGCTTGGCGCCGATCATCTCGACGCCGTAGCGCTCGAGCACGCCTTCGCGGTCGAGGTCGAGGGCGCAGTTGAGTCCAGTCTGGCCGCCCATCGTTGGCAACAGCGCATCGGGCCGTTCTTTTGCGATGATCTTGGCGACGGTCTGCCACTGGACCGGTTCGATATAGGTCGCATCGGCCAGATCGGGATCGGTCATGATGGTGGCCGGATTGGAGTTGACCAGGATGACGCGATACCCCTCTTCCTTGAGCGCCTTGCAGGCCTGAGCCCCGGAATAATCGAACTCGCACCCCTGGCCGATAATGATCGGTCCGGCGCCAATGATCAGGATGCTGCGGATATCAGTGCGTTTCGGCATAATGAACCGCCGTCTAGGCTCCTCCGGCCTCAATCCCGACAACCGTCGCAGCCGGCGCTGGGGCACATACCGCCGCGGCTGCCTCCGGGCGGGACTGAGCCTCCATGAGCCGGATGAACCGGTCGAAAAGCGGACTGACGTCGTGCGGCCCGGGGCTTGCCTCCGGATGCCCCTGAAAGCAGAAAACCGGACCGTCGGTGCGCTCCAGGCCCTGGACCGAGCCATCGAACAGGGACCGGTGGGTCACGCGCAGCATGGAAGGCAGACTGTCCTCATCGACCGCGAAACCGTGGTTCTGGCTGGTGATCATGACACGTCCGCTCGCAAGTTCCTGTACCGGATGATTGGCTCCATGATGGCCAAACTTCATCTTTATGGTGCGCGCACCCGACGCAAGCCCGAGAAGCTGATGGCCGAGGCAAATACCGAACACCGGGAGACCGCTGGCGATGAAACTGCGAATGGCCGCGATCGCGTAGGTGCATGGTTCGGGATCACCGGGGCCGTTTGACAGAAAGATCCCGTGCGGACGCCGCGCGAGGACTTCCTCGGCGTTGGTCTTGGCGGGCACCACCGTGACACGGCAGCCGCGGTCGGCCAACATGCGCAAGATGTTGCGCTTGATCCCGAAATCGTACGCAACCACGTCGAAGCGGCGCTCACCGGCCGCCCGGTAGCCCTGGCCCGGGGCCCATCCGCCTTCCTCCCACAGATAAGGCTCCTTGGTCGTGACCACCTTTGCAAGGTCCATGCCCTTCAGGCCAGCAAACGCCCGGGCGGCAGCAAGCGCCGCCCGGCGGTCAATCTTCCCGTCCTCGCCCGCCGCGACGACGCATCCATTCTGGGCCCCCTTCTCGCGCAACAGGCGGGTAAGCTTTCGGGTATCGATTCCGGAAATTGCCACCACCCTGTGCTTGCGCAGGAATTCCGGCAGACTTGCGGAGGCGCGCCAGTTGCTCACGCGGGCCGGCAGGTCGCGGATCACGAGACCGGCTGCAAAGACCCTGCTGCTCTCCATGTCCTCGGCATTGACACCGGTGTTTCCGATATGGGGATACGTAAGCGTAACGATCTGCTTGGCGTACGAGGGGTCGGTGAGTATCTCCTGGTAACCGGTCATGGCTGTGTTGAACACCACCTCGCCGACCGCCTGCCCCGATGCGCCAATGGCCTCACCGGCAAAAAGGGTGCCGTCTTCCAGGGCAAGCAGGGCAGCGCGCATCAGCCGGATACCTCCGCCGGTAGGCATGCGAAAGCGGGCGAGGCCGCACACGCCTCTCCCGCTTTCGGTAATTCGTTCATTGATTTGGGTGCTTCGGGTTGAAACGCTATTTTACGTGAGCACCCTGCCAAAAGCAAACCGCAACCGCTTCGGCCTGCGCAAGTGTCTCAGTTCGAATTTCCGCTTCCGAACCCCCTGCGGATGTTCCTTTGGTCGTCACCAATCGAACGGATGACCCGCGCCGGATTTCCTCCGACAAGGGTATCCGGAGGAACGTCCTTGGTGACCACCGAACCCGCAGCTACAACCGAGTTTTCGCCTACCGTAACCCCGCCGATAATCGTTGCGCCGGCTGCGATCCAGACGTTGCTCTCAATCACGATGGGCTTTCCGATTGTGGCGGCACGACGCTGCGAAGGTTCAAGGGGATGGCCCGCCGTGATGATGCTCACGTTTGGCCCGATCATCACATCGTCCGCGATGTCGAGCCCGCCAAGGTCATAGAAAGTGCAGTTCTGATTGACAAAGACATTTCGCCCGACGCGGATTTCGTCCCCACCGGCAGTATAGAATGGCGGGATCAGCAAAAAACTATCGTCCACCTTTTTACCGGTGAGTTCGCTGAACAGGGCCCGAATTTCGTCCGCATCGTTGAACGTCAAGCGGTTGATCGCGGCGGTGATCGCCGTCGCTCGTTTGACGTTTGCCAGCATGGCCGCTGATTCCGGCGTTCTCCTGTAGATTATCTTGGTGCGGCCGTCATTCGGCATTTGTTATATTCCTCGAGCTACAGTTGAGCGCGCGTTTCGGCGCACAATGGCTGCACCAGGATGCGCCGAGGGTGGCCACATCGCGGAAGGGCCGGAATCCTCTACCGATGTTGAAAATCCGGACTGAGACAAAGCCCGCCCGGCAGCACCCGCATCGAATGCGCTGCCGCAGTCAGCGCAGACCCAGCACGTGCTGCATGTCGAACAACCCGACTTCTTTGTTCTGCAGCCACAGCGCCGCGCGCAACGCGCCATGGGCGAAGGTCATTCGGCTCTGTGCCCGGTGCGTGATTTCGACGCGCTCTCCCGGCGCTGCAAACAGCACCGTGTGGTCGCCGACGATGTCTCCGCCACGTACCGTAGCGAATCCAATGGTCTGGCGCGGACGCTCACCGGTGACTCCCTGGCGCCCGTACACCGCGCATTCCTTGAGGTCACGGCCCAGCGCCGCGGCAACCACCTCCCCCATGCGCAACGCCGTGCCGGAAGGTGCATCCACCTTGTGCCGGTGGTGAGCCTCGATGATCTCGACATCCGCTTCCTGTCCCAGCACCCGCGCCGCCATGTCGATCAGCCGCAAGCACAAATTCACCCCGACGCTCATGTTCGGGGCGAACACGATTGCGATGTCCCGCGCGGCGGCTGCGATACGCTCCCTTTGCGCATCATCGAAGCCCGTCGTCCCGATGACCATGCTTTTCCCGTGGGCGCGACACAGGTCCAGATAGGCCAGGGTTGCCTCGGGGCGCGTAAAGTCGACCAGAACATCCATCTGGTCCAGCACCTGCTCTAGTTCGCTCGCGACCGGCACCCCCAGGCGTCCGACGCCGGCCAGCTCGCCGGCGTCGATGCCGACTGCCGGGCTCCCCGGCCGGTCGATGGCAGCCGCCAGCCGCATCCCTTCGCCGGCTTGACAGGCTTCGATCAGACTGCGTCCCATGCGGCCGCTGGCGCCGGTTATCGCTATCCTCATCATTCGTTCGTTCCCGTGGCAGGTTGGACAAGTCCGCAACCGGAGCACTAAGCCGGCAATCCGGCGCCGAAAGCAGCAGTGCGCAGCGCCGGACGGATCGCACCGGCAGCGGACGCGGCCAATGTACTAAGAAACTTCTTCGGGAGAAAGAACGCCGGGGCCGGCGACCGGACTGTCGCCGGTCACTGAGCGCCGTCGGCGGGCAGTCGCGGCGCTCGGCTGCCCGGGACGCGCCGGGCGATGCGTCCCAGGGCCGCGATGATCCGGAACGCAAGCAGCGCCGCCAGGATTGCACCATAGATGTCCGGCTCGGTTCTGTCGAGCTTCACCAGCCACAGGTAATGAAGCACGCCACCGATCGCGATCACATACACCAGCCGGTGCAAGGCCTGCCAGCGCCTGGCGCCCAGTCGCCGCACCATGGCGTTGCTGGCAGTCAGCGCCAGGGGAACCAACAGCACGAAACTGGCAAATCCCACGGTCATGAACGGTAGCCTGACGATGTCGCGCGCCATTGCGGTCCAGTCAAAAAACTGGTCGAGCACCACGTACGCCAGGACATGCAGGCAGGCGTAGAAAAACGCGTACAGTCCGAACATGCGCCGGAAGCGGAGCAGCCAGTACGCCCCCGTGAGGCGGCGCAGCGGGGTCACGCTGAGCGTGACAAGCAGGAATATCAGCGTCCAGCGGCCGGTCGAATGCTCGACTGCCGCAATCGGATTGGCACCGAGATCCTGGAGCGGCGCTTCCGCGGCCAGGACCGCGAGCGGCAGCAGACAGCCCGCGAACACTGCACGCTTCAGCCAGAGAATACGCTCCGGGGTCATGCGTCAATAGTACTTGTTGAGATCCATGCCCCGGTACAGCTGCGCCACTTGCTCGGCATAGCCGTTGAACAGCAGGGTCGGACGTTTGAAAAAATCCCCGATGCGCCGCTCGCGTTCCTGGCTCCAGGGCGTGTGATCATCGTGCGGGTTGACGTTGGAATAGAAGCCGTATTCGGACGGCACGGCCCGCATCCAGGTGGTAAGCGGCTGCTTTTCGACAAAGCTGATCCGCACGATGGACTTGATGCTCTTAAAGCCGTATTTCCAGGGCACCACCAGCCGAACCGGCGCCCCATCCTGGTTGGGAAGCGCCCGGCCGTAAAGACCTACTGCCAGTATGGTCAGGGGATGCATGGCCTCGTCCATGCGCAGCCCCTCGACATACGGCCAGTGCAGGATATCGGTGCGCTGACCCGGCATTTCCTTGGGGTCATAAAGTGTCACGAATTTCACGTATTTCGCATTGCCGGTAGGTTCGACCTGACGGATCAGGCGGTTGAGCGGAAATCCGACCCAGGGGATCACCATCGACCAACCTTCGACGCAGCGAAACCGGTAGATGCGGTCCTCCAGCGGATTCTTGCGGATGAGTTCGTCGATGCCGTACGTTCCGGGCCGCCTCACCGCACCGTCGACGGTGACCGTCCAGGGGCGCGTCACCAGACTCGCAGCCAGTGTCGCCGGAGAATACTTGTCGGTCGCGAATTCGTAGAAGTTGTTGTAATGCGTGATGTCCCGGTACGGCGTAGGACGCTCTTTCGTGCTGAAGGGACCGGGGTGCGCCGGCAGCAGCCCGGGCAGTTCTGAAGCCGGAGCGGGATCCGCGGCAGCCTGGTCAGTCAGGAGCAGCGCCGCGGCCGTGGCCGTAACGGAGGCAAGAAACCGGCGCCGACCGTTATATGCGGTCTCGTCGGTGACCTCGGATGACTGGATCCGCGGCGGTTTGGAAATGAGCATGGCACATCCTTCGCGCACCGGTGCGGGGGTGGCCGGCGGACTCCAATTTGGACAGCTCCGGATGACGAAGTTCCATGCCTTCGGGCCGGCCCAGGATCACAGGCTAATATAGGCGTAACCGCGCTTTTGCAGTTCCATCAGATCCACCGCGCCCGAATCCACGTACTTGGCGAACGGCAGGATCGCGGCTTTCGTGAGTTTCAGTGCCTTGAGCGTATTGCCGCAGGCATGAAACTCCACCCCGTAGTCGTTGAGGCTGGAGACGGAATCGCGGATGAACTTGGAAACGGGGCGCAGCGGCTTCTTCAGCAGGATATGGATCCCCGGACCGAACGCCGTCACCACGATCCGCACGTCATCGCCGAATTTCCGCAGTACCGCGCTCACCGAGAACAGCACGTGCTCCTGGTACGACGGGTCTGCCTTATTGAACTGGAATACCACGAAGTTATGGGGACGCTGGCCGGGAAATATGAGATCGTTGCCGCCGCCGGACCCGGCGAGCGCCACGCGTTCCGTCCCGAGGGCGACCAGTCCGCTGGCCGCTGCCAGCCCCCCGAGCACCTTGCGCCGCCCGGCGCTGACAGAGCCGGTGACCTTGCGCCGATTTGACATGGTTTGTCCTCGCGTTCGCTATGGTTTGGAAAGAGGTCGCCGGATTTCAGGACGCGCGGCCGACCGGAATTATTCCGCAACTTCGCAATGCCGCTATCCGAGGAAACTCTTGAGTTTGTCCATCCACGACTGCTCGCGCGGATAGTGGCGCGAGCCGCCGGCACGCACCAGCGAATCGAACTCTTCCAGCAGTTCCTTCTGATGCTTGGTCAGATTGACAGGCGTCTCGATGCTCGTATGGCAATAGAGGTCACCGACACTGCCTGAGCGCACATTGGTCACTCCCTTGCCGCGCAGCCGGAAAACCTTGTCGCTCTGGGTGCCCGCTGGAATCTTGAGCGTGGCGCGCCCATTGAGGGTAGGGACCTCCACTTCACCGCCTAGGGTCGCCGTGGCAAAGCTCACGGGCATCTCGCAATGGAGGTCATCCCCATCGCGCTTGAAGATCGGGTGCTCCTTCAGGCGTATCTGGACATAGAGATCGCCGGACGGGCCGCCGTTCTCCCCCGCCTCGCCCTCTCCGGCCAAACGAATCTGGTCGCCCTCATCGACTCCGGCAGGCACTTTCACCGACAAGGTCTTCATATGCTTGACCCGCCCTTGACCATGGCAATCGGGACAGGGCGAGCTGATGATCTTGCCGCTGCCGCGACAGTTTGGACAGGTCTGCTGGATGGAGAAAAATCCCTGCTGCATGCGTACCTGGCCATGCCCGCCGCAGGTCGGGCAGGTCGTGGGGCTCGTCCCGGTGCGCGCACCGCTGCCATGACAGGTCTCGCAGGTTTCCAGCGAAGGTACACGTATGCGCATCTCGGTTCCGCGCACCGCCTCTTCCAGGCCGAGCTCAAGGTTGTAACGCAGGTCCGCGCCACGAAAGGTCTGATTGCCGCGCGTGCGCCCTCCGCCCCCGAAAATGTCGCCGAAAACGTCGCCGAAGATGTCGGCAAAATTGGCGCCCGCGCCGGCACCGTAAAAGCCGCCCGCACGGCCAGCTGCCGCCGCGCTCGGATCGACTCCGGCATGACCGAACTGATCATAGGCCGCGCGCTTCTGCGCGTCGCTCAGAACCTCGTAGGCCTCTTTTGCTTCCTTGAAACTCGCCTCGGCGCTCGCGTCACCCGGGTTGCGGTCCGGGTGATATTTCATCGCCAGACGGCGATAGGACTTTTTGATGTCCGCCTCGGATGTGTTGCGCGGCACCCCTAGAACTTCGTAATAGTCGCGTTTCGACATGGCCTGATGTTGCTAAGTGATCCCGCCCCGGACAGGTCCGGGCCTCTTTATTTCCGCTGCCCGGAATCGGGTGCGGTCCGCCGCCGTGCCGGCCCCTTCAGGCCACAGCAGTATTGCGGACCGGGATGCGGCCGTTCGCCGCGGCCGGCAGCCGCATCGCCCACGGCAAAGGGCGCGGCGGCGAAACCGAGGTTCCGTCCACCGCGCCCCACACAGCCGCTGACTCCGGTTACTTCTTGCCCTTGTTGTCCTTCACTTCCTCGAATTCCGCGTCCACGACGTTGTCCTTCGCTGCCGCCGCAGACTCGGCCCCGCCTCCGGCGGCGCCACCCGGCTCTTCGCCCTGGGCCTGGGAGCCCGCCTGACCGTACATTTGCTCAGCCAGCTTATGGCTTGCTTCAGCAAGCGCCTGGGACTTGCTCTCGATGGCATCCTTGTCATCGTTCTTGACTACGGATTCGAGGTCCCGAATCGCCGCCTCGATCCTTTCCTTGTCCGATGCAGGAATCTTGTCACCCATCTCCTTCATGGACTTGCGCACGCTATGGATCAACCCTTCGCCACGGTTGCGCGCATCGACCAGCTCATGCGCCTTGCGGTCTTCCTCGGCATGGGCCTCCGCATCCTTGACCATGCGATCGATCTCGCCCTCGGATAGGCCGGAGCTCGACTTGATCACGATCTTGTTCTCTTTGCCGGTCGCCTTGTCCTTGGCCGAAACATGCAGGATGCCGTTGGCGTCGATATCAAAGGTAACTTCGATCTGCGGAACACCGCGCGGCGCCGGCGGAATATCACTCAAATCGAACCGTCCCAGCGACTTGTTGCCGCTCGCCATTTCGCGCTCGCCCTGCAGTACATGCACGGTCACCGCCGTCTGGTTGTCGTCGGCCGTAGAGAACACCTGTGACGCCTTGGTCGGAATCGTGGTGTTCTTCTGGATGAGCTTGGTCATCACTCCGCCCATGGTTTCGATACCGAGCGACAGCGGTGTCACGTCCAGCAGCAATACGTCCTTGACCTCGCCGCCCAGCACCCCGCCCTGGATCGCCGCTCCGATCGCCACAGCTTCATCCGGATTGACGTCCTTGCGCGGTTCGCGTCCGAAGAAATCCTTCACCGCTTCCTGCACCTTGGGCATGCGGGTCTGGCCGCCCACCAGGATCACGTCGTCGATCTCGCTAGCCTTAAGGCCGGCGTCCTTCAGCGCGATCTTGCAAGGTTCCACCGTACGGGCAACCAGATCCTCCACCAGGCTCTCGAGCTTGGCGCGCGTCAGCTTGATGTTGAGGTGCTTGGGCCCGCTGGCGTCGGCAGTGATGTACGGCAGATTCACCTCCGTCTGCTGGCTCGACGACAGTTCGATCTTGGCCTTCTCCGCCGCGTCCTTCAAGCGCTGCAGCGCAAGCGGATCCTTGTGCAGATCGACGCCGTTGTCCTTTTTGAACTCATCGACAAGATAGTCGATGATGCGCTTGTCGAAATCCTCGCCCCCAAGGAAGGTGTCCCCGTTGGTGGAAAGAACCTCGAACTGGTGCTCCTTGTCGACCTCGGCAATTTCAATGATGGAGATGTCAAAGGTGCCGCCACCGAGGTCATAGACCGCGATCTTGCGGTCGCCTTCCTTCTTGTCCATGCCGAACGCCAAGGCCGCCGCGGTCGGTTCGTTGATGATGCGCTTGACTTCCAGGCCGGCGATCTTGCCGGCATCCTTGGTGGCCTGGCGTTGCGAGTCGTTGAAATAGGCCGGGACGGTAATCACCGCCTCGGTGACCTCCTCGCCCAGGTAGTCCTCAGCCGTTTTCTTCATCTTCTGCAGCACGCGCGCCGAAATTTCCGGCGGTGCCATGGCCTTGCCCTTGGCTTCCACCCAGGCATCGCCGTTTTTAGCCTTGACGATCCGGTACGGGACCATTTTGACGTCGCGCTGGACCACTTCGTCCTCGAATTTGCGGCCGATCAGGCGCTTCACCGCGTAAAGCGTATTGGCGGGGTTGGTGATTGCCTGGCGCTTGGCCACCTGGCCCACCACCACTTCATTGTCTGCGGTAAACGCAACCACCGACGGCGTGGTACGGTCGCCTTCGCTGTTCTCGATGACGCGCGGCTTACCCCCCTCCATGACGGCCACGCAGGAGTTAGTAGTGCCCAAATCGATGCCGATAATCTTTGCCATTGTACAATCCTCGCAATAACCTTGTTCCCGGTATGATTACCGTGTCTCAAGGCAATAGGTGGGGGGGTAATCGACGTTTTTCAATTGCTTTCCTTGTTATGATCCGGAACGTTTTGCCACCACGACCATCGCCGGGCGCAGCAGCCGGTTGTGCAGCAGATAGCCGCGCTGCACGGCAGCCAGAACATGATTCTCCGGCACGTCCGCCGACTCGACCATGCTCATGGCCTGGTGGCGTTCCGGGTCGAATTTCTCGCCCTTTTGCGGATCCACCACGGTAATCGAGAATTTCTGGAAAATGGCATCCATGAGCTTCAGCGTGAGATCGAGGCCTTCGACCATTTTCTGCATCAGGGGCCGCTCCACACTTTCGCCGGGCTGGCCCACGACGTCCACGGCACGAGCGCGCTCCAGGCTGTCCTTCACGGCCAGCATCTCGAGGGCAAAGCGCTCGATACCGTATTTATGGGCATTCGCGACATCCGTCTCAGCACGCCGGCGGACGTTTTCCGTCTCCGCCCTGGCACGCAGGAATTTGTCGAGGTTCTCCGCCGCCTCCCTGCGGGCCGCGTCAAGCTCCGACTGCAGGCCAGACACCTCGACCGCACCCGCTTGCGCCGGTCCGGCGGCTGGCTGCGCGCCGACCGTGGCTGCTTCCGGGGCATTTCCGGCCTGGACATCGGTTTCAATGGGGTTCTTCTGACTCATGTAGCTGGTATGACTCCATATCGCTGCGGCGGTTAAAGCCGCAATTATAGTCCGTCACCAATGGGGACCGCCAAACAGGCTTTCAAGCCGTGACGGCTGCGGCCGGTCAACGCGCCTCGGTGCTGAGAACACCCCCCAGCAGGCGCGCGGTGACATCCACAATCGAGATGACCTGGTCGTAGGCCATGCGCGTGGGACCGATGACCCCGACCGTTCCCACCACGCGCCCGTCCGCTTGATACGGCGCCATGACCACGCTGCATTCATCTAGCGCCTGGTATCCGGATTCACTGCCGATGAACACCTGGATGCTGTCGGCATGCATGCTCCGGTCCAGCAGATGCAGCAGGTCGCGCTTGGCGGTAAACGTTTCGAAGAGCTTGCGCAACTTCTCGACGTCGCCGAGATCGGGAATTTTCAGCAGGTTCGACTCCCCGCTCACCACCAGATCCGGCTCGCCGCTGTCTCCATCCGCAAATACATGGCGCGCCATGTCGGTGGCATTCTTTACCGCACGCTGCATCTCATCGCCATCCGACTGCAGATCCGCAAGCAGGCTGCGTCTGATCTCTCTCAGCGGGCGGCCGGAATACCTGTCGTTGAAGCAGTTCGCGGCCTCCACCAGTTCGGCGGGAGAATAGCGCCGGTCCACCTTGATCACGCGGTTATGAACCCTGCCGCTGCGGGTGACCAGGATGACCAATACCCGGTCGGCGGCGGGCAGCGACAGAAACTCGATCTGCCGGAAGGCCTCTTCCTGTCTCGGTACCAGCACGATCCCGGCAAGCTTCGTTACCTGGGAGAGCAGCGACGAGGCCGATTCCATCAGATGCATGGGATCACCGTCGTAGGACAACTCGTCTCCCAGACGGTAGATTTCGGAGCTGTCGAGCGGCCGCACCGTGAGCAGGCTGTCGACAAACATTCGGTAACCCAGTGCCGTTGGAACACGGCCCGCCGAGGTATGCGGCGAACGGATCAGCCCGAGATCCTCGAGGTCCGCCATCACATTACGGATAGTGGCTGGACTGAGGTCGAGCCCTGCCTGCTTGGAAAGCGTGCGCGAACCGACCGGTTGCCCGTCGGAAATATACCTTTCAATCAGCGCTTTAAGCAGAACCTCCGCGCGGGGACTCAAAGCCATTTGCACAAAGTTCACTCCAATCTAGCACTCTGAATGCTAGAGTGCTAAATGGAAGCTGTCAACCTGCGTGTGGCTTGTCAAATCTGCCCCCCATACCGCCTCGGACCAGCCGGGACCCATGACAGGCCCGATCTGGCGATCGGCCTAAAAGCCGGTTTTGGCGGCTCCATCGCGCCATGATAGTTTATCGTCAGTCACCGGACCCCGAGCGATGCCCAAAGACGAGCGAATCCTGGCGAGAACCATCAAGACTGTCGGACTGTTCAGCAAGTCCGGGGACCGGTCCGTCAAGGAAGTCCTCGAGCGAATCTACGACTTTCTGCGTGCCCGTGGCCTGGACATCGTCCTGGAAGAAACCACTGCCGGCCTGCTTGCATCGGCGGCCACCCGCACCGCGGCACCGGACCAAATCGCCCGGGCCGTGGACCTCGCGATCATCATTGGCGGCGACGGCACGATGCTGAACGTGGCCCGCCGCCTCGCGCCTCAAGCAGTCCCTCTCATCGGCGTGAACCTCGGCCGCCGCGGCTTTCTCACCGACATCCCGAAGGATAGCGTGCTGGACAGCCTGGCGTCGGTGCTGGACGGAGACTTCCGCAGCGAGCAGCGCATCATGCTGAATGTCGAACTGCGGCGTGAGGACCGGGTCGTGCATACGGCGAACGCGCTGAATGACGTGGTCGTCAACAAGGGCCAGCTGGCGCGTCTCATCGAATTCGAGGTGCATGTCGACGGGGAGTTCGTGAGCAGCACGCGCGGTGACGGCATCATCGTCGCCACACCCACCGGATCGACTGCCTACGCGCTGTCCGCCGGCGGACCGATACTGCACCCGACGCTGCCGGCGCTCGTGCTCGTGCCGATCTGCCCGCATACCCTCAGCCACCGGCCGGTGGCAATCAACAGCAGCAGCCGCGTAGAGATCGTGATGATCAATTCGAGCAATCAAAGCGCGTTCCTGACGTTCGACGGCCAGATGGGACATGCGCTCCAGGACCATGACCGCATCTGCGTGCGCCGTTCCGACCATCCGGTTACGCTGATCCACCCGTCCGACCACAGCCACTACGATGTGCTGCGCACCAAGCTGCGCTGGGGCGAGAATTTCTAGCATGCTGCGCGAACTGCTCATCCGCGACTTCGCGATCATTCACAGTCTCGAGCTCGAGCTCGGCCCGGGGCTGACCGTCGTCACGGGCGAGACTGGAGCGGGAAAGTCGATCCTCGTCGACGCACTGGCACTTGCCCTTGGCGGGCGCGCCGACGCGGCGGCCATACGCCAGGGCTGCGACCGCAGCGAGGTGTCGGCCACCTTTGGACTGCACGCGCGCCAGGATGCCTCACGCTGGCTCGACGATCACGACCTCACCGCGGACACAAACGAGGAATGCGTGCTGCGTCGCGTCATCGAGTCGGGCAAGCCGTCGCGCGCCTACATCAACGGCCGTCCCGTGCCCCTGCAAATGCTGCGTGAGCTTGGCGAACACCTCGTCGACATCCACAGCCAGCATGAGCATCAGTCGCTGCTGCGGCGGGATGTGCAGCGCCAGATCCTGGACGACTACGCCGGTCTCACCGCGGATCTTGCCCGCCTGGCGGATTGCCATGCCCGCTGGAGATCACTGCGGTCGCGGCGCGATGCGATGAGCCGTGAGGGTTCGGACCGCAATCAGCGGCTGGAGTTGCTGCGGCACGAGGTGAGCGAGCTGCGTGCCCTGGACCTCGGTGCCGACGAGATTGCGCAGCTTGAGGAAGAACATGCCCGTCTGGCCAACGCAAGCGAGCTCCTTCAGGGCGCGCAGGCGGTCTCGAACTCCCTCTTTGATGATGACCAGATCGCCCTGGCACCGTCGCTCGCCCAGGCGATCGGCCGTCTGGAGGCGCTCAGCGAGCACGATGCCAGGCTCGGGGCAATCATGACCCTGTTGGGCGAGGCTGCCATCCGGATAGATGAAGCCGCGAGCCAGCTGCATCAGTATCTCGACAACCTGGAGCTCGACCCCCAGCGCCTGCATTGGATTGACCAGCGCATTGCCGCTGTGCACGATCTTGCCCGCAAGCACAAAGTGCGCCCCGAGGAACTGCCGAATGTCCTTGAGCGGCTGGCCACGGAGCTCGGCGATATCGAGAACCATGACGTAAACCTGGAAACGCTCGATCGCGATCTGGCATCGGCACGCGCGGCGTATTTCGAGATTGCCCGCTCCGTTTCTGCTTCCCGCCAGACTGCCGCGAAGCGCCTTGCGGGTGAGGTGCGGAAACAGATGCAGGGCCTGGGGATGCCGGGAGGCGAATTCGAGATCAGGCTGGCCGGGCTGGACGACAGCCAGGCGACCGCGACCGGGCTCGAGCAGGCGGAATTCCTGGTCAGCGCCAACGCCGGACAGGCGCCGCGGCCATTGAGCAAGGTAGCTTCGGGCGGAGAGCTGTCGCGTATCAGTCTGGCTCTGCAGGTGGCGACGGCGCGCATCGGCCGCATACCCACCCTGATATTTGACGAGGTGGACGTTGGCATAGGAGGCGGCGTGAGCGAAGTTGTCGGCCTGCAGCTGCGGGCACTGGGAACACAGCGTCAGGTCATATGCATCACCCACCTGCCCCAGGTCGCGGCGCAGGGCAATCATCACATGCAGGTCAGCAAGCGCACCCAGGATGGCCTCACCATCACGCGCATCGCCGCCCTCCCGGAAAAGGAGCGCGTCAGAGAAATCGCGCGCATGCTGGGTGGTATGGAGATCACACGCCAGACCCTGGCACTCGCTACGGACATGCTTGACCGTGCATCAGCCTGAATCGCTCCCGCTTCCGATCATTCCCGGCGCGGACATCCCGAACATACGCGCGGCGGCGATTGCCGACGTGCCCACCATTCATCACCTGCTGGAAATATACGCGGCTAAAGGCAACCTGCTGCCGCGTACGATGAGCGAGCTGTACCGCCACCTGCGAGATTTCTTCGTCATCGAAATCGACCACCGCGTGGTGGCGATCGGGGCCCTCGAGATATTCACCGAGGATCTGGGCGAGGTCCGCAGCCTAGTGGTGGATGCAGCCTACGAACGCCGCGGCCTCGGGCGCCTCATGGTACAGCGCATAATTGCCGAAGCCCGAAAGATCGGACTGCGCCGTGTGATGGCGCTGACCTACGTGCCCGAATTTTTCCACAAGCTCGGATTCAAGACCGTCTCCATGGGCTCGCTGCCGGAGAAGGTGTGGTCGGTATGCGTAAAGTGCTACAAGTACAACAACTGCGACGAGGTTGCGGTGCTCCTCGAACTCAAGCAGCCATGACGGCGGAATTCCGGCATTTCAGGCTGCGTTGGTGGTCCGGCCTTTCTTTGAGCAGACTCCGCTCTTCTTCATGCCTTCGCAGGTGCCGTAGATATACAGGGAGTGTTCTTCCATGATGAATCCGACCTTTTCGGCGATCTTGCGCTGCCGCGCCTCGATGGCTGGATCGTAGAACTCGAATACCTTGCCGCATTCCACGCAGACCATGTGATCGTGATGGTGCCCCTGATTCAGCTCGAACACCGCCCTTCCGCCCTCAAAATTATGGCGGATCACGAGCCCCGCCGCCTCGAACTGCGTCAGCACGCGGTAGACGGTCGCCAGACCCACCTCCTCGCCCGATTCGAGGAGCGACTTGTAGACATCCTCGGCCGACATATGCCGCTCCTGCGCTTCCTCCAGGATGCTGAGGATCTTGAGCCGCGGAAGGGTAGCCTTCAGTCCTGCCTTCTTGAGATCGACACTGTCCGACATGGTTGGCCCCCGGATGCACATTGGATACAGCCGCGCGGTGAATATATCATCGCGCTGGGCTATCATGCCGGAAGTTTAAAACACTTGGCTCCAAATCCAAAATGAGAATAGTTATCGTTGTCTTGCTGCTACTCATTGGCAGCACGCTGAGCGGCTGTTTTTCCGAGTTCAGGATCAGCGTCCCGCAGGGAAACGTCGTGACCAGTCACGAAATCGCCCAGCTGAGGCTGGGTATGACGAAGCGCCAGGTCAGATTCGTCTTGGGCACACCGCTTGTCCGGGATCCTTTCAACCCGGGGCGCTGGGACTATTACAATTCGGTCGCCAAAATGGGCGGAAAGCCGGTTCAGCACCGGCTCACGCTGTTTTTCAAGGGGGACGTGCTGACGAATGCCGAGGGGGATCTGGCACCAGCCGATCTCAAGGCAGGGAAGCAGCCCGGGCCGTTGCCGGCCACGCACACCTCCTCGTCCTGAAGACCGTTACGCTCAGACGGTACGGCGGTTGGTAGGCCGCTGAAGTCTTGCCCGGTGCCGCCGGGCAGCTTTCGGGTCCACCCGCAGGGCGCGGTAGATTTCAATCCGATCGCCCGCGCGCACAATGTCCGTCAAGGACACGATCTCTCCGAATATGCCCACTGCATTGCGCGCGAGATCGATTTCCGGGCAGCACCGCAGAATTCCGCTCTGCTGGATAGCTGCCAGCACGCTAGTCAGAGGCGCAACCGCGACCGCGATCAGCCATTGATGCGCAGGGGCAGCATATGCCACCTCCGCGTGAACCGATTCATCGCCTGCCATACAACTGCACTGCGCGCACGCGGAAGCTGTCGACCATTCCGTTGGCAATGTGTTGAAACACCGGACCGACCACCAGACCCAGCATCCTGCTGGAAAACTCGAATTCCAGGTCGAAGGATACCTTGCAGGCGCGCTCGTCCAGCGGTGTGAAGCGCCAATGGCCGAGGAGATGTCGGAAAGGACCTTCGACGAGACGCATTTCCATCAGCTCCACAGGGCGCCCGTCGTTGCGCGTGGTAAACGTTTTGTGAATGCCGCCGTAGTCGATGTCGATCGCCGCCGTGACGCTGTCGCCTTCGCGCTTGAGAACGCGGGCGCCGCCACACCACGGCAAGAACTGGGGATAGGCCTCGATGTCGGCCACCAGCACATACATCTCTGCGGCGCTATACGGCAGCAGAGCGCTCTTGTGTATGGTCGTCACAGAAATATCCGCATGTTGAAGGCGACGATCAGCAGCCAGACAGGAACAGCCAGGCGCGTAAGCCACAACCATGCATCATAAGTGCAACGTGACCGCACGGAAAGCGCCTCCCGCGTCATCGCTGTCGACAGCACCCAGGCCGCGAATACCGCAGACAGCACTCCGATCAGAGGCATGATGAAACCCGACGTGAGGATCTGCAGAATATCGAACAGTCCGAACGATTCGGTGAGGCCCAGGAAACGGAAGGAGAACTTCCACTCGCTCAAGGAGAGTATTGTGACGATGCCGAGCAGCCATGAGCCGATACCGCTCACAATACCCGCCCTGAGCCGCGTCATGCCCCGGCTCTCGATGAGCCAGGTCACCGCGGGTTCCGCCAGCGCAATGCTCGACATCCAGGCCACGAGCACCAGGAATACTAGAAACACGGTCTCCATCAGTCCGCCCAGAGGCAACACATCGAACGACACCGGCAACGCCCGGAACACCAGTGCCGGCCCCTGCGTCGGGGTCGCGCCCGCGGCGTAGAGTACCGGCAGGATGACCATGCCGGCCGTAACCGTCGCCGCGATGTCAATCAGTACCACGACGGTCGCGGCACGCGCGATCGAGGTGCGGTTCGGCACGTAGGCCCCGTACATCATCATGGCGCCAGCCCCAAGACCAAGGCTGAAAAATGTGTCGCCGAGCGCAGTGAGGATGCCCTGCCCGGACAGTTTGAGAAAATCCGGCGTCACAAAGAACGCCACCGTGTGCACGATATCGCCGTTGAATACGGCGTATACGGCAAGGACGGCCAGCAGTACCAGCAGAACCGGCACGACCAGCCTGGAAACGGCCTCCAGACCGTGGCGTACACCGCGTATCACGACGGTCATGGTCATCACCATGAACAGGCTGTGCCAGAAAAGCTGCCTCTCCGGATTGCTGACGAAGGCAGAGAAGTCGCTCGCCGCGGAATCGGCACTGAGATTCTTCAGTAGACCGGCTACCGACCGCACGAGGTAAGCCAGAAGCCAGCCGGCAATGACGCTGTACCAGGACAGGATCAGAAGTCCCGAGGCTACAATCAGCATGCCCAGGATCAGCCAGGCACGGGACCGCCGCGTGCGCCGGATCAGGTCATGCATGGTATTGACCGGGGATAACCGCCCGAGCCGCCCCAGCATCAGCTGGGCGGTAAATAGCGGCAGCCCGAGCAAAAACATGAAAATCACGTAGACCGTGATGAAAGCGCCGCCGCCGTACTGCACGACGTGATAGGGGAACTGCCAGATATTGTTGAGACTGATGGTAAATCCGGCTGCGGCAAGGACAAATCTCCGGGAAGAAGACCACAGTCCATGCGCGGACCTGGCCGCCCTTATCCGCGCCATTTCATATTTACCAGGTGAGTGGTCTCAAAATAGGCCCCATGCTGCCTGTTATTATACGATACCATGATCGGTTCATATCGCTCCTGAAGTCCCATCCATGACCAAAAAACCGGAAAAATCCGCCTCGAGCACCATTGCCCAGAACAAAAAGGCATGGCACGACTACTTCATCGAGGACAAATACGAAGCCGGACTTTCACTGGAAGGCTGGGAGGTAAAAAGTCTGCGCGCCGGCCGCGTACAGCTGAAGGAAAGCTACGTCATCGTTAAGGACGGTCAGGTCTATCTCTTCGGCGCCCATATTTCACCACTCGCCTCGGCTTCCACCCATGTCCATCCCGATCCGACGCGTACCCGCAGGCTGCTGCTACACGCCGAAGAAATCAGCCGGCTTATCGGCTCCGTGGAACGCAAGGGGTATACGCTCGTACCATTGTCGCTATACTGGAAGCGCGGCCGAGCTAAACTCGAAGTCGGGCTGGCCAAGGGCAAGCAGCAGCATGACAAGCGCGCGACCCTCAAGGAGCGCGAATCGGAGCGCGAGGCACAGCGGGCCTTGAAATCCCGCTAACTAGCCCCTATTTGTAGAATCGGCAGAGGAAAATTGCCGGTTTATGCTATGATTTGGCAATCAAGATCAGGCGCAGATCGAGCATCGTGCGCGTGGTGTTTGTATCAGATTCCTTGGGGGCGACACGGCTTCGACGTGGGTCGCGAAACCTCCGGAGCATGCCGAGGTGCAGAGTTCCTCGTAAAACCAGCTGCAAACCAATAGTTGCCAACGACGACAACTACGCCTTAGCGGCTTAATCCCCGCTAACCTCTCACCCGCGTTTCGCCTGTGGGCCGGACTGAGAGGTCGATCACACAGGATCGCGTAGCCCCGTGCCTGTTGGGTCTGCGCTAAATCGAAGCAGGCTAAACCTGTCGACACCCTGTCTGTTGGGAGACGGCAGGCGAAAACGATAACAGACTACGCATGTAGAACCGGACGGCGGAGGACTTGCGGACGCGGGTTCGATTCCCGCCGCCTCCACCATTAACTAATCCAACGACATCCAACAACATCCTGAAGGCCGCCGAGAGCGGCCTTTTTCTTGGGTTTTTTATCCGATAAGGGGTAACATCATCCGATAGCATCCAGTCCTGAAGTGGGGTAACTCTGCGGGGTAACTCCACAATCTGAAAAGGAGTTACCCCACTTATGGCTCTGACCACAGCTGCACTTCGCAACGCAAAGCCCGGCGAGAAACCCACCAAGCTCTTTGACGAACGCGGCCTGTTCCTGCTCATTACCCCGCCCGGGGGGAAGTGGTGGCGCTTCCGCTACAAGTTCAACGGCAAGGAAAAACTGTTGTCTCTCGGCACCTATCCGGACGTGAGCCTGAAAGTCGCGCGCGAACGGCGCGACGCGGCGCGCAAACTCGTGGCGGATGGCATCGATCCCAGCGCCACCCGCAAGGCGCAGAAGTCTGCGCGTGCCGACCGCGCAGCAAACAGTTTCGAGGCAATTACGCGGGAGTGGTATGAAAAGCGCGCACCGACATGGGCGGCGAATCACGCCGACCGCATTATCCGCCGTTTCGAGCGCGACATATTTCCGTGGATCGGCGGGCGACCCGTTGCCGAAATCGCCGCGCCGGATCTGCTGGCGGTGTTGCGCCGCATCGAGGAGCGCGGAGCGTTGGAGACTGCGCATCGGGCGCTTGCCAACTGCAGGCAGGTCTTCTGCTACGCAGTCGCTACCGGCCGCGCCGAACGCGATCCTTCCGCCGCCCTGCGCGGCGCGCTGCCTCCTGTGAAGGGTAAGCACTTTGCCGCGACCACCGAGCCGAAACGGGTTGCTGAAATCCTGCGGATCATGGACGGCTACCAGGGCACGTTTACCGTGCACTGCGCCCTGCGCCTTGCCCCGCTCGTCTTTGTGCGCCCTGGTGAACTACGCAAGGCCGAATGGGCCGACATCGATCTGGACGCGCGAGAGTGGCGCTACACCGCGACCAAGACCAACACCCCGCACATTGTCCCTCTTTCCCGTCAAGCCGTGGAGATCCTGCGCGAACTGCAACCGCTCACCGGGCACGGGCGCTTTGTCTTTCCGAGTGCCCGCAGCGCAGCGCGCCCGATGAGCGATAACGCGATTCTCGCCGCCATGCGGCGCTTGGGGATCGGCAAAGAGGAGATGAGCGGTCACGGTTTCCGCGCCGTGGCGCGGACCATCCTCGATGAAGTCCTTGACGTGCGCCCCGACTACATTGAACACCAGCTCGCCCATACCGTGCGTGACCCGAACGGGCGCGCCTACAACCGTACAGCACACCTGCTCAAGCGGCACAAGATGATGCAGCAGTGGTCGGACTACCTCGACCAGATCAAGGCTGGCGCAGACTGAACCCGATCGACGCTCAAGCACTACACACGCGAGCGCCGCCGGGCCATCCATCGGGTGCAGGCTGCGCCGGCCAGGAGCGGTTTATTTCTCCACCGCCTTCCGTTCTCTCTCATCGAGCTTTTTGGCGATGCGCCGCCGCATCCGCATCTTGTGCTCCATTTTTTTCCAGCTGGTAGGGGATATCCGGCTGGTAGGGGATATCCGGGCGGAGCTGTATCCCCGGGGTGTGAAGCCCGATCCTCGGACGACAGCCTGCTTCCGGCATTTGCGTGCTCGCCATCGGCTCGCGGCCGGCAAGAACCGACTGCAACGGACCAGAAGCCCTGCGTCGCCGTCGCGTATGCAGCACGACGCAGGTCGGCATGCCGCGCGATCGCGGACCCATCGTCTTCGGTCTCTTCGATCCATCGTCATTGAACAATGTGTCCCGACGATAATGGCTCCACCGGCATGGTCGGGCCGTCATCACGCTCGAGATCGACGCCGGCGATGGGATCAAAGGCCTGCGTGTATGGCAGCGCGCGCCCTGTCCGGTGCTGCCGGCATCGCAGGGATCCGTCGCTCTCGTTCCTGACCGACCCTGCATTTCCACGTCCGGCGAGAGACCGATGACCGGCAGGTTGCGTTGTTTTGAATGTGTTGAACAATGCATTCAGGCCATCGTGGCCGGTTACTCACAACGGAGGAATCATGGAATCTCAAGAACCGCAGAAGTCCTACCCGCATCCGGTCCGCTGGTACCGTGGCCTCGACGGCGGAAAAAAGTACCTGGTGAAGCTCGCCGCCGCCGGACTGACGCTCGGCTTGATCGGATGGCTCTACATTCCGAGGTCGGCGGTGTACTGGCACTACGGGGATCAGCTGCTGGGCGGCATCGTCGCGGGGCTCGCCCTTGCGATCCTGACCGACCGTCATCAGGACTGATCTCAGTCCGGGGGCGGATGGCGCTCTGCCTTCTGTCCGACATCCGAACGGGATGCCGGGCAGGATCTGCCCCCTATTTTTTGCGCCCCATCCGATCTTCGCGCGCCTCGCCAAGCCTTCGCGGACCCGGCGTCGCCGGCGGATGGGTCCGGAAACGGGCCGCCCGCACGCTTATCTCTCCATATCGCCGCCTAAGGACACTGCGGCGGCGGGAGAGACGCGCGACCGGGTCATGCGCGGACCTGCACCCGAATGGGCGCGCGTCGCCGCTCGCCAGAATAGATGTACGCAGAATTCTGATTGTCCTGGGAAAACGGAAACGGGATCGCGATGCCGGTCGCCGTTTGATCCACCGGTGGGTCCACATCCGATGAACGTCGGCACATCGGGACAGGCGGGCATGATCCGCCCCTCCCGCGCTCACTTTGTTTTGAACGCCCCGGGGTGTTTCCGGTAGAGATAGCCGACGTACCCCAGGATTGCGACAGAAGACACGGCGGAGACGGCCCCGATGGCCCGATCCCCGCCGAAGGCGATCGCAATACCCATCGCGGCGAGGGTGCCCCAGCCTATGATGTGTGCGATTCGCACTTCAGTGTTCTTGGTCATGGTCATGGTCTGTCTCCGTCGGTGCCGCGGAGCTCTCTTCGGGAGCGCCTATTACAGGATGTCGAGGTCATCGCCACGCCCGCCGAAATGAACAGGGCCGTGGTGACGCTCATGGATACCCCCCATCCTGTTTGGCTGTTCTCTACTTTAGCACTTTCCCCCTGAGCGTTCACGGTGGAGGATTCCGGGCTGCGTCCATCATGTGCCCGGTCCATTCCTTCCAGACTGAAATTTGAAGACCGCAGACCTCACAATCCGTCGGGGTGCCGGGGGTACCGGGTTGCATATTTCCAGGTCCGGGTGAAAGTGGAACGGATCACCACAACTGGAGACGATGCATGTCCGATACGACGAAATACCTGACGACTGAGGAACGCCAACTCTATCGGTACTTAGTGGGGCGTCGAATATGGGAGCTGCTGGTGGGCTGGGGGCTCACGGTGCTGGCCATGGTGCCCGGACCCTGGCTCGGGATCGGCGCGGCGGAAACCTATGGCGATGCCGGCATGACGGTCGCCTTTGCGGTGATTGGGATCATGCTGTGGGTTGGGATGACCTATATCCAGCGGGCGGAGAAGACCTACCGCCTCTACCGTACCATCACGGTGGCCGGCGAATCGCGGGAAGCGCATCGCCTGCTGGGGCAGGGACCGGGTCCTCGGCCGATGTCGATCCCGAAGGAGGTCGGGCAGCGGATTAAGCAAAACTACCGGCGGGTCGGCCTCACCGTGGCGCTTGCGATCGCGGCGGTGGCGGGGGTCGCCCTCTGGATTGCGCGGGTGCAGCAGAACGATCACGACCGGGCCGTGGCCTGGGCCGTGGCCGAGGCCAAGGCGGTCTACTCGGCGGAGTTGCGCGATCACGCCGCCTGGGACCGGGCGCATCCGAAGTGGGTGCGCGTGCCGCCCGATAGCCCGCGTGCGATCCGGTGGACCGGACCCAACGGCCGCCAGGCGTTTGCGCACACCGCCATCTACAACCGCATCTCCAAATGGTGCGAGGCGCATTGGGACGACAATAACGCCCGGTTCAGCTACAAGTGCCAGGGCTACCTCTATGGCTGGCATGCGTACCTCTACTGAGGCGCCTGCCGGAAAACCGCAGCGACGTTGTGCTGCCTTCCCGCGCCCATGTCCCGGCGCTTTATCGAATCCGGAAACCCGGCACGCGCGTGCCGGGTTTATCCGCGGGGGACGGATCATCCCCCACACGGGCCTTGGGCGCACGTATCCTCAACTGCAACTTATCAGCAAGGAGAATCCATTATGCGCATCCTGTTCGACACCCTGGCCTACTACGCTACCTTACGCAAATCCGGCGTGCCGGAAGACCAGGCGCACGCGCTGACGCGCGCCCTGGAGGCGGCACTCTCGCAGGGAGTCGCCCGGCGCGAGGACCTCGAGGCGCTTGCCTGCCGGATCGAGACGGCCTTCAGCGCGCTCGTGCGCGAGCTCGCCGCGGGCGCCGTCCCGGCCCTCCCCCGGATCGCCGCAGCACCCTGAGCGCGGGGGTCTCGCAGGGCTCCGCACCCAAGGAAAACTGGAGGGCGGACACCTGGGCATCGATCGTGATATCTACCGGGGCGCCGGCGGACGGCGGACCGCAGCGCCGGTGTGCGGAAGCGTCCGTCAGGATCCAGCGCGGGCTGGTCGCTGCGGCAACGACTCATGGCTCGCAGGAGGGGTCAGTGACATCGGGGCGGCGCCGATCCGGCGGGGGATGGCGGTGGCGAAGGGCGTATACGGCGTGGCAGGCCGGGTGCGCGACGGGAATGCGGAAGGGGCGACGGCTCCTGACCGTCACGGACGGCACGGCTTAGGCGGGGCGCGCCGCTTCAGATCGCAACGATCGTCACCGCGATGGGACGCCCGGGTGATGGAAAGCGCCACTACTGGCGCCACGACTAAAGGAACCCGACGGTCACAGGCCCAGGCGTGAGATCGATGAGAGTCAGGTCCGGGCGCCCCGGGACTTTCGCGATCGTGACGGGACTGTACCGCGATTGCGGGGCGTCCGGGTCGACACCTTGCGCGGGGATCTCGCTGCACGCGGCTTCGGATGCTTGCGGTGATTGCGGTCGTTGAGCCAAGCCAGGGCCAATGCGACCACCGTGAACAGGCTCATGGTGATGAGTCCCGGGACGACGGCGATGTGGTTCATGGTGTTCTCCCAGCTTTCCGCGGCTCGGGGGGGAACCCGCCCCCTGGCCACACGATCTTGGATCAGCGGCACATCTGGCCGCTTCCTACTGATACAGGGACCGGAAGATGATCCTGTTGCACCCCATGACGGTCGGCAGGGTCATGGGCAAGGCTCCATCAGAGTGCCGAGCCAGTATACACGAGGATCGATTCCGGGTGTCCTGCTTCGCCCGGTTGGCCTAAAGGAATTCCGGCGGCCCGTTCCGGCATCCCCTTACGTGCGTCAGCCTCAAAGCGCTGTCGACTGAACCCCGTCAGCGTCGCCGGACTCAAGCCCGGTTCTGCCTAGGCGAATGGCGGCTTTGCGCAGCCGGAATCAGTGACCGGAATGGGCCGGAATGCGCACGAGGATACGCAGAGGGGAGTTGGGATGTCTTGTTGCATACCCCGAAATATCACGACGCTATGGATTGAGATTATGACCAAGTACGCGCCCGGGTGCCCTTGTCGGTGCCGACATGGGCGTGCTCACTGGATTTTTGTTCAGCCTGATAGCGTTATCGAACGCACTGACCGTTACCGTCTATCTAGAAACAATGGTACTGACTTAAGGAATCTGTTCTCCGGTCAGGAGGAAGAGGGCTGAACCCTCCTCGGTTATCATGACGGTGTCTGACGCCGTATCACGATAACCACAATGGAGGATCAGCCCGGATGCATCGTAACAAAAAGGAACACCTGTTGGCACAGATTCAGCGTTTCCGCAGACGGTTTGCCCAGTCGGCTGGGGGCACTTTGATCCGGGTGATCCCGAAAGACGCCGTCCTGCGCTGGATCCGTGAGGAAGTGGGCCCGTATCGGGAGCGTCTCTATGGTCCCTTTCGGACCCTGGGGCTTTTTATCGAGCAGGTGCTCTCGCCCGATCACAGCTGCCAGGATGCCGTGGCACGGGGCTTGAGCGCCCGGGTGGCCCTGGGGGAGCCTCCCGCGCGCCTCGATACCGGGGGGTACTGTCGGGCCCGCGCCCGACTGCCGCTCGCGTTGCCCGCGCGCGCCGCACGCGAGGTGGGCGCTTCCTTGAGCCGCACCGCGCCCCAGGCCTGGCGCTGGCGGGGCTCAGGAGGTGAAACTCATCGACGGGACCATGGTGTCGATGCCGGATACGCGGCCCAACCAGCACCGATTTCCGCAACCGTGCTCTCAGGCCCCGGGGTGTGGATTCCCGCTTGCCCGGCTCGTCGCGATCGTCTCGCTCAACTCGGGGGCAGTCCTTCAGTGGGCGTCGGACCCGGGGCGGGCAAGGGCACGGGCGAGATGGCACTCCTCTGGCGCCTGAAGGCCACATTTCGCCCGGCCGATGTCGTCATCGCCGATCGCTACTACACGAGCTATTTCCTGATCTCCGCCCTCCTGGCGCTCGGGGTGGATGTCGTGTTTCGTCAGCATGGGGGCCGCTCCACGGACTTCCGCACCGGCACCCGCCTCGGTGCGCGCGATCACCTTGCGCGCTGGGAGCGCCCGGCTCGTCCGGCGTGGATGGACGAAGCCACCTACGCCGAAATGCCCGAGACCCTTTGCCTTCGCGAGGTGCGCATCGGGGGCTATACGCTGGTGAGCACCTTCACCTCGCCCCGGGAAGTACACAAGCAGGAGCTGCTCCGTCTCTACCGGAACCGCTGGCACCTGGAGCTTGACCTGCGCTCCATCAAGGCGGTGATGCAGATGGAGGTGCTGCGCTGCAAGACCCCGGAGATGGTGGAAAAAGAGATCGCCGTGCACTTCCTCGCCTACAACCTCGTGCGCACCGTCATGGCACGGGCTGCGGTGATGAGTGAGCAGTTGCCGCGACAGCTGAGCTTCAAGGGCACCTTGCAGCTGCTCAACACCTTCGAGACGAGTCTGCGGCACTGCCCGCGAGGAGCGCTTGAGGAGCGGACCGCGGCGTTGCTGCACGCAGTGGCCCAATGCCGGCTCGCCTACCGGCCCAACCGGGTGGAACCGCGCCTCGTCAAGCGACGACCGCACCGAACCCGGTGGCTGCAGGAGCCCCGACACGTCTGGCGTACCCGGCTGCGTCGAAAGCAGACGCAGCGGAGACGCCAATGCGCTTAAGTCAGCACCATTGTATCTAGAAACGCTCAAGCACCATTTCACCTTATTATTCCTCCCCGAGCATCGTGAAGACCGGCAGTGGGCTCGAGGATCAGGCTGATGCGCAGCAGCAGCGTGCTCTTACCCGAGCCGCTCGGGCCGAGCAGGGCCATGAGCTCCCCGGCGTCCACTGAGAAGCTGATGTCCTGCAGGGCGGTTACCGCGAGCGTGCCGCTGCCGTAGATCTTGCTCAACCCCCGTACGGTGAGCACTGCCACTTCAGCCCCCGAGCGCGAGCGAGGGTGGCGTGCGGAACTGAACTACACGATCGCACCGCGGCGCAGGACCCGCAGGCGAACCAAAATAGGATAGGTTATTTTTTACGCGCCCTAACCGCCGGTAGCAGACATGAAGCGCACAATCTTCTGTGGCATCTCGCGGAACTCATGCCGCTCCGGTTTGAGATCAATTGCGGCCCGGATCGCCGCTACCAGCTCGGTATCGCAGGCACCCGCGCGCAGTAACGGCCGAAACTCGTACTTCTCGTTCTGTCCCAGACACATGTATAGTGTCCCGTCCACCGTCAAACGCACGCGATTGCAAGTAGCGCAAAAATGTTGCGAGATCGGCGTGATGAATCCGACGGAAAAATTTCCGTCCGGCGTTTGCAAATAGCGGGCGGGTCCACCGCCCGGCACAATGCCATCAACCAGATTAAAGCGCTGCTGCAATTGGTGCTTCCTCGGCTGTAGATCCAAGTATTGAGCGTTGCGGCCAGACTCGCCCACGGGCATCGTTTCAATCAGGCGCAATACAAAGCCATGGCCCATGCAAAACTCAACCATGCCGTCGATCTCGTCATCATTCACACCGGAAAGCGCCACCATATTGATCTTGATCGGCGCGAATCCGGCCTCTTTCGCCGCCATCAATCCAATGATGACACGGTCGAGACAATCACGCCCGGTAATGCGGGCAAAACGCTCGTGCTTAAGTGAATCAAGACTCACATTGATGCGGGTGATGCCTGCCTCCCTGAGCGCCTCGGCATGCTTGCCGAGCTGCGTCGCATTAGTGGAAAGCGAAATATCCCGGATTCCGGGCAGGCGGTGCAGCCGCGTCGCCAGCTTCGCTAGGTTATGCCGTAGCAGCGGTTCGCCACCGGTAAGACGAATGCGGTTTATTCCCAGTCGCGCAAACACGAGAAGCAGGCGCTCAATCTCATCGAAGGTAAGCCAGTTTTCCCGTTCTTCGAAGTCATTAGATTTCTTCGGCAAACAATACATGCAGCGCAGGTCGCAACGGTCGGTAACCGAAAGACGCAGATATTCGATCCGTCGCCCAAAACGGTCGACAAGGTTGGATTCAGGATTATTCATGCCGGCAGGCCTTTCAGACACGGGCTGCGGCATCTTCCCATCCCTGCATCTGCACCTAGCTTACCCAGTTCCATATTTTTCGGAAATACCCAACGTTGCTTGTCCAGGAATCGTCTTAACACGTTGTTGACTGCGCCTGTTGTCGCCGTAAGCTAATTCATTTTCCGGCACCCAGATCTTCTGGAACCTTCTTCCAGATCAACGTCGGACGACTCCCCTCGCACGCAGTTCTGGAACGCCTTAATGGACGCACCGAGATCGCCGCCAAGACTGCGAAGCTTTTTGGTACCGAAAATCAGCAAAACAATTGCCAAGACAATCAGCCCATGCCAAATACTGAACTCACCCATTTCAGGTTTCTCCTGACAGTTTTCAAAACATTTCACCGAAAGGCCGAAACGATACGCCCGAGACCTATCGGATCCAGCGTTCGAGGGCTACTTTGTTGCCCGCATGCGCCTTGATCCAGCGCTCACCCTTTGTGGTTTGCTCAGGCTTCCAAAACGGCGCCCGCATCAAACGCTGCATGCTGCACGCGCACCATCGGATCAGCCTCCCGTCATCGGAGGGAAAAAGGCGACCTCATCGCCGTCCGCCACCGTTGTCTCGGCGCTCGCCATCGCGCAGTTGACGGCGATCCGCACCTGTGCCGCGTCCCTAAGCACCTCGCCCCATGGCGCCCCGCGTTGTCTAAGTGCTGCAATCAGGCTGCGCACATCCTCTACTCCAGAAGGGAGTGCCAAGTGCTCCCGCGCCATGCCCAGGCGCTCACGCAATTGAGCGAAGTAAAGTATCTGTACCATGGCGTTCTCCACAGGTCGAACATGAATCGTTGCGACGCAAGCGGATCCGACGGCTCACATATCCGAGACCATCAAAGATCACCATCTCGCTGTCGAGCCGTGCCGGCAGATTCAGTATCTGTTTCAACACCTCGAGTGCCTGCCAGCATCCAAGCAATCCCGCCATCGGGCCGAGAATACCGCCTTCGACACATCCCTGGGTCGTGTTGCGGTCCGGTATTTGGGGCCAAACGCATTGGTAACATGCCCCGCCGGGAACGAATGCAGCGAGTTCGCCGGTGAACCTCGATAGCGCCGCGGACACCAGAGGTTTGCAGGCCTGCACGCAGGCGGCGTTAACAAGATAGCGCGTCGGAAAATTGTCGCAGCCGTCGGCCACAAGATCGTAACAAGCCACGATTTCCGCGATGTTATCCGCACACAGGCGTGTATGCTCGGTAACGAGCACCCCGGGATTGTTTTCGTTGATACGCCGTGCGAGTCGCGCGGTCTTGGGCTTTCCGATATCGGTCGTGGTGTAAGCGATCTGACGATGCAGGTTGCTGAGCATAATCTTGTCGCCGTCCGCAACTCCCAACGTGCCCACGCCGGCAGCGGCGAGATAGCTCGCGAGCGGCACGCCCAATCCGCCCACACCGACCACGAGTACGCGCGCGTCGAGCAGCCGTTGCTGGCCTTCCGCACCGACCTCGTCGAGCAAGATCTGCCGCACGTAACGGATGAACTGATCCTCAGTCAGCGCCATGTCGCCACACCCCACTTTTGCCTCCCGTTTTCTCTAAAAAGGAGGGCTTCCGATCATCATTTTCAGGTCGACTGCCTTGCGCATATCGTAGGTCGTGAGCGCCGCCATCTCCACGCCTGTCTCGCCAGCGATCCGGCAGGTGGCGGAAACCCTCAGCATGCCGATCGCCGCATTGAACCCGATCTTAATGCTCGCTATTCTCCGCAATAGCGAATGACGTAACGGAACCAGTTCGGCACAACGCCTGACCGCCTGAATACCGGCGATCTGCGCCACCGCCGGGACATCGCCTTTTGTGGCTCTCAGTCATAATCAAACACAATATCCCCAAACGCTTGCGCACCTGCGCCATCGCCGTGGCAGAGCGCACCATCACGGCTTTTCCTGATACGTTCGCCATACGCGTCTTGCCCGGTGTATCAAGATGGGCAAGACGGTTTACGGCCGCTGTGGTATTCATCTGGCGACCTTCTCAGGAAAGCAAATCCGAGAAAGGAAGGAACCGGACCGTTTGGCCATGGGCCACTCTTTGACACTCCGGCACCTCCACCAGTCCCTCCGCCCAGGTGGCGGAACTGAGCACTGCCGAACCCTGGTTGGGATAGATCTCTGCGATGGCGGCGCCATCCTCTGTCGAACGCAGCCGCGCGCGCAAATACTCCCGGCGCTTTTTTTCCCCTGACCACTCAAAGCCCGCCACGACTGGGAAGCTTCGCGGCGCCGCATCCGCGCCACCGTGACCGCGCGCAACACCCTGACTACACAGAATGAAGGGACGCGCAAACAGGCAAAAGGTCACGAATGCCGACACGGGATTGCCCGGCAACCCCAAAAACGGGGTCGTGCCGATGCGTCCGAAAACAAATGGCTTGCCGGGCTTGATCGCCACCTGCATCAGATCGAGATTCCCCAGATCCCGGATAACCGCCTTGACGTGATCCTCCTCGCCAACGGAAACCCCGCCAGCAGCGATCACGACGTCTGCAGCCTCGGCTGCACGTTCCAGAACCTCTCGGGTTTGCCCCGCATCGTCCGGTACCTGGCCGATATCAAGCCGCTCGCACCCTAATCCCTGAATCAGCCCTGACAGCGTGTAACGATTGGAATTGTAAATCTGGCCCGGACCCAGAGCCGCGCCCGGCTCAACCAGCTCGTTGCCCGTGCACACCAGCGCCACGCGCAGCCGCCGGAATACCGGCAGTCGAGCCAATCCCATGGAACCCGCAAGCCCGAGATCTGGGGCGCGCAGGCGCCTGCCGCGGCTAAGGAGGCAGGCGCCCACGGCGATGTCTTCGCCCTTGTGCCGAACGTTCACGCCGCACGTCACCGGACCTGTGATTACCACCGCTCCATCGGACTCGGTCCGGCAATGCTCCTGCATCACCACGGCGGCGGCACCGGACGGCAGCCAGGCCCCGGTGAATATGCGCGCCGCAGTGGCGGGCGCGAGCGGCCGCCCGACCTGGCCGGCTGCAATGCGCTGCGACACCCCAAGGCGAAGCTGGCCGGACTTTCCGCAATCGTGGCTTGTCAGGGCGTAACCATCCATGGCACTGCTATCTGCGCCGGGAACGTTTATGGGAGAGCATTGGTCCTCCGCGAGCACACGCCCCAACGCAGATTCCGTCGCCACGACCTCCGTTTCCACCATGGGCAGCGCGCGCACAACCAAGTGCCGTCGGGCCTGTTCAACGGAAAGGACAGGTGCCGAATCGAAATCGCTTGCGCCTGAAGCGGAGTACATGGTGGGTGACCCGCTCATTCGGCCATGAGCCTCACGTTTCGAGCAACCGCGGCAGCATTTCCACGAGGTTGCACGGCCGATTTCGATAGTCGAGCTGATCCTTGATCAGGCGATCCCACGCGGTGCGGCAGGCTCCAGTGGAACCGGGAATGCAGAAGATGAACGTATCGCGCGCGATCCCGGCGAAGGCGCGCGACTGCAGCGTCGAGGTCCGGATCTCCTCGTAGGAGATGGCCCGGAACGTCTCGCCGAAACCCTCGATCACTTTGTCGAGCAATGGCCGGATCGCCTCCGGTGTGCGGTCGCGCCCAGTGAGGCCTGTGCCGCCGGTGGTCAGAACCGCGTTGACTTTGTCGTCGGCAACCCAGCGCGATACGATCGCGCGCATCTGATAGATATCGTCGCGCATGATGGCTCGCTCGGCGAGCACATGCCCGGCAGCCTGCAGCCGCTCGATCAGCGCTTGCCCGGAGGTGTCGCTTTTCTCGTCACGGGTGTCGGAAATCGTTAATACCGCGATCCGTAACGGCACAAACGGTCGCTCCTTGTCACCCCCAGCATGCATGGCTGCCTCCTGTATGACTAAATTCGGCTGATCAGACGGGCCGCGATGCGCTGGGCCACCGCAAGGCGAAACTCACCCGCACCCCACCTCCAGCATCAATCAGTGCTGGCAACCCACCAACGTCAAATTTGTAGGTTATGCCGACCGAGACCACCCAGGGGACTATTGCCTGCCGCAACCGTCGGCACCTTACTCATTGCAATGGCTATAGCCAAATACGCTGAACGCGAAGCAGCGCGATGGCCAAGGCCGTGGGGTTCATTTTAGTGCTGGTGCTAGAGCGCATGACGATTCCTCCGAGTTCTTGAGGCCCTACCTCATCGCCGTGTTACACTTGGAGCTTCGGCGCCTTAAGGAAGCGGTCAGCCGGCGGCGTCGTTCTCTCCACCTTGACCCGGGTGTCGTAGTAGCACGCGCTTCCCCCTACCGGGTCTTCCATGCATGTACCCCAACCGTCCTTATCGGTCAGACTTGGATCAAGACGCATCACCGCGTTAAGCCGGGTATGGGTATTCAGGTACCGATCGCCACGATAAGTCGTGCCATTGATGGTCCATTCCCCCGAGTTGTAATGCCAGCGTCCGAATGCCGCGGGAAAGGAAACTACACCTGGTCGTACTCCCGGCATGATCTGGACCGGCGCTTTCAGCCCTCGCGGATAGGTGGCTGACCGCACGAGCACCCAGTCACCATCCTTCACCCCCAATTGTCGCGCGTCCATCGGGTTGATTTCGGCGTAGGATTCCGGCATGAGCTCGACCAGCCATTTGTCGGCCCAGGTCCGGGATTTACTGTGGATGGGCTGCTTGTACGTGATCAGCGTAAACGGATAGTCCTTGGCACGATCCACGGAGTCGTACAGCGTTCCGTCGTGGAAACGGATGTCTTCATGCTTCGCGACCGGGGAGAAAAGTTCTCCAGTGAGCGCGTTATGCGTCGTGCCAACGATCGGATTGTAGATCTGGCACGGCAGCTTTTCCTGGCCGTACCGGTGGGTCATGACCTTGGGCACCGGGGTAGCCGGCACGTAACCCACGTCATAGTCCTCGAACCGGCCCCCGCGGCCCAATACATAGGCCACTTTTCGCCATTGCGCTTCGGTCAGCGCCCGGCCGTAGCGTGGCTTCCAGCGGGCAATAGATTTCCATTCGAGATCGGTGGACGCGTCGGGCACAGGACCCGTTTTTACCAGCGTTTTGCCGCGACGTTCGAGGTACGACGGATAATAGGCGATGTTGGCCGCCATCTTGAGGTAGAAGTCTTCACGGGTATTGAGTTCTCCTCCTTCCATGAATGCATTTTTGCCGAACCCCGGTACACCGAGTTTTTTCGCCACGTCGATCAGGAACTGCTCGACTGACATCGGTTCGCCATCCGGCGTCTTTGCTGTCAGAGGTTCCACGACGGGCTGCCGCACCCCAATCGCGGACATCGTATAGGTAGGCCATCCAGGCAACGCCCCCCACGCTTCCAGGTAACCCGTGTCCGGGACGATATAGTCCGCGTACGAAGACGTCTCGGAGATGAGAATGTCGCTTGCGATGAATAACGGCAGCTTCTTGAGGTCCTTGACGAGCCGGAACAGGGGCAGATTCTCATCAGGGTAGCCGCTCATCCCGGGTGGCGCCGACCATAACGGATTGCCTTCGTGCATCATCAGGATCTTGACAGGATAGGGATACTGATACCACGCGCCCGCAAACAGCTCCTGCCAGATGCCAAACCCGAACGGGTACCAGGGCCGCGGCGCGGGAAATGGACTCTTGCCCTGGGCCACCGCCTCCTTATATATCGAGGTGTCCTCGTAAAAACTTCCTTCCCGCGAGATCGTCACGCCTGCCGGCACGCGGCGCTTGGGTGCTGGCCACGTGTTGAGATTATAAGGGGCGCCCTTATATCCACCCATGAAGTCGGCCGGCGCGCCACCGGTTGCGGTCCCACCGACCCAATCCATGTTGCCAACCAGGAAGTTCAACGTCATGATGCCGCGCCCGGTATAAAACCCGTTGGTATGCTTTACGGGACCGCGATAGAAGTCGGCCACCGCCCGGCGGCCATGGGCAGTGAACTCCCTCGCAAGACTGATGATGGTGGGTTCGGGCACGCCAGCGATCTGCGCATACTCCGCAGAGGATTTGGACCGGGCCTCCTCCCAAAGCCATTGGAAACCCGTTCGGCACGGGATGCCATTCACCCTGATCGGCGCGGGCGACAGCGTCCCGCTAGGCCAGAGGCTGCCCGCCGAGCTGCGCTCGGCGGGAGCGGGTCTGCCGGAAGCGGCGTCGATGACCACCGGCGATGCCGCCGTCGGGCTCGATGCTCTGGCCAAACCTGCTGCCTCCGCCGTCAGAAACTTTCTATGCAGCGGATGCTTGGGATCCTCAACCACCAGCCAGGTGGCATTGGTAAAATCAACTTCTCCCTTCCGCTTCGCAGCCGCGTGGCTTGGATAGGACAGAAATGGTGCATTGTACAGCTGGTTCTCCAAGATATGGCGGATCATCCCCATGACGATGCCGCTGTCGCCACCCGGCTTGACCTTCACGAACTGGTCGGCCCGTATCGCTCCGTTGGGCGCCCGGGCGTCCACCAGGACGAACTTCAGATCTCCACCGTTGATGAATTGCAGATTCGCCGGATTTCCCCCCTTCGAGGAGGCGAGCGAAACCTTGCGGCTCAGCGTCTGCATCGGGAAGTTCGCCTGGTAGATATTCGCGCCAAACCAGATGATAAAGTCGGCGTTGATAATATCCGGCTTTACCATGTTGGTTTTCCCGTCCAGTGACTGGCGCGTCGCTACGTGGTGACTCAGTTCGCAGATACTGACGTGTGGGATGGCGTTGACCGATCCGAAGGCATTCGCAAAGCGCGTGAGAAAGGTCGACTGTCCCGGCTCAGCCCGCCCCCAGAACATGGTAAACTGATTGGTAATGGGTCCGAGATCCGGGTGTTTGGGATCCACCGGCGTGTTCGGGCCTCGCCCCTCTTTCCACAGGTCCTTGAACCCTTCCACGTAACGGGTCTCCTCCCCGGCCACGTCCTTGAACAGATGGCCGCCGTTCGTGACCTCATCGATCAACTGGGTCCAGCTGATGGTCTTCCACTTATTCGACCCTCTGGGTCCCACCCGTTTTAACGGGAAAAACACGCGATTGCGGTCATACAGCGACTGGCGGCCCGCTTGGCCGCGTGCGCACAAGGAGTGGGCTTCCCGGAATTTAAGCGATTCCTCCACCGGCGTGCTGTACGTCAAGTGCGGTTCGGTCGTGTTGGGGTGATAGGGGTTTCCGTCGAGCTTCATCAGCACGCCGTTGAACACGCGCGCCTCGATACCGCAATCGCTGCGGCATTGGCGACACACGCTGTAACGCACTTCGACGTTCTTCCACAATTCAGTGCGCATCGGGTAGGCATAAACCCCCTCGCGATGAAAGAGACCTGGCAACCAGGGCCATGAACCCCAGAGCGCAGCAATACCGCTTCCAGCCGCAACGCTGCCCAGCATGAAGGTCCTGCGGGAGACTTTTTGCTCTAATATGCTCATGTCACGCTTCCTCCTTCATTGACCCAGACTCAATGGCGGCAGACTGCGGGCTATCACCACCGCCCTGACCTGACCAGACCAACACCCAGCCTTTGTCCCAGGGCAGCAGCAACAGCGCCAACACGATCAGCAGCGCCATGATGCCCACAATTCCGATCGCGACCTGAATGCTGTCCATGCCGAACACCGGGAGCGCATACCGCACCAAGCCCTGCGACACCTTGGGCTGCAATTCCCCGCCGATCACCGTATCAAATCGCATGGCAAAGACGCTCACCAGCACCAGAAGTGCCGTCACGCTCGCCCCCCAGGACGAGCGGCGCACGGCCCCGAAAAACGTCATCACCATGGCCACCACCAGAAGGCCCAGTTGGAGCCCCAGGTACATGAACGCGAGCGGTCCGCCCGGGAAAAAAATCTGACTAAATCCCCGGAACACCGGAGCGGAGGTATAGGCAGAAACCCCGGAATTCACGACGTCTACGATGTCAAGGAACAGATCGACGAAGATCATCCACATCAGCACTCTCATCAACCCGTCGACGATGCCGCTATCCACTTTCCCAGTCCCCACACCGCCTTCGATGATCACGTAGGCCAGTATCATCAGGGCGATACCGGACACGATCGCCGAGACGATAAACATTGGCATCATTAAAGGGTTGCTCCACAGCGGGCGCGCCTTGATCGCTCCGAACACGAAGCCGACGTAGCCGTGGAAAGCAAAAGCAAGCAAGATGCCGATGATCGATAAAATGACGAGTATTCCGTGGTCCCGATGCTGCGAGGCTTCGGAGGTGTCGCGCGACCCCAGGGTCAGAAACTTATGCCACGCTTTGCGCCAGCCGTGTGCGTATTCGGCCAAAAATATGTTGTCGAGGCGGAATATATAGTAGATTTCGGCCACTACCAGCACCATGTACGCCGTCCAGATCACGATGAACAAGCCGAGTGGAGAGTAGGGGATATGATCCCGCGTATAGAGCTCCCAGAATCGCGATCTCTGTACCGCCTCCGACAGCGGTCCGAGCGGAGCACCAATCAGGAATACCAAGGTCATGATCGCGCTCAGTCTCGTGAGCGGTTCGAATTTCTTCAGGCCGAAAACCTTCGATAGCGATCCCACGATGAAGGATCCCGCAACCAAACCGGAAAGGAACGGATAGATGACCAGCGGCAATCCCCAGTAGATGTGTTCAAGGCCTAGCATGCGCATGATGGCGTCTCCTCCGTATCAGATCTCGTCGTCCACATCGGCGACCCGGCTGTTGTTGGCGTTGCTCGTATAGGGGTACACCATCCGCTGGACATTCGGGTCGGGGTCGGTCGTGATCTCGCCGCTCATGCCGATGTAGAACACGTGCGGCTTGGTCCCGTACTCCGGGTGACGGACGACGCGCGGGTAGTGCGCCAGCAATTGGGAAACCTCGCTGTTGGGATCGTTGAAATCTCCGAACACCCGCGCCCGACCCACGCAGGTGGTCACGCACGCGGGCAACAGTCCCGCATCGACGCGCTCGACGCAAAACGTGCATTTATCGGCAGTATGCGACACCGGATCGAGATAGCGGGCGTCGTAGGGGCAGGCGTTAACACAGGTGCCGCAGCCGATGCACAGGCGGTGGTCGACCAGCACAATGCCGTCCTGGCGCTTGAACGTGGCCTTGACAGGGCACACTTCCACGCACGGCGGGTCATCGCAATGGTTGCAGATTTTCGGGACTGCCATGACCCGCACTTCCTGGCGGTAGCGCTGACCGTTATCTAGGACGACATCGCCGTTCGGATCCGGCACCGTATCTCCGGTCTGATACACGTCCACCCACGTGCGGAACGTACCGAGCGCCACATTGTTCTCGGACTTGCACCCCACGACACACGCCTGGCACCCCACGCATTTGCGCACATCGATTACCATTCCCCAATGATGCTTGGGATGACTTTTCGGTATGCGGTCGAACCGGTCATGATAGATAGGCAGATTGTTCGGATTGAGAACCGTGCCCCAGTCGTCCCAGCCGTCTTTGGTTTTCAGGCGCGGATTGTTCCATCCCTCCCAGCTCGGGTTCTCCGCGGGATTGACGCCGGTCTTTCCCGAAAGCCAGTAGAGCCCACTGTCGGCCGGCGGATCCTCCGCTGTTCCGCCTCTCGGACTCCTTGTGCCGGCGCTGGCTTGTACTGCCTTAGGAACGGACTGCAGCGCCGTTAACCCCAGCCCCCACAACAGGGATTTCTTCAGAACGTCTCGGCGTGGTTCGCTTGATTCTTTCCCACCGCTCTTCGGAGATTGCTTGGACATGTCCATCCTCCTCGTTCAGGATCCCCCGCCACAGCTCGGTTGCGCGTTTCCCGATGCGACGGTTTAGACCTTTATTTGGATTACAACGCAATACGTGATCCTGCCCAACCACGCAGCTTGGGTGGAATGTGCCCGGCGCAATGTACCCTCGCGCTTTGGGGTTTCAGAACCTCCCGCGCACACCCGGCAGCTGCCATTGCGAATTATGTGCCCCTTTATGACTTCTGTATGACAAATTTATTAACATACGTTCGGACAGGATTTTTGCCTTTTATCAAAAATTAACGGTATTTTTGCCTCAAAATAGTTAGGCAACGGCGTGAATCGGGCTGCGCGGCTTTGGGTCGATTTTTTTGGCTCGATTTTTCAAGCACAAAGCTGGGGCGTGTTGCAAATCCCTAAAACCATCCGACACAATGGCCAAACCTTGTATGGGGAACGGGTTATCTGAAAGGAGAACTTCTTGTCTCAAACAGCGACCGCAAGCCTCGGGGAACGTGAAGCGCTCTCGGAAATCTTCTTGCTTTTTTCGGCGCTATTCGATGGACCGCCGCCGACTCAAATAGTCCCGAAGCTGCTAACGGAAACCTTTCCTGAATTGAGCAAAGCCGTAGGGCTGACTCCGCTTCGGGAAGCCATTGACCCAGCCGACTTCGCTACAGAATATGAGCCCTTGTTCCTCATCCCCGACGCCACGAATCCGCTCAGTCTCTACAGCAATCACTACGCTACCAGCGAGAAAAGCGGGGGGAAGGATCTCGCCGCGGAATTGGTCGTGCTGGCGGCAGCCTTGCAAATACCCTGGAGAAAGACCGAATTCGTCCCTGGCCGGGCCTACCCGGTCACCCCCGATCATCTGAGCGTCGAATTCGCGTTGCTGTCCGTCCTGGTCCTGAGAAATCCCGACACCGAAATCGCGGGCAAATCGGTCTTCATCTGGGCTGATCGGATGGCCAGAGAGGCCACGCAGACGCTCGAGAAACTGCATCAGATCCTGCAGGCGCTTCCGCGAAGATATCCGGCTTACGATACCGTCATTGCCCTTGCGCTTGCCTTCATGCAAACCTACGTGCAGGTGGAATTTTCGACGTCACCGTGATCCGGATTCTGTCTTACGGATAAAGAACGCCCAGCCCTTCGGCTGGATGGGCGTGATCTGCAGCAATGAATAGCCAGTGGCGCGACACCAGGCATCCACTTCATCCTTCGAGGCGGAACAGTTGCTAACCAGTTTCATGATCTCGCCGGGCCGCATCCCGTCCAGGATTAGCTTTGCCTCCACGACTGGCCCTGGGCAGTGCAGTCCGCGCACATCCAAGGATACGTTGACCTTGATCGGCGCCCGCTTACCCTTGCGAATGTAGTAACCGTTAGCCCTCGCTGTGTCTTTCCCGATTTTGAGGATTTCATTGTCCGTCAGCTTCATCCACGAGAACAAGTCATCCCGCGTACCAGGACAATCCGAGATCAATAGCAGTATCTCACCCGGCTTGAGATCGTCCAGCACCCTCTTGGCGCCGAGCAGGGTATGCGGACATTTCATTCCAGTGAGATTTAAAGTGACATTAGCGGTGATTGGCATTGATCGAGCTTTCGTCATGGCTTTCAATCAAATTTCAACGGAAAAATTGATAGGAGAAAATTTCAATCATCATCTCGTAAAAATGCTCACATTCAACTGGGGTGTCCGCCCTCCTTGTGCCTGCCGAGCCATCGGGCTCAGAAAAGTCTGGTTTTTAGCAAGTCCCGACACCAATTCTCCGCGATCACCACCCATGCCGGCTTCACAACATTATGACCCACTGCATGTCATGCCATGCGTGCCAAATTGTTTGACCGCGCATAGGACGTAGGCTTTTGGGCCGCAAGCGGATTGGCGCCCGGGGTGGTACCGGCGAACGGCGCCAGGCCACTGGAAAGTACCGCTACAATGATGATCCCCGCCGGCCACTGATCTCTTCATGATTATCTCCAAGCAAATCAGACCGGAATTCGACGACGCAGTTCTCTCCAAAAAAAATGGGGGCCGGAGCCCCCGCAAATTCACTCTGGGAGGAGAAATGCGCGCTTCATTATTGAATGATGAATGGTCGAATTATTTTGACGCTTGAAAAAATTGTCGACTTTTTTTTCGGAAGGAATATATTGGATGGCGTAATCTCTATCAGTATAGGGTTGATAATCAGGCGTCAGCGCATCGGGCCACTCCACTTCCATTGGCACCATAGTTATGACGAAACTCCGCGCGAGTGATTCAGCCCAGGCTCCTAAATCGCCGGATAAGTTCATTGATCTGTCCAAGATTCATATACCTTGCGAGCAGTGCACCGCCCGGTATCTCTGCTTCCTCTCCGATCACCTCCCGAACGCCAGCGGCAATGGAAATGGGAACGAGAACCGAGTCGCGCAGACTGTCCGCCACCCCCATTTTGACCGTGGACATAGCGTCTTTCGCGCTGGAGATCCCTTGCAGACCCTCTACGTGATCCGTTCCGGTACCCTTAAAACCTCAATGTTCGACGAGAACGGCGAGGAACGAATCCTCGGTTTCCACCTGCCTGGTGAGATGGTGGGGCTCGATGCCCTGGGTGGCGACAGCCACCCCTGCTTTGCGGAAGTAGCCGAACGCGCAAGCCTATGCGCGATTCCGCTCAATCGATTAAAAGATGTATTGTGCGTGCCCCGAGTGCACTATCAGGTGTTGCGCACGATGGGAGCGGAAATCCATCGTCGCGAAAAGCAACAAGTCTATATGACTTATGGCGCCGAAAAGCGGCTGGCCACCTTTCTGCTGTGCCTATCCGTCCGTTTGCGCAAGCTCGGGTACGAGGTCCACGGGTTTCGATTGAGCATGTCGCGCCAGGATATCGCCAACTATCTGGGCCTATCGCTAGCAACCGTAAGCCGCCTTCTCCATCAGCTGCAAACGGAAGACCGGATCCAAATCCAAAACCGATTCGTGGACATCTTGGATATGGTGTGGCTCAAACATACGGCAGCGGAATGTTTGTTGGGCGACTGCTAGGGACACTCCGCAAGGCTCTCGAACTTGAAGGCTTCGCATATAGGATTCGATCAGCTCTGCAACACCGAGAGACCACTCGATGAAGCAACTGACACTGGCGACGAATGGTTTGAGCGGTTCCGCAAATCCATACGGCGGGAGAAGTTTTCGCCGAGAGGAACGAAATGGTTCCGTTTGGGCAACTCGTGGCACTGATCGAACCGGTTTATCCGAAATCGGGTGATACCGGCGGGCACCCCGTAGTCGGGGTGGAACGGATGCTTCGGTTGCACTGCCCGCAGCCATGGGTCAACCTCTCCGACCCGGCTGTGGAGGAGACGCGCTGCGAATCGGCGAGCATGCGCGCGTTTGTGGGCATTGATCTGGGTCGGGAGCCGGTGCCGTATGAAACGACCGTGATGCGCTTTCGCCCCCTCCTGGAGAAAAATGGCCTAGGCGAGAAGATCTTTCGGGAAGCCGGGCGCATTTTACAGCACAAGGGAATGACCCTGCCCAAGGGGCACGATAGTGGACGCCACGATCATCTTGGCGCCGGGTTCCACCAAGAACAAGGACAACGAACGGGACCCGAAATGCGCCAAGTGGCCGAGGGGCAATCAGTGGTATTTCGGGATGAAGATCCGCGTCGGGGTAGACCCCCCCGTAACAAGGTGATTTGCTCATTCCCCGTAGTGCCCGCCAATGCGGGGCTGACGGCACGGTGGTCGACCACCAACTGCTGCACGGCCATGAATCCCGGGTCTACGGGGATCAGACCTACCACAAACAGCGCGAGAGAATCCGGGCCAAGGCTCCTGATGCCGAGGACTTCACCAACCGCCCCAGCAAAATGGAAGGGGATCGTCGATGAGATGGGCGCGGCGAAAAACATCCGGGGTCGCCATGAACGTCAACCGCGCCTTTGCGACCGCCGTTCTTGCGAACATTTCATGGTCCGACGACATTTGACAAGAACAGTCGGTCAAGTATAGGGAAAGACGGAGAAGTGCGATGCGAAAGCGATGAGACACCGCGCCGAAACGATGCAATTTGTCCACGCGTGCCACTCCGATCACTGTTCTCATCACATTTCACCCGGTTGTGCGGACCATCACTAGGATGACGACCTCAGCAATCGAGATATGGCCAGATTCCATTTTTTATCTTTGCTCATAATGATAGGAAAGACGTTGCCCGTTTGATTATGGCCACCAACGATAAGGTTGTGAGACCGGGACAATACCCAGTGGAAAGCGATGGGCGACGCTAAAAATAAAACCTCCCGGCGCATGGCGCTGGAGAGCGTGGGGATGATCATCGCGGCGGCGGCGATCGCCACCGTGGTCGTACCGAAAATGGCGCATATGATCTCGAAAGCGCGGGTGCGATACCAGGATCATCCGAGGGGGGATGAGTATTGCGCAGATTGCGTAAATTTCATTCCAGGTCCCACACCCGCGGCGAAAGGAACGTGCATGATCGTGGAAGGCGCCATCAGCCCGCGGGGATGGTGCACGGCCTTTGCTTCAAGGCCGTCAGGCCAGTATTCAGGTGAGCGGTAAAGGCAACGTCGAAAAGCGACGTCGCGCTAGGGGCTGGCGATAGCTTCTCTAGACCGCCGGGGCTTGGCTTTCCCTGTCTGCCAAAATTTGTGCGGGGAACCACCCTGTCGGCTCGATTCTCGGCAATCTCTCATGCACCGGCTTTCCCTCCCAAGACCGGCACCGCTTCAGGCCGGCCGGTCTCCTTCAGCAGTTTGCGCTGCACCGTCACCCACAGGCGCAGGCGGTGGGAAAATTCATTGCGAACGCCCCAGAACACTGCGAGCGGCTCAGCCTGGGTTCCGGCCGCCGCCGGGTCCTCGAACCCCCAGTGGATACGCTCGTTGTCACCCGGGAAGGTCGGACATTGGTCACGCGCAGTCGCAGACCGTAATGATGTAATCGAAAGAATGCCAGAGGTAGCGCTCGTGTGATTTGCTATGATGGCCCCTGATGTCGATGTCGGCCTCGCGCATCGCCTCGACGGCCAGCGGATTGAGTCCCTTCGGGTCGACCCCGGCGCTGTGGACCTCGAAGTCGGCGCTGCCACAGGAACGCAGCAGCCCCTCGGCCATCTGCGAGCGGGCCGAGTTACCGGTACAAAGAAACAAGACGCGGATCGGGTAATGCATGTCACCTCTGCTGGTATAGGGTCGAAAACGAAGCCGTTATATATGCGCTTGACAATATATACGGCTATCCATATATTACGGTCATGATTACCGCCGATGAATTCTTCGCGGCCCTGGCCGATCCGATACGGTTGCGTTGCCTGTTGCTGCTGGTGTCCGAAGGCGAGCTGTGCGTGTGCGAGCTGACGCACGCGCTCGGCGAGCCGCAGCCCAAGATTTCGCGCCATCTGGCGACGCTGCGCCAGAGCGGCATCGTCAACGACCGGCGCGAAGGACTGTGGATCCACTATCGCATCCACCCGGATTTGCCGACGTGGGCGTGCGAGATCCTGGATACCGCCGCCAAGGCCAACGCCGCGGCGAAACCGTTCGCGCAGGATCGCAAGCGGCTTCGTGGCGCACCGACACGGCCGCCGATCCGGTGCTGTGCCTGACGACCGACGCCATCCGGCTCGACGACGAGCTCACCGGGGCATTCCGTGTTTGAGCACATGCCAGCCGGGTCGTCCATACCCAAAACCGGAAGACGGCACATGAAACAGCCACAAACAGACACCGCCAACGCCGCCGGCATCCTGGCTTTGAGGATAATGTCCACCCCCGGGCGTGGTGATCGACGGAACCGTTGCGCACCCCGGCGGCGTGCCGGACAAGAAGAAGATCGAAGGCGGGCTGTACCCATAGATTCAACAGGCACAGGAGACACAATCATGAACGTAACTCTCGAAGTATTCGATCCCGCCATGTGCTGCTCGACCGGCGTGTGCGGCCCGAGCGTGGACCCCAAGCTCGCACGCTTCGCGGCCGATCTCGACTGGCTCAAGGGCCAGGGCGTGGAGATCCGCCGCTATAACCTCGGCCAGGAGCCGGGTGCGTTCGCGGAACGCGAGGCCGTGCGCCGGGCGCTCGACGGCGGCGAGGCGGCATTGCCGCTGATTTTCGTCAACGGCAAGGAAGTCAGCCATGCGGTTTATCCCGCGCGCGAGACACTCGCGCACTGGACCGGCGTGGGTAATGCCAAGAACACCCAAGTGCTATACACGCCAGCCGTTGAACAACTGGTCGCGCTTGGCGCGGCCATCGCCGCGAACTGCGAGTCGTGCTTCAAGCATCATTACGACCAGGCGCGCAAGCTCGGCGTGTCCAATGACGACATGCTCGCGGCGGTACGCACGGCGCAGAAGGTGAAGGAGTCACCCGCGAACAACATGCTGGCGCTCGCCGAGCGCTTCCTCGGCGCGCCCGTGAACGCCGACGCCACGCCCAGGGTGAGCGCTGCCGACAACCCGAAAGGTGGCGGTTGCTGTGGCCCCAATGCCGACAGCGCCCTGGTCAAAAGCGGCGCATCGAAGTGCTGCTGAGGAGAACGCGATGAAATTTCTCGACCAGCCGACACGCTACTTTTTTTTCACCGGAAAGGGCGGCGTGGGCAAGACGACGACCGCCTGCGCCGCGGCACTCGCGCTCGCCGAACGCGGCCGGCGGGTGCTGCTCGTCAGCACCGACCCTGCCTCCAACCTCGATGAAGTGCTCGGCGTGCGACTCGGCGCGCAACCGACCCTGGTGCCAGACGCGCCCGGGCTCGAGGCGCTCAACATCGATCCGGAGGCGGCCGCGCGGGCTTACCGCGAGCGTGTGGTCGGACCCTATCGCGGCGTGCTGCCGACCTCGGCGGTGCGCAGCATCGAGGAACAGCTCTCGGGCGCCTGCACCGTCGAGATCGCGGCGTTCGACGAGTTCTCGCGCCTGCTCGGCGACGCCGCCGCGACGGCGGTCTACGACCATGTATTGTTCGACACCGCGCCTACGGGCCACACGCTGCGGTTGCTGCAGCTGCCGGCGGCGTGGCACACGTTCATCGAGACCAACATGGGCGGCACCTCCTGTCTCGGTCCGCTCGCCGGGCTCAAGTCGCAGCAGGCGCTTTACGCGGCGACGCTCGCGAACCTGCAGGACGGCGACCGCACGCGCGTGGTGCTGGTCGCACGGCCGGAAGTCTCGAGCCTCATCGAGGCCGAACGCGCCCGGGCGGAGCTCACCGCGCTGGGAATCGCCGAGCAGCACCTGGTGCTGAACGGCCTGTTCCACGCCACGTTGGGCGATGACGCCGTGGCTGCCGCACTCGAGGCGCGTGGCGCGCAGGCCCTCGCCGCCATGCCCGAAGCCGTCGCGCGGCTGCCGCGCACGGAGATTCCGCTGCTGCCCGTGTCCGCGACCGGGCTTGCGGGCCTGCGCGCGGTCCTCGATCCCGCCTCCGCCGGGACCATACCGACCCCGTCCGCCCCCATACCGGCACTGCCGTCCTTCGCATGCCTCATCGACGAAATCGCAGCCGCAGGCGGCGGCGTGGTGATGACCATGGGCAAGGGCGGCGTCGGCAAGACCACCTTGGCTGCCGCGATCGCAGTAGCGCTGGTTGCGCGCGGTCAGCGCGTGCACCTCAGCACCACCGATCCGGCGGCGCACGTTCAGGCCACGCTCGCCGAGGCGCCCCCGGGTCTGACCGTAAATCGCATCGATCCGCGCGCCGAGACCGCCGCTTATGCGCGCGAAGTGCTCGATGCCGCGCGCGCCAACGGTCTTGATGGGCAAGGACTGGCGCTGCTCGAGGAGGACTTGCGCTCGCCCTGCACCGAGGAGATCGCGGTGTTTCGGGCGTTCGCGCAAGAGGTGGAACGCGGGCGGAATGGCTTCGTGGTGCTTGACACCGCACCCACCGGTCACACGCTGCTGCTGCTCGATGCCACCGAGGCTTATCATCGCGAGGTCGACCGCGGGGCCGGCGGCGAAGTGCCGGAAGCGGTGCGCGCCCTGCTGCCGCGGCTGCGCGATCCGGCGTTCACACGCGTGCTCATCGTAACACTTCCCGAGGCGACGCCGGTGCACGAGGCTGAAGTGCTGCAGGCCGATCTCGAGCGTGCCGGCATCGCGCCGTTCGCCTGGATCGTCAACCAGAGCTTCGCCCCGACCGGCTCGCGTGATCCGGTCATCGCCAGCCGCCGCGCGCTCGAGCAGCCGTGGATTGAGGAGGTTTCGACGCGTCTTGCGCGCCGTGCCGCCCTCGTACCCTGGCAGGCCGCGCCGCCGGTAGGCGTGGAGCGTTTGCGGGCTTTGCTGCGCGCCGCATGAACGATCTGACCGATCAGGAGAACGCGCGATGAAACATGCCTTTCATATTGGCGGAGTATGCTGCGGCAACAGCATCGTCAAGGCGCTGAAAGCCATCCGGTCCGTCGCTGACGTCACCCAGGCGCGTATCGACCTCGCCAAGGGGCTCGCGCATGTCGAGGGCGAAGCCGACCCGGCGGCGGTGGTAGCCGCTCTGACGCAGGCCGGATTCAGCGCCGCGCCTGCCGCGAAGGGCGCTTAGGCCATGCTCGAATACGGCGTGAGCGCGGAACGCCTGGACGCGCACGGCAGCCTCGCCTACTGCAAGGAGGCGCAAATCACCCTGGATACGGACGTCGAGGGGCGCGTGGACGCGTTTAATCCGGCGGAGCTGCTGCTGGCAGCGCTCGCCGGCTGCATGATCAAGGGCATCGAGCGCGTGACGCCGATGCTGCATTTTCAGTTGCGCGGCGTGGAGGTGGTGTTGCGCGGCCTGCGCCAGGACACCCCGCCCAAAATGGCGCGCATCGAGTACACCCTCACCGTGGACACCGATGAAAGCGACCGGCGCCTGGAGCTGCTGCATCAGAACGTGATGAAGTATGGCACCGTGTACAACACCCTCGCCGCCGGCACCGAGCTTGCCGGCGCGATCCGCCGCGCCGGCGGGAGCGATAGATGACGATCTTGTCAGGAATATCGATGGCACGGGCGACCGACGTGGCGGCCGGCTCCGAGGAACCGGACACGGCGCTCAAGCTCGACGTCCGCGCATAGGGCTACGACTGCGAAGTTCAGCTGCTCGCCGCGCGGTTGTACCAGGGCCAGATGACCAATTTTCGCGCGTCCGGCGGCGGCTTTGCACTGGTATTCTGCCCGCAGCCGAACTCGGCCCGTCGGGAAACCGGTTCACCTGCATCGCGGACCGGATCTGCACTTGAGATAGATATGATTCATTCCAACGGAAAAACAACATGTACAAACGCAAGACAAGAATCCTGTTCCTCTGCACCGGCAATTCCTGCCGTTCGCAAATGGCCGAAGGCTGGGCCAATCATCTGGGGAGCAACTGGCTCGAGGCGCAATCCGCCGGAATCGACGCGCACGGCAAGAACCCGCGCGCCATCGCGGTCATGCGCGAGGCCGGAGTCGACATCTCGCACCAGGAATCCACGCGCGTGACACCGCAAATGCTGGCGTGGGCCGACCTCGTGGTGACGGTCTGCGGTCACGCCGATGAGCACTGCCCGGTGCTGCCGCCCGGCGTGCAGAAAAAACACTGGCCACTGGAAGACCCCGCGAAAGCCACCGGCACGGAAGAGGAAATCATGGCCAAGTTCCGCGCCACGCGCGATGAAGTCAGAAGCCGGGTCGAGGGACTGATCGGCGGGCTCCAGATGATGGCACGAAGTGACAGCAAAGAGCCGGCATGAGCGCTTAGCCCTCGCATTGCCTCACTAAAAATGTTACTGGCCGGGGTGGTTGCCTCACGTGAAATGTGACCGGCGGCTTGAACGGTACCATATCCCCCTCCATCACTTGGGGAGGGGAACATGGGTACCAAGATGACGCACACGGCACGGACGGAGCTAGCAGGGCGTTGATAAATGCCGCATAACGCCAATTCCCACGCGTGTCCACGGGCATCGGGCCCTCGAAGCGGGTCCGGTATCGGCTTGTTGGTATCGGTTTATGGTTGAATCGGCCTCATTGTGCCCAGTTCAGACAGACTCATCCTGTCGGGACGGGTTGCAGTCGCGCGATTCGCAGGAGATTGTAGGCGGCGCCGACCAGGTAAGCGGCGAACTGGGTCTTGGCCTGCCCGACGAAACGGGTCTTGCGCAACCCGCCCACGGTCTTCATCCAGCCGAAGATCTCCTCGATGCGCTTGCGTTTCCTCTGGCTCACGGCGTAGCCCGCATGCCGCGTGGTGCGGGCGTCAAGGCCCGGTGTCAGGCGGCCTTCGATCCGTGCGACGTGCGGTACGATGCGCCGTTGCCGCAGCAGCTCGACGAAGGCCTTGGTGTGATAGCCCTTGTCGGCACCGAGCGTATTCATCTGTTGCCGCGCCCGACGCCGGCGGTCCACTAGGCAGGCGGCCGCGCGAGGCTCCGCCAGGGTGGCGTCGGTAATGGCGAGATCGACGAGCAGGCCGTGGCGGTTTTCCATCAGGGCGTGCGCCCCATAAGAGAGCTTCGCCGGCTGGCCGTTGCCCTTGCGCATGAGCTTGGCCTCGGGGTCAGTGCTGGATTCGTGGGTGGCGTTGCCTCGCCGCTCGCCCCGGAAGTCGACCATGCCGGTGCCGTCGCCACCCGCGCTCGGCGGCTTGCCATCTTTTCGTTTGAAACTCTTGAACGACGCCCAGGCCTCGATCAGGGTGCCATCGACCGTGAAGTGCTCATCCGAGAGCAGCCGCTCGGCCCGGGCCTGCGCGATGATGCCGGCAAAGAACGTCCTGGCGATATCGTGTTCGATCAGCCGCGCGCGGTTGAGCGAGAACGTCGAGTGGTCGAAGGCTTTGGACTCAAGGTCCATGTCGAGAAACCAGCGAAACAGCATGTTGTAATCGAGCATCTCGCAGAACAGGCGTTCAGACCGGACCGAGTAGAGCGCAATCAGGAGGCTCGCCTTCAACAGCCGCTCCGGCGCGATCGACGGGCGTCCACCCTCGGCGTACATGGCATCGAACGACGAATTCATCCCAGCCAGCACGCTGTCGGCCTGCGCCTTGATGGCCCGCAGCGGATGCTCGGCTGGGATGCGTTCCTCGATCGAGAAATAACTGAACAGGCCGCTCTGGGGATCAACGTGACCGCGCATTCTTGTTCTCCTGTTGGTAACGTTGCCTTTATGACATGCCGAATGAACAATTGTTCAGGGACTTTAGTAGAGTCGAGATGTGGCGCGGTGACCGTAGGGTCGGTTTGTCTGTTGCCGCCCCTTTCGTCTGGCGGTGCCCAAGTAACCTTGCCATAGTTCCGTTTCCACATCCCGCTCATCGAACGCAGCAGGCGGATTTCCCGCACTACGCTCTCGGACAAGACATCAGGCGATTCCACGGCAGGTCGCGGGTGCGCCGCCTCAGATGTACCAGCCTCAACTGCTCATAGAGGTAGGCATGAGTGAAGCGGCTTCGCCCACTGGTTCGCACCTTGTGCTTCCAGCACAGCCACTTGCGCAGCCGAGTCACAGTGTAGGCGTCAATCGCTTCATATGACTTGCTGACCGGACCCAGACAGAAGTAGTTGGCCCAGCCAGCGAGCTGCCGATTGATGCGTTGCACCATTGCCTCGTCTGTCAGCCACAGCCACCGCCGGTCGATAGTCTCGTGCATCGCGGTAACGATGCGCGAGAGGCTTTTCTTCGAGGGGCGCGTACATGAAGCGGCTCATCCGTGTCTCCGATAGCGTGGCGTTGGCTCGATTTTACCCGATGGCGGAGGGAAAGTCCGACAGGCTGCTAGGCCCGGTCCGGGGTGGCGTGCCCCAGGCCATCGGGTTGGGCGTAGAGGCGGATGGCGAACCGTACCCGCCCGAGATTGCGCACATCCCGGCGTACCTTGGCGAGCTTGGCATCGATCGCGCAGACGTGGTCGATCTCCCAATCCCTCGCGTATTGGGCCAGGGTCGGCTTCGGGTACCGAAGCCCAGATCCTTTCTTGATACTGATGTAGCGTTGTTTGGCTTCCCCCTTCTTCGTCCGGCGCAATTCATAGGCGTACCACTCCACTTGAAATGCGCCCCCGTCCCGTTTATGCACCCTGAGCGCCAAGCGACTCTGTTCCGTGGCTTTGCGGGACTGGTTCTCTTTCGTCCGCCACTCCCAATACCGGTCGACGATGGCCATGGCTTCCTCTTGCAGCCTGTTCATTTCCTGCTCGGTCCGGGTGAGGATGTGCTCGGCCAACGTCTCATTTATCGTCATGGTTGCGCTCTCGTTGTTCATTTTTGTGCCCTGATTTTTCTGGGTGGAGTTTGCCAAAGGTTCTATTCACTGTGGCAAATCCCACCCCCTGCCCACAGATAGCGCCGCGCGACCCCCATTGGGGCTTACCAACATCCGTCCCCGCGGTTGTCTCTAGGCCCTGCTTACCACTATGACCACAGTCGCGCTACCCTATTGATCGTCATTCCATTTTTGACGATCAGGGCCAGATTCTCCTGAAGGTCTTGCCACTGATGACACTTCCGCGTTCGAAAAATCGGGTTGCCACCATGCATGGTGGCAAACCCTCACGCCGTGGTTGGTGGCCGGCGCCTGCCTCCGGCCCGCTTTTTCCCTGTTTCATCAATGCGTTCGGATTGCCGCGCGATCCGGATGTCTATCAGTGGTAAAAAGGCCGCTATAGTGGTAAACCCTTCCGATTCCTATCGGTCTTACCACAGATACCGCGACCGATCCGAAAACCGCTTTTACCACCATGCCCAACCTGCTGTTCCTGCGTATGTTTCTTTGAGTTACCACGCATACGGTTACCACTGATGCGGCCCTGATCTGTGGTAAACCCATATCACCTTCACCCTGTTTCACTCTACTTGCCTCGCTGCAAACTCATTGCGATACAGCGCGTTATAGCGTTCGGACCGATCTCGCTCTCTCAGTGGTAGAACGTCGCCGCGTGGTCCTGGGTCGATTCTAGCCGACGTCGTGAGCACAGCGTTGATCGAATGCTGCAGTAAAACTACGCGCATTCAATCAACGATTGTGCGCCGGCCCTCGCGATGCGGGACTGGACATCCAAGTCGCACTCGCGCACTCGGTCTCGGCGCACCCGTTGTGCCTGCGCACCTGCTGCGGCACGCCGCGGCCGCGCCTCTCCATCGAGCGGCACGCATTTCCGATGCGTGCCAGACGCTCGATACGCAATGGCTCAACGGCGTCTCGGACGTCCTTGCAGGTGGCCTTACGAGCCACCCGCCCGGACCCTACGCCTGCCGCGGACTACGCGCCCGCGCTTCGCTTATATGAACGCCCCCCAGTTTGCAAGGTGATGCCAGTGTGATGTTCAACAGGATATCGGCTGCAGTCTTATATCCGGCCTTGTCGTGCAGGCCGAATCACTCGCCTGCGGGCCCTGATGGAATTCGCCGAGAACGTCCTCATCTCCGTGGCGCGCTTTAAAGCGCAGAGCGAAGCCCAGGTTTGCGTTCTCGCGGTCCGACCTGTTGTGCCATCCTCTATTCATCGACCTCCGCAACCGTTTGACGGTTTTCTTCGTTCAAATTGGATTGACCACCTGTACTGGTCGTGCGCTGACATAGTCTCGCTGATACGTCCACCCGTGCGAGAGCATCGCCCAGGCGGTTCGCGCGATCTTGTTGGCCAACGCGACGACCGCCACGTTGTGCGGCTGCCGCCTCGTGATGCCCTCGACCCAGGCGCCTGGCTCCTTGACGTTGATCAGCACCGACCGCGCGCCATGGATCAGCAGCCCCCGCAGATAGATATCACCGCGTTTACTGATGTGGCCGAGCTCGAGATGGCCGCCGGTACCCCGCTGACGGGGCACGAGCCCGAGAAAAGCCGCGAATTCGCGACCCGACTTGAAAGTCCCTGGATCACCCATCGTGGCGACCAATGCCGTCGAGGTGAGCAGGCCGATACCCGGGATGTCGGCAATTGCGCTGGCGCTCTCGCTTTGTTGCTGCCAGCGCTTGATGCGTTGTTCGATCGATCGAATCTCCTGATCGAGCGTCTTCAATCGCGCCAGCTGCTCGTTGACGGCTTCCAACAAGAAGGCCGGTACGATGCTTTCCAATTCCGCCAGGCGCGCGCGGATGCCCGCCAGTCCGGGCCGGCGTCCGGCTTTGATCGTGATGCCATACTCGTAGAGCAATCCGCGAAGCTGATTGGTCTGCGCCGTACGGAACTTGAGGAGCTGCGAGCGCATGCGGTGCAAGCCCAGCACCGCCTGCTGGTCCTCCGTCTTCACGCCACGGTGCGCATACCCGGCTGCTGGACCGCGGTCCAGATGGCACGCGCGTCAGCGGCATCGGTCTTGTTGTTCTGCACGAACGGGCGGATGAACTTGGCGTGCAGCAATACCACCTCATGTCCCAGAGCCTTGAGCTTGCGCGCCCAGAAGTGTGCACTGCCGCACGCCTCGAGCGCCACCTGTGCCGGGGCACATCGCGAGAGAAATTCAATCAGCTGCTCGCGGCCGAATCGCCGGTTACAAATCTCGCCCGTGTCAGGCTCTACCCAGTGCATTTGAAATACCTGCTTTGCCACATCCAGTCCGTATATTGTACGATTCATTGGGGCCCTCCTTTCCTTTGGTGGCGGAAACGCGCATACCACTTTGGCACATTGATGCCGTTCGGAATAGCGAGGGCCCTTATCATGTAACCCATGCCTCCTTGGCATCGGAAAGGGGGGCGTTCATGCCATCTCCCTGGCGCGCAGCGTGCGTGTTCTCTGCGGGGTTCAGGCGGCCAAACAATGTCCGATACCCGCATTCGCAAAATACTTTGAGACCCCAACTTCTGACGCGGGGCTGCGAAACTACGACGGGCAGAGGCTTGCCAAACGCGTGGACTTTTGCTTTCGGCTCAAGATCAACCCCTGCCCCAGGACCAACAAGATTTACAACGGCCTCTTTGTCGAAGCAAAACTCATCCGCCATGATGGATCGCTGAACGGTTATATGGGCGACGGGTTGATCACGTTTCTGCGCGGTGACTACGCATGGGCCATGCCTCATGCCATGATGCTGGCCTACCTGCGCCAGACCAGTCAAACGCTGCCAGACGCGCTGAACATTTTCTTTGATCGTCGGAGAAGTAGGGAGCAGTTCCAGTTGCAGTCCGACACCAAACTGTCGCCAGTGACTCGCTATATTCCCAGGGCATACACGACCGTCCACAATCGGACGTGGAATCATCCGGCGTCACACAACCAACCCGCCCGCGATATAGAGATCACTCACCTCTGGCTGAATATACCGTAATCGGTCTTGTGGACTACCTGGTTGCCATGAAATACAGCAAGTCTTCGATCTTGATGGGGGCTTGCGCCAGCCCCAGCCGCATCGCCGGGGTTTCCTTGTCCTGACCCGCCGCCACGTAGTTGTAGAACACCCGGAAGATCGTGAGCAGCTTCACCACGTTTTCCGGGTTGTAGGGATCGTAGCCGAACGCCTTCAAAGACTACTACAACGGCTACCGCGGGCACGCCTCGCTTGGCGGCAACACTCCGCAACACGTGAACCGTAACCGGCACTTCCCGCCCCCTCCCTGGATCGGTTCACCTGGTTGTCGCACTGTCGCGGGCTCTTTCAGACGCCGGCGGCGGCGTGTTTGGTAATTCGCCACTCACAGGCTCGCCCGTTCTCCTATCAGCCCGTCCGCCACGGATACCGCCGATGCATCTGGATCAGGACATAATAGACTACCGGCGTAGCGATGAGCGACAGCAGCACGGAGAAGCATAGGGCGCCAATTACCGTGATTCCTAACGGTTGCAGCATCTGCGCGCCAGCGCCTCCGCCGTAGGCCAAGGGCAGCATGCCTAGTGCCGCCGCGAGCGAGGTCATCAGAACCGGTCGCAGTCGACGATGGCCCGCGCGGACAAGCGCCTCGATGAGATCCATCCCCTCGGCCTGTAACTGCCGGAAGTAATCAAGCACGAGAATGCCGTTCTTGGCAACGATGCCGACACCGATGATTGCTCCAAGGTAGGAGACGATGTTCAGCGTGATGCCCGAGATCCACAGCCCAAGCATCGCCCCGAACAATGCGAGCACGGCGCCGAAGACGATGGCGATCGGTTCGTAGAACGAGCGGAATTCCACCACCAGCACAATAAAAACGAGCAAGATGGCGGTGAACAGCACTTCCAACAGGGTCCGGAACGACTTTTGTTGCAGACCGTAGAGGCCTGCATACTGCACCGTACCGGACGGCAGCCACTGGTCGTGGCTTAGTTTAGCCTTAACTTCCCGTATGGCCGTGCCCAGATCGACCCCCTCAAGCCTGGCATACACGGTGTCATCCTGGCGCAGATTGTCACGGTGGAGCACCAATTCATTCGGTCGCTCCGTGACGGTGGCGACCTGGTCCAGCCGGACCACCTCACCGGTCGGCGTGTGAATCGGCAGGTTTCGCAGAGTAGCGAGTCGGTCCACGGTGGATGGATCGGCCAGGACACGGATATTCACCACGTGGTCGCCCTTGAGCACATACGAAGAGACCTTGCCGAGCAGGGCGTTGTTGGCCTGCTCCGCGATAGTCTGGGTCGTGAGACCGAAACGCGCTGCATCCGCAGGACGCACGCGCAGGTCAATAGATGGTCCACTGACTGTCAGCCCATCAAAGGTATCCACCAAAAGCGGAATTTGCTTGAGCTGGCGCTGAACGCGCGGCGCGGTCCTCTTCAACCACGCCAGATCGGGTGAAAACAGCCTGACCTCTATCGGATACGGCGCAAGTTGCAGATCGCCGATCAGATCATCGAGGAAGCCATGAATGTTCCAGCGCACCATCGGGAACCGGCGGTCGAACTGGCGGCGGATGTGCGCCATCACCTCGCGCGTCGTGTGCTTGCGGTCGGCCTTGAGCTTGATCAGGTAGCTGCCTACATAAGGCTGGCCCAGAAACGGCCCAAGCTGCAAGCCCAGCCGGCGCGAATAGCTCTGCACATCGGGATCGGCACGAATGATACTCTCGGCCTGATCGAGAACGCGCGAGGTTTCCACCAGCGTCGTGCCCGGAAGAGCCGTGAAGTCGATATCGAAACCACCCTCGTCAAAATACGGTAGAAAGTCGGTCCGCAGGTGCTGGTAAACGAAACCGGCACCGACGAGTACCAGGGTACACGCGAGCAGCGTCACGCGCCAATGTTCCAAGGCCCAGCGCAGCGCACTCTCATAGACCGACAGAATCCGCTTAAGCACCCTGCCGTTCTCGTCCTTTTCCTGCCTATGGCCACGGATGAACCACGCGGCCAATGACGGAGTAAGGGTAACCGCGAGAACCAGCGATGCAAGCAGTGCTACCACCATCGCGAGCGCCAGCGCACGGAAGAAAACTCCGGCAAGTCCATTCAAGTAGGCCAGCGGCAGGAATACCACCACAGGGGTCAATGTCGAACTAACTAGCGCGGTGAGGATTTCTCCCATCGCATTTTGGATCCCGGCGAGTCGCGGCTGCCCTGAGGCAATCTGGTGACACATCGCCTCCACGACGATGATCGCGTTATCGATGACCAGGCCGATAGACGCCGCGATGCCACCGAGGGTCATCATATTAAAACTGAGGCCCGCCAGTTTCATGGCGACGAATGTCATCAGCACAGAAACGGGGATGGTGATGACGGCCGTCCACACGCTGCCCCAGTCCTTCAGAAACAGGTAAAGGATCGCGACCGAAAGGATCAGTCCGAAAACGATCGCGTCCCAGACGTTACTGATAGACTGGCGCACGAATGAGGACTGGTCGTAATAGAACGCGAGATGCATGTCCGGCGGAAGTTGCTGGCGCAACTGCGCCAAGTCACTCTTCAATGCCGCCGCGATCGCCAGTATGCTGGCGTTGGAATGGGCTTCGACATCGAACAGTACTGCCTGCCGCCCCTGCGCCGTGATGCTGGTGTACGCCGGAGCCGGCGCACGTGTCACCCGCGCGACATCGCGGATCCGAATCGGGTGACCGGTGTGAACGGCGATCACCAGGTTGCCGATCTCCGCTCGCGAACGCACACGCCCGTCCACCGTCGTCAGAAAAAGGCGATAGTTCTGCGCCATCAGGCCCGCGGAGGCAACCAGGTTATTCCGCCTCAGCGCTTCGGTCACATCGTTCAGGGACAGATGTGCGGCCAGCAGTTTCGTTGGATCCACTACAACGTGATATTCCGGCACATGACCGCCAATGACCTGCACCTGGGACACGCCTGGAATTTGCAGAAACAGCGGCTTGATGGTGTAGGTGGCGGTATTCCACAGGTCCATGAGGCTGCGGTCGGGACTGGAACTGGTCAGGCTGATTCCCATGATGGGGTAGCTCAACGTGAAGCCGACGCGCGAAGCGCCGGTGACCGTCCCCGGCGGTAGCTGGCTGCGAATCTCCGAGAGCCGCCCCATCACGTAGAGTTCGGCTCTGTGCATGTTCGCATTCCAGTGGAACAATACGTTGATGATGGCCGAGCCTCGCGTCGTGGAGGATCGCACCGAGCGCACCCCGGGGATTCTCTTCAAGGCATATTCGATGGGGCGCGTCACAGTGGCCATCATCTGGTTCGCGGGCATGATGCCGTTGCTCACCGATACGACGATGCGCGGAAATGCCGTCGTCGGGAACACCGATGAGGGCATGCGCAAGGCTGCAAAGACCCCCGCCAGGCACAGTGTGACGGCGATGAAGGTGATGGCGAGCGCGTGATGTGTGGCGAAGCGTCCGACGGAGGAAGTCGAAGTACTCATTGTGCACGCTCGACATCCGAGTCGACCGACGCGTTCGACCCCTTGGAGGCATACATGACATGGATTTCAGTCCGTTGCGGCAATCCGTAGGCCCCCACCGTGACCACCGATTCGCCCGCCTTGAGACCCGGTCCGCTAACTTGCACCCAGCCTCCTTCGCGATAGCCGACCTTCACCGGTGTACGGACCGCTTGATTGCCCCGCACCAAAGAGATGACGCTACGGCCCGATACGCCTGTGATCACGCTCTCCGCGGGCGCGGCCAGCGCGTTCGGATGTACGCCCACGACGACTCGCAACCGCACGAACTGACCCAGACGCAAACCGCTATCGGCCGGCAGCGGAGCCCAGGCCATGATCGAGCCATCGGCCGGATCCACCGCGGGGCTGATATAAGCCAGATGCGTCGTCAGGGACGGCCGGGGCACCACCATGGGTTGACCGAGCCGCAGCTCGGTGGCCTGCATTGCCGGGATGTCTGTCGTCACGACCAAGCGATGTAAATTCACGATCTTCAACAGCACCGTATTCGTGTTGACCGCCGTGCCGGGTGCGACCGCGACACTCACCACCGTGCCGGACAATGGTGCGGTCACGTGCAGAAGGGCGAGCTGTGCCTTGGCACGCTGCAGTGCTTTAAGGGACGTATTGTGCTGCGCGTAGAGTTTCTCTTGCCGGGCAGCTTCCCGTTCCGCGTACGTCTCGGTCATGGTGCTGGAATTCAGCTCCACCAGCACCTGGCCACGTCTGACCCGTTGGCCCTGTGCAACATCCATGCGGGTCACGACTCCGGAGACCGGTGAGGCAACGGCGGCGAAGGCGGCCGGGCGCTTTGCCGTGGCAGGGGCGGCCACTACCGTGCCGTAGCCGGTGACGTAGCGATGTAACGTCATGCGCCTGAGCGTACCGACCTGCACGCTGATGAGTGTGGCGGTGCCGCGCTTCTTGTCCGCGGCCGACGAGTGACGGCTTGATGCCAGCAGCCCAATGGCGCCAAGAACAACGCCGAGGGCAATTGCACTGCTTAGAATAACGGCTTTCGAATTCATCATTGGCTCCTCGTTTTCTGACGCTGAGAAACGTTGAGTTGCACCTCGCGCAGCGCTAGGGGCGACAGCGTGAGCGGACTTTCCACGGCTTGCTCCAATCGGCCGAGCGCCTGCTGCGCCTGCAACGCGGCCTTGAGCCGGTTTTGCGCGCCAAGATCCAAAGCGACTTGGGCGTTGGCGAAATCCAAGGGCTGTAGCTCGCCTGCTTCCACCTGCGCGTGGATCGAATCCAGCTGCTTGCGCAGGCTGGTGAGCAGCAATGTCGCCGTTGCCACGCGCTCGCGGGCCGAGCGGTATGCCGCCAGCGCGCTGTTGATTTCGCCGAGGGCGGCCGCTTGCACGTTTAAGAAGCGGGCGGCCGCCAGCTCACGTTGCGCTTTTGCCTCAGCAATCGGCCCTTGATTGATATTAACGATGGGCAAACTCAGGCCTAACTCCAGACTCCACTCAGTGTCGCCGGCCAGCTGCGCGTTCCAGGCATAGCCCGGTCCCAGATGAATGTTCGGATATTGCAGCGCGCCCTGCAGCTGCAGGGCCGACTGGCTGGCAGCGTACTCATCCAGTGCCGCGCGCACGTCCGCCCGGTTCAACAGTGCCTCGTGTCGGATTTCAGCTTGGGTTAATTGCAGGGGAAAGGCCTTGAACGGAGCGAACGACAAGTGCACTCCGCGCAAAGCGCGTAAGGGCAATCCGAGCGCGACTGCCAAGTGCACGCGCGCCCCGGCGACCTGCCCGCGAGCAGCTTGCTGTGCGAGGATCGTTGTGTCCAGCGCGGCGCGAGCCTGTTCAACGATATAATTAGAGACGCCGCCAGCGGCAAACTGCCCTTCGAGCAGCCGGACGACATTCCGGCGCGTCGATACCTCGCGACTCAGGAGGCCGTTGAGCCGGCGCGCCGCATAAAGGTTCAGCAATGCAGCGCGCACGCGACCGCGCGCACGCCACACGGTACCTATCAGTTTCCAGCGCGCGGCGCCGGCCAGCTCGCGCGCCTGTGCGATCCGGTCGGTGCGCTTGCCGGCGGTCTCAATGGTCCAGTCCAGGCGGAGTGGTACGATCCACGGACTCGTTGCGCTTGCTACACCCGTGTCGTGGCCTGGTGTCACGGAGAGCGATGGATTGGGGCGTTCACCCGCGGTGATCTGCGCGGCTTGCGCCGCCAGCAGCCGTGCGCGCGCCTCGGCAAGGGCGGGGTGATAGTAGATCGCCACCAGCGTGAGCGCCTTGAGATTCCAG
>JAPTTX010000009.1:0-47613 GCA_028068195.1 Gammaproteobacteria bacterium
AGCACAAACCCGCGGCGCGCGAGCTGCTTCGCGGTGTTATCGAGGTCGCTGCGCAGAAGGCGCGGGTCAATCATGGAACCCCCGTTCAGTATTGGCCATGGCGGTAAGGCGGGACATGAAAACAGGCGCATATACTACCAACAGGAAATCACCGGCATAAGGGGGAGCTGCGGCGGCGCATTGATTGCGGCGCAGACCGGATCCGGACGCTCGCCGGCTTAGCCACCCTTGCGGTTGCACCGGCAATGCCGTTCCTCTAGACTTCGGATCCAACGCTGTGGGAGATGGCATTCCTCCCGATAACCGCCGTTGTGGCTGATGATGCCTACGGATTCCCTTCGGAAGACGGGAACGGTAGGCAGTTACCCGGCGCCTGACAGCGCTCTGGCAACAAACACCGACTCCCGCTTCCCGGAAATGTCTGACGAATTTTCAGGAAGTCGCTTATGCAGCCTCGTGGAGTAATTGTGGTCGGTACCTGCGTGCGGGGTTATGCACCGGCCATCGCGACTACCCCATCCTGTGTCATCACCCTTCGGCCGAATGCGGCCGGCCCACTGCCGCCCGGGAACCAACTGCCATCGGCTGCCCTCCGGCGCGGCCGAACCCCAATTGTCGCCCCCTCCACGCGCCGACTTGACTGCCCGTCACGCCGCAACCCTGACGTACCCACGGCCGGAGGCGGTAATCCAGATCCGAAACGAGCAGAACTTGCGCCGGCATTTTTCTACCAGTACGTTAACCCAATCACAGGAGAAGACACGGCATGTGGACGTATCTCGCAATCGCTGTAGGAGGTATCCTGGGCTGCTGGGCCCGTTACGGCATGACAGGCCTGGTGCAGATGCTGTTCGGGCGCGCATTTCCGCTTGCAACCCTGAGCATCAACGTTCTTGGCTCGTTTCTCATGGGGTTTTTGTTCATCGCCACCCTGGACCGGGTCTCGATCTCGCCGGCCTTGCGCGCCGGCATCCTCACCGGTGGCCTGGGAGGATTTACTACGTTTTCCACCTTTGCGATGGAATCACTGCTGCTGATGGAACAAGGCGAGGCGTTCAAAGCCGCAGCCTATGTCGCGTTGTCGGTCGTCCTGGGGCTGATGGCCGTTTTCGGTGGCGCTTACCTCGCCCGTACCTACTGAACGCTGCGGAGAACAGCATGAACAAAGACATACTGATGGTGCGCGTCTACATAAGCGAAGCTGATCACGGACGTCACAAGACACTCCTGGAAGAAATATTCACACTGCTGCACGATCAACACCGCGTTCATGGAGTCACCGTGTTCCGCGGTATTGCCGGGTTCGGCACCAAGGGCGAAGTGCACGCGGCGGATCTTCTGCGGCTCACCGCGCGACTGCCGCTCGTGGTCGAATTCTACGATGAACCAGCAGCCGCCGAAGCGGCAATCGCCCTGATCAAAACCCTCGTGCCGCCCGGTCATGTGGTGTACTGGCACGCGCAGTGCGAGTGCGCCGACGGCTGACCGGCGCCCGGCAAATGCCGGCATCGATGCCAGCGGGGCGCCAGACGCCGTTGCCTGCATGGCGTCATGCCTGCAGCCGCTGCTGTTCGATGCCGGACAGGGAATGCTTTATGATACGCCCAAACGGCCAGCGGCAGGCAACGAGTGGACAAGGTACTTTCGGTTGACGCGTTGTACAAGTATTACGGCACCACGCCCGCGGTCGCGGGAATTTCCTTCGAGGTGGGACGCAACGAGATCGTCGGCCTGCTCGGGCCGAACGGGGCCGGCAAGACTACGACCATCAACATGATCCTGGGCGTTCTGGAACCGACCACCGGCGCAGTCCGCATCGAAGGCCGGGATGTCACCACCGACCGCTCGCGCGCGCTCGCGTGCACCAACTTCACCGCGGTCTATGCCACACTGCCTGGGAACCTCACGGTGGAGCAGAATCTGCGGTTTTTCGGCATGATCTACGACGTCAAAGGCCTGTCGGGCCGCATCGCAGAACTGCTCGCGCAGTTCGACCTGCAGGCCTTCCGTCACGTGAAATGCGGGCTGCTGTCCTCGGGCGAACAGACGCGGGTACAGCTGGCCAAGGCGCTGCTCAACCGACCGCACCTGCTGCTGCTGGATGAACCGACCGCGTCGCTTGACCCTTCCGCAGCCCGCGAGATCCGCGCCAACATCCGCGCCCTCACCGTGCGCGACGGCGTCGGGGTGCTCTGGACCTCGCACAACATGTACGAAGTGCAGGACGTGTGCGACCGCGCGCTGTTCCTCTCCCACGGCAGGATCCTGCTGGAGGGGGACCCGAAGACGCTGCCGCAGGAGCACGGCAAGACCTCCCTCGAGGAGCTCTTCATCGCCCTTGCGCGCGAACCCCTCACGCTCGGAGTCGAGTGAACGCCATGCGCTTCAACCGCACCATCGCCATCGTCCTGCGCCAGTTCTACCTCATGCGCGGCAGTCCGGCACGCGTGCTGCCCCTGTTCGTGTGGGTGGCGATCGATATCGTGCTGTGGGGCTTCATCACGAAGTACCTTAACCACATCGTCTCCCCCGGATTCAATTTCGTCTATACGCTGCTCGGCGCAGTGCTGCTGTGGGACTTCTTCGGCCGGGTCATGCTCGGGGTGACCACGGCGTTCCTCGAAGACGTCTGGTCACGCAACTTCATCAACATCTTCGCGACTCCGCTGCAGATCTCCGAATACGTGATGGGGCTCGTGCTGACAAGCATCAGCACAAGCCTGATCGGACTCGCCGTGATGATGATGCTGGCGATGCTGGTCTTCGGCCTGTCCTTCTTTGTCTACGGGCTGATGCTCGTGCCGTTTCTGCTGGTTCTTTTTCTATTTGGGATCGCGCTCGGCGTGTTTGCCTGCGCCGTTGTGCTGCGGCTCGGTCCAGCCTCGGAGTGGCTTGTCTGGCCGGTTCCGGCGCTGCTTTCCCCTTTCGTCGGCGTCTTCTATCCTTTGGCGACCCTGCCGCCGTGGATGCGGACAATTGCCCATTTGCTGCCGCCTTCCTACGTGTTCGAAGGCATGCGCACGATCGTCATGGGCGGCCATTTTTCGGGGATCACGCTGCTGTGGGGCGGATGCCTGGCAGTACTCTACATCGCGCTCGCCGGCGGCTTCTTCCTGCACGTCTACCGCTACGCCGCCCGCACCGGACTGCTCGCGCGTTATAGCGCCGAGAGCGCCAGTTGACCGTTCAGGTTTGGGATGCGCCACTTGGTTGCGGCCTGGCCGTATCGCGGGTCCGCCGGGCATTGCCGTGGATGCCGCCGGCCCGCGCAGCGCGTCAGTCGCCGCCCCGCTCATCCAGTTCACGCAGATGCGCGAGCTTCTCGGCAATCTTCTGCTCCAGGCCACGCGCTACCGGATAGTAAAAACGTGTGCCCGCCAGTTCGTCGGGGAAATAGTTCTCGCCGGCGGCGTAACCCTCCGGCTCGTCGTGCGCGTATCGGTACTTGCTGCCATAACCCAGATCCTTCATCAGTCCGGTCGGCGCATTGCGCAGACGCAGCGGAACCTCCAGCGAACCGCTGCGCCGCACTTCTTCACGGGCGGCACCGAACGCCGTGTACACGGCGTTGCTCTTCGGCGCGCACGCGAGATAGACAACAGCCTGCGCGATGGCCAGTTCCCCTTCCGGACTGCCCAGCCGCTCCTGCACATCCCAGGCATTGAGCGCAAGCTGCAGCCCGCGCGGGTCGGCGTTGCCGATGTCCTCGCTGGCCATGCGCAGCACGCGCCGGGCGACGTAGAGCGGATCGCAGCCGCCGTCCAGCATGCGCGCCAACCAATACAGCGCGGCATCCGGCGAGGAACCGCGCACGGACTTGTGCAGCGCCGAGATCTGGTCATAAAAGACTTCCCCGCCCTTGTCGAATCGGCGTACGCCGCCGCTGATCAACTCTCGCACGCTCGCTTCGCCCACCGTGGGGCGGCCATCAACCGGTTCGGCCAGATCGGCTGCGAGCTCCAGCAGATTCAGGGCGCGGCGCGCATCGCCGTCGGAGGCCGCACTCAGCATGTCGCGCAGGGTCCCGGGCATGTCGAGGTCGAGGACGCCCAGGCCGTGCTCGCGATCGTCCAGGGCGCGGTCGATGAGCCGGCGGATGTCTTCGGCCTGCAGCGCCTTGAGCACGTAGACGCGGGCCCGTGACAGCAGCGCCTTGTTGAGCTCGAACGACGGATTCTCGGTGGTGGCACCGATGAACGTCAGGGTGCCGTCCTCCACGTAGGGCAGGAACCCGTCCTGCTGAGCCTTGTTGAAGCGGTGCACCTCGTCGACGAACAGCACCGTGCCGCGGCGCGCATCGCGCCGCAGGCGCGCAGCCTCGTCGACCGCGGCGCGAATGTCCTTGATCCCGGCGAACACAGCAGAGAGCCCGATGAAATGCGCCCCGCTATGTGCCGCGGCCAGTCGCGCCAGGGTGGTCTTGCCCGTGCCGGGCGGACCCCACAGGATCATGGAATGCGGGCTCTCGGACTCGATCGCGCGCCGCAGCGGTTTGCCCGGTGCCAGCAGGTGCTGCTGTCCGAAAAAATCCTCAAGGCGCTCCGGGCGCATGCGGTCCGCAAGCGGCGCGTCCACAGACCCGCCCCGACGGCGGCCGGCAGCGCTGGAGGCGATATTCATTCGCCAACCACGTCTACGCCCTTGGGGGGCGTAAAATGGAAGCGTGCGGGATCGATGGGACTGTTTTCATGCACGTCGTGCAGCGTGATGCGGGTCGTCTGCCCGAAACTGTCCACCATCACCAGCGAGCGCACCTCGTTCCCCTTGAAGCCGATCCGGATGTCGCGAAACCCGCCGTCATGCACCTTTGGCTTCATGCTGACCCAGTCAAACCGGCCCTGGCGGCCCATGTTCTGGATCCGGAAATTCGCCGTCAGCTTGCTGGTACCGGCCAGGAGAATGGCCGGAGTATTGCCGAGACCACCGGCCATCCGCCGCACCGTGACCTGCTGCAGCCCCTTGTCGTACACCCAGATCTTGCGGCCGTCGCCGACGATCAGCTGCCGGTATGGCAAGACGTAGTCCCAGCGGAACTTGCCCGGACGCTCGATCCACAGCGTCCCGGACGACTCCTGGATCGGATTGAGCGCCTCGTCCAGCACCACCTGGTCGAACTTGGCACGGTAGGTATGGACATCCCGATAGAAACGGTTGAGGCTGGAAACCGCCGAAGCATGGGCGGCGCCAACCAGGAACATCACTCCGGCGAACAGGGCTACCGGCCGCAGCCGCCGGAACAAACGACAGGGGAATTTGAGCTTCATTTCACGTCTCGCAGTGGCACTAATCAACGGGGGGCGGGGGCGGCGCCAGGACTTCGCGGCTTCCGTTGGGTTGCAGCGGGCCGACCACCCCCGATTTCTCCATTTCCTCGATCAGGCGCGCGGCCCGGTTGTAGCCGATCCGCAGCCGCCGCTGCACCCCGGAAATCGACGCGCGCCGGCTCTCGGTAACGATCCTGAGGGCCTGGTCGTACAGCGGATCGTCCTCACCGCCGCCGTTTCCCGGCTCGCCGCCGAATGCCGTGCCATCGTTCACGTCAGTTCCTTGGACCTCGCCGCTCAGAATCGTTTCATCGTAATTGGGCCGGCCCCCCTTCTTGAGGAAGCTCACGACCTTATGCACTTCGTTGTCCGCGACAAATGCACCGTGCACCCGCACCGGCACGCCCGTGCCGGGCTGCAGAAACAGCATATCGCCCTGGCCGAGCAGTTGCTCGGCCCCCATCTGGTCGAGGATCGTGCGCGAATCGACCCGCGCCGAAACCTGGAACGCGATGCGCGCCGGGATGTTGGCCTTGATCAGGCCGGTGATGACGTCCACCGACGGTCGCTGGGTCGCGAGAATCAGGTGAATGCCGGCGGCACGCGCTTTCTGCGCGAGCCGCGCGATCAGCTCCTCGACCTTCTTGCCGACCACCATCATCAGGTCCGCCAGCTCGTCAATGACGATCACGATATAGTGAAGATTGCCGAGGGCTGACGGTTCTTCTCCCTCCACGGCCTCGGCGAACGGATCCAGGATCGGTGTGCCCGCCTTATCCGCCTCCTTGATCTTGTGGTTATAGCCGGCGATGTTGCGCACCCCGAGCGCAGCCATCAGGCGATAGCGGCGTTCCATCTCGGCGATCGCCCAGCGCAGCACATTGGCCGCTTCTTTCATGTCCGTGACCACGGGCGCGAGCAGATGCGGTATGCCTTCATACACGGCAAGCTCCAGCATCTTCGGATCCACCATGATCAACCGCACCTGATCGGGCGTCGACTTGTAGACGAGGCTGACGATGAGCGCATTGATGCAGACCGATTTTCCGGAGCCGGTGGTACCGGCAATCAGCAGATGCGGCATCTTGCCCAGATCGGTGATGACCGGATTGCCGCCTATGTCCTTGCCGAGCGCCAGGGCAAGCGGGGAGCTGACATCCTCGTAGGCCTGCGAGGACAGCCCTTCGCTCAGCCGCACGATCTCGCGGTGCTCGTTCGGCACCTCGATGCCGACCACCGACTTGCCCGGTATGTTCTCGACCACCCGCAGACTGACGACTGACAGCGCGCGCGCGAGGTCCTTGGCAAGATTGGTGATCTGGCTGGCTTTCACGCCCGGGGCCGGATCGATCTCGAAGCGCGTGATCACGGGACCCGGATGCACCGCCACCACACGCACCTCGATGTTGAAATCGCTGAGCTTTTTCACGACCAGCTGCGACATCATCTCCAGCGTCTGGTCCGAGAACGACACGCGGGCCTCGTCCGGCGGATCGAGCAGCGACAGCGGTGGCAGTTCGCCGCTCGCTGGCAGATCACTGAACAGCGGCACCTGCTTTTCCCGCTCCACCCGCACGCTCTGCGCGGGCGCCTTGATCACCGGCTCGATGCGCGGTGGCGGATGCTTCTCGAGCGTCTTCTTTTCTTCCGCCACTGTCTCCTGGCGGATGCGCTTGGCGCGCAGCCCGATCACATAGTCCGCCAGCACCCCCAGCCGGTAGCGGGCATGTTCCGCCAGCACAATCGACCATCTGCCCACGAGATCCATTGCGCGCAGCCAGGATAGTCCCGTGAACAGGGTGACGCCGGACAGGAACAGGGCTAGCAGAAAAATCGTCGCCCCCACGAAGCTGAACAGGTCCACCAGGCCATCGCCGAACGACTGGCCAAGCGCTCCGCCGCTGCTGAACGGAAGCCCCGCCGTGGCGTGTCCGAACTGCAGGCTGGCGAGTCCGCAGGCACCGAGGATGGTCAGGACGAACCCGGTCCAGATCAGGATCCGGTGCCGGATGTCTGCCGGAGCGGCTTCGCGCAGACTCATGAACTGGCGCCAGGCGGTGGCCAGCCCCAGAACCGGGAACAGGTAGGCGACGAAGCCGAACAGGTTGAAAAAGATATCCGATATCCATGCCCCCGCCCGCCCCCCGGCGTTCACCACCGTGTTTCCGAAACCGCTGTGGAACCAGCCGGGATCGTTGGGACTGTAGGTCCAAAGCGAAACCAGGAGATACGCAACCACGGCGACCAGCGCGTACAGGCGCGCTTCCCGGATCATGCGGGTGACTTTCGGGGAAAGGGGCACCCGCTCGCTTTTCTTCCACGTCGCTTGGGCCACGATGAACCTCAAAGGCTAAAACCCGGCCGATATTTTCCCTTTTTGACAGACCTAAGCCAAGGATAATCGCGCGCCGGTGCCAGCCGACCAGGGGCGCATCACCCCAGACCGACGGATCCCGGGGCGTTGCGGCCCGACGGTCCACGCGCTGCGGCGTTTTATTTTCGCCCGCCGCCCCCATACAAGGGCAGCTTGCAGGTTTGTGTTCGATCGGGACTCTCGCTAGAGTACCGCCCACTGATCATCCGGGACTGCCCGGATCCTGATGAATTGGAGTTCTGAACGATGGCTGACGCCAGACATACCCGCCTGCTCATACTCGGTTCAGGCCCGGCCGGCTACACCGCCGCGGTTTACGCCGCGCGCGCCAATCTCAAGCCGGTGCTGGTTACGGGGCTCGAACAGGGCGGCCAGCTCATGACCACGACCGACGTCGACAACTGGCCGGGTGACGTCGAGGGCCTTCAGGGCCCGGATCTCATGGACCGGATGCGCCGCCATGCCGAGCGTTTCGGAACCGAGATCATCTTCGACCATATTCACAAGGCCGAACTCGGCGTCCGCCCTTTCCGCCTGAGCGGCGATTCCGGCATATATACCTGCGATGCCCTGATCATCGCCACCGGCGCCTCCGCGAAATATCTGGGCATTCCCTCGGAGGACGCCTACCGCGGAAAGGGCGTGTCCGGCTGCGCCACCTGCGACGGATTCTTTTTCAAGAACCAGCCGGTCGCCGTGGTTGGCGGCGGCAACACGGCCGTCGAGGAGGCGCTGTACCTGTCGAACATCGCGTCCCACGTCACCGTGGTGCATCGTCGCGATCAGTTCCGCGCCGAGGCCATACTGGTGGATCAGCTTCAGGCAAAGAGCCGTTCCGGCAATGTCTCCATTGAATGGAACCATGTCGTCGACCAAGTCCTGGGCGACGGCGCGGCAGTCACGGGTCTGCGCATCCGCAGCAAGGACGGCAGCCGCGCCAAGGACCTTCCCGTGCAGGGGGTATTCATCGCCATCGGCCACGCGCCGAATACCGCGCTCTTTGAAGGCCAGCTCGATATGACCAACGGCTATATCCGGACCCAGTCCGGAAACCAGGGCAACGCCACCGCCACCAGCGTGCCGGGCGTGTTTGCCGCAGGCGATGTGCAGGATCACGTTTACCGCCAGGCGGTGACTTCCGCCGGCAGCGGCTGCATGGCAGCGCTGGATGCCGAACGCTACCTCGCCGGAATAAAATGAACCGTTCTTTAACAAGCCAACGCGTTCCGCCCCCGGGGCAGGAGTGACTACATGAAGATATTGCGTACCCCAATCGGACTTCTGGCCTCGGCGGCGCTCGGTGCTGCCGTCGCACTCTGCCCGCCCGCAGCCCAGGCGCACGTATCGATCCAGATCGAGGCGGCGCTGCCCGGCCTGTTTCTGCCGATGCCGGCCCCTCCGGCCATGGTGTGGCTGCCCAGCATCGGCATCTACGTCGCGCGCGATTCACGCGAGCCGTTCTTCTACCGCGAAGGCCGCTACTATATGCGCCACGATAACCGCTGGTATTCGACCACGTACTACGGTGGCCCGTGGGCGGCGGTACGCTACGGCATGCTGCCTCCGCCACTGCGCCGGTTTCGCGACGAGGACTGGGGGCGGTACCGGCGCGATGCCGACGAACGCTTCCGACGCGACCGCGGACCGGACCGGCCGGCGCCGTTCTATCCCCGAATGCGGGACCGTGGCGGGTATCGGGGCCGTGATGGACGTCCCGAAGACCGGCGCGGATCGGACGGGTACCGCGGTCGCGGGGATTACCGGGGCGATCGTCGTGATGACAACGGCGGAGACTACCGCCGCGGCGACCACTGATCGCCCACCGGGACACACCCCGCGGCTGGTCCGGTCGCGGTCAAGGCGGGAGATGGGAGTGCCTGCGAAGAAACGTCCAGCCAGACTCTCACCGGAAGACCGGGACCTGTTCCGCCGGGCGGCGGACCGCGCGCGACCGCTCGAACAGGACCGCATCGTCCGGCGCACACCGCCCCGCCCTCCGGTGCCTGACCAGGCCCGCAAGGACGAGCGGGAGGTCATGGAGAGCCTGCTCTCCGACGACTACGATCCTGCCGAAATCGAAACCGGCGACGAACTTGCGTTCGTGCGTCCGGGCGTTCAGCAACGGGTGTGGCGCAAGTTGCGCCGCGGACAATACGTCATCCAGGCGCAGCTGGACCTGCACGGACGCATAGTCCCGGAAGCGCGCGAGCTGGTTAGCAGCTTTCTGCGCGATGCCTGCGCGAGCGGCAAGCGTTGCGTGCGCATCATCCATGGCAAGGGTTTGAGTTCGGAAGGAAAACTCCCGGTGCTGAAGGGAAAAGTCAATTCCTGGCTGCGGCAGAGGGACGAAGTCCTGGCGTTCTGTTCGGCACCGCGGAGCGACGGGGGCACCGGGGTCGTATACGTGCTGCTGAAGCGCGGCTGACAGGCCAAGCTGTCGGTTGCAGAGCGCCCGCAGGCGGCGGAACCGCTTGGGTCCTGCAGACCCCGCGGATCGCGACCGGACCCGATGGCGACAGCATCGTCATGTGCCGTCACGGCGCCCTGGCCGGGGACTGCTCCGATCCAGACTTCGGTCAACCGGGCGGTCCCCGCCGGGCACACCGCGCCGGCGATTTGTGCCATAGGTTTATAGGCTCGGCGATACCCCGTACTGATGCGGCACGCGTGGCGAACAGTCCCGTCTTGGACCGCCGGTACCGGCCTGTCGGTGACGCCCATGCATCGCTTCAGTCGCAGGCGGACCGTTCCGAACCATATGGCCTCACTCAGTGCCGGGAACTGGCGCCCTGCAACATCGCGCCACACGGCCAGCAGCCCATGCCAATAGCCCCGGAGGAGCCATCCGACATGACAGGCAGATATGCGGAAATTCTGCTCTGGTCAGCGATGGGGCTCTGCCTGCTGCCGGGCACTGCCTGCGCCGCGGGCCAGTTCAAGGGCAGCACCGATCTTGGTTATGCGGCAAGTTCCGGCAACAGCAGGACATCCGCCCTAAACGCAGCTCTGTCCCTGGACTACCGGACCGGTCTCTGGAGGCACCGATTCAAGATGAGCGCCGTATCCGCCTCCACAGACGGCGCTTCCACTGCGGAGCACTACGCTGCAACCGGCAGGTCCGAACGTGATTACAGCAAGCACAACTTCGCGTTCGGACAAATCGAGTATCTCAAGGACCTGTTCGCGGGAACGCGCCAGAACATTTCGGTCGCCACCGGTTACGGCAGGCGCATCCTCGACGATCGAAGCCAGTCGCTCGACGGCGAGATCGGCGCCGGAGTTCGGCGGGCCCAGGAGCAGAAGCCGGACCTAAGCTGGAGCACCGACGCCATCGTCCAGATCGGCGGCGCCTACCGCCTGCACATCAGCCCGAGCAGCAGCTTCGAACAGACACTCCAGATCCAGGCCGGTCAGAGCAACACCTTTTCCGAGGCGGTGACCTCCCTGAAGCTCAGGATCAAAGGCAATCTGGCGCTACGGCTCTCCTACACCGTGGACCACAATACCGTAGCGCCGGCGGGTCTGGCGAAGACTGATACCTATACGGCGATAGCGCTGTCGTACCAGTTCGGGACCACACTTTGACGACAGCGCCTTGGACCTGCGCCGACGACGCGGCATGGGCCACCTGCGGGCACGCCGATCCCGTGTGCCGTCAGCACAAGTACAGGCAACTCCTGCGATGAAGACCAGGCGCTGATCGGAGCACGGGCGTGGCTCACGGCCTGCTCGGTGCCCGCAGCAGCACCGGCGGAAGGGGGGCGCCGGTCAAGGACTTGAGGAACGCTACCAGATCGGTTACCTGCGGCGGCGTAAAATGCGGAATAAGATTGAGCGTCGCCTCACGCTTGCCCATTAACCGTCCGTGGCCAGCAGCCTCCTTGCCTTTTGCGTAAAACTGCACCACTTGGCGCAGCGTCTTAAAGCGCCCGTCATGCATATAGGGACCCGTGAGCGCCACATTGCGCAGGGTCGGGGTCTTGAATTTGCCAAGCTGCGCGGCGGCGGGCGGCAAAAACTCGATCCGATCCTTGGCCTGCCCGCTTGGCGCGTCGCTGTAGATGCCCGCAGCATTGAATGAGTTCTTCTTGATCTCGCGGATTCCGGCCGCGCGCCCTGAATCCGGCGCTTCACCCGGCAACAGCGGCAACCCGATGTCATGAAACTGACTGTCGGTGAAATTCGGCCCGGAGTGGCAGAGCGTGCAGTGCCCGGGGCCGACGAAGATCCGCAAGCCCCGCTGCGCTGCGGGTGAGAGCGCCGCGAGCTTTGCCGGGTCGTGCTTCTTGAGACCCGCGACATAGCGGTCAAACGCCGAATGACCGCTCACGAGCCGCCGCTCGTAGGCCTCGATCACCTTACCGACATTGCTGAATACGCGGTTCGCCGCAACCCGGTCCGCTGGCGTCATCGCGCGCCAGGCACGCCCCAGAGGAGATTCAGGGTTGACCGTCGGGCGCGCATGCAGCGGGAAGCGCGCGAGGTCTGCGAGCGGCGGCATTGGCCCGAAAACCTGCTCGTAGGCCCGGCGCGAGGCCCGGTTGGCATACAGGACATGATCGACGTGCAGCCGATCGGTACCCATCTCCGTGGGATTCTCGAAGACCTGGAGCGGCTGCGACCAGAGCGAATCGGCCCGCCCGTCCCAGAAGAACCAGTGATTGAACGCAGCGTTAAGCACGGTGGGGGTGTTGCGCGTCTCGAGCGCCAGACCCTTGGCGACGGCCCTGCCGTCGGTGAAGGCACGTGCAGGCTGATGGCAAGTCGCACAGGAGATCTTGCCGTTGGCCGAAAACTGGGGGTAGAAAAACAGGTACTGGCCAAGTTGCACGGCGCGCGGATCCTGCGCAACGCGGTCAGTGGGATCCGGGAGCGGCGCCCCCAGCGGGGAGAGCGCGTAGATCTGAGCGAGTTCGGTCGGCGTGAACAGGCTGGACTGGCTTGCGTGCGCGCCGGGTGCCGCCAATGCCGGGCGCACCAAAGCGAACAGGGAAACCGCGATAAGGCGGATCGCAACCGACCGGCGCCAACTCATTTCAGCGCCCGCAGCAGGGGAGCTCGAAGTAGGCAGCGCTAGGCAGATTTCCATTGCCCGAGACCGTCACCTTGAGCACCCATGGCCCCATCATATGAAAGTACATCCCGGAGACCGTGACCACGCCGTCCTTTCTGACAAGCCGAGGGGACGACTCCATCCCATGGGCGAATCCGTGCGTCAGCCCGTGGCGCATGCCGGCAAAGATTCTGACCGGAACCTGGGCCAGACGCTGGTGCGGCGGACGCCCCTGATACACCGCGAAGCGAACTGTGAAATACTTCTGATACGGAATGGGCGAAGGCAGCGACAGCAGCTTGACCAGATACCGGTGATCGGTCGTGTAGGCGGCACGGGTCGGCTTGAAGTGCGCCGGTACGTCCGACATCGGCATGCTCATCGTGCCAGTATCGGACTTCGCGGCGGTCGACCCCATTTGCATTCCGGCCGCAGTCACCGAAAGCGGCAAGGCAAGCGTGGCAAGCAAGATACCGAGGCAAAGCCGGCGAAAATGACAATACATGAAGAAGCCCTCCATTTCCGAAGAAGCGTGAAGACTAGCCACTAGGTAATTCAAGCCGGGTCATTAAGACACTGCGCAGCAAGCGTGCGCGGGGCGCTGATACCCACCTCACGCAAAGGCCATTGGGCCACCAGGCGACCGTACCTGTAGGCAAGCGATGCTACGCCTGTAACGGGCCGACGACAATTTATCCGGGACGAAGAATCGTCCTGAACGTCTGCTGCCGCTCAACCGGCGCGGCGTGGCAGGGATCTGGTCCGTGCGTTGGCCGCACCGAATTGCGCATGCAGCCGCCCGTCACCCTTCGGTGTCCCGACCGGACCCGGCCCGCACAATCAGGACCACGGCGTGGGCGGCAATCCCCTCCTCGCGGCCTGCAAATCCCAGCCTCTCGGTCGTGGTCGCCTTGATATTCACCTGATCCAGGTTCACTTCCAGGTCCATTGCGATATGTTCGCGCATGGCCGATATGTGCGGCGCCAGTCGCGGCGCCTGGGCAACCACGGTGCTATCGAGGTTTCCTACCCGCCACCCATGCTCCTTGAGAACAGCGCAGACCTTACGGAGCAGCCGGCGGCTGTCGATTCCGCGATAACGGGGATCGGAATCCGGGAAATGGTGGCCGATGTCTCCCAACGCTGCGGCGCCCAGGCAGGCGTCACAGATCGCATGGATCAGCACGTCCGCGTCCGAGTGACCGTCCAAGCCGACGGAATGCGGAATTTTGACCCCGCCCAGAATCAGGTCCCGTGCCGCTTTCAGCGGATGGACGTCGTAGCCATGTCCGATGCGCATCAGTCCGCTTCCGCCGCCTGCCGCTCAAGATAGAGTTCGGCCAGCGCCAGGTCGCCCGGCACCGTGATCTTGATGTTGTCGGCGCTTCCCGCGACCATCCGCGGCCTGCCGCCGGCACGCTCTACTGCCGACGCTTCGTCGGTCACTTCGACGCCTTCATCCCGTGCACGCTGAAGCGCTGCCCGCAACACTCCAACGGGAAAGAGCTGCGGCGTCAGCGCCCGCCACAGCCCCAGACGGGGTATGGTCGCGACGACGCGACCCGCTTCGTCCGACCGCTTCACCGTATCGGCCAGCGGCAGACCCAGCAGACCTCCGTCGGGATCGTCCCCCACCGTATCCATCAGCCTGTGCAGGTCCGCGAGACGCACGCAGGGCCGCACCGCATCATGGACGAGCACCCAGTCTTCGTCGCGGGCCCGCCCGGCCAGCGCCTGCAGACCATTCAGCACCGTTTGCGCCCGCTCCGCACCACCGGCAAAGCTGCCGAGCAGTCCCGGTATCCGCAGCGCAAGCGTTGGCCAGTATGGATCGTCCGGCGCAATGCCGACCAGCATCCCCTGAAGTGGCGGGAAGCTGCCCAGTCGCTCGAGCGTAAGCTGCAGCACCGTTCGCCCCCGGAGCGGGAGATACTGCTTTGGGCGCTCGGCACCCATCCGCGTCCCGCGTCCCGCGGCAGGCACGAGCGCCCAGACACCGCGGGTCAGCATTGACCGTCCATTACCTGTTCCGGGTTTCGATCAGTGCCGTACAGACGCTTCGTGCGCGATCAGGCGACCGCTCCGGCCGTCAGGCCGATCTGCTGCTGGATCCGGTCATAGGCATCCTCCGACGAAATGCCCTCCACGGCGGCGATCTCCTGACACAGATATTTGCAGGCCGTCTCGAGCAGCCTCAGTTCATCGAACGACAGTCCGGTCTGCGCCTTCCAGTGGGTAAGGTCCCGCACCACTTCGCCCAGGTCGAATGGCACGCCCCCCTGCACTTTCTGTCCCAGCTCCCGACAGCGCTCGAGCAGATTGCCGCTGGCGCGGCGCTGGCAGCGGCCTGCCAGGATCTTGAACAGCTCCTTGAGCTCCCGGCTGGCGAGCAGCGGCCGAATGCCGTTGCGGGCCATGTTTGTCTGCGGAACCTTGATCGTCACGTTGCTTTCGTGGATGCGGATCACAAAGCAGTGTTCGCGCCGCCCGGTGAGAAACAGATCCTCGACGGCTTCAATAACGCCGACACCGGCAGCGGGATAGAACACCGTATCGCCAACCTTGAAACGGGGATTCTGACTCATCAGTTTGCACGGGGCCCGGTGTTCATTCCGGGGAGGGATAGCGCGTCCCTCTTCCCGCACCTCCATTGCGCTATCAAGTTGATGCCTTTTCGCTGCCCATCGTCCCTGATGCGCCCCTGCAACAGACCGACTGATCCGGCTGTGCATCCGCCCCGCCGTTGTAGGACCGCTCTGCCGATCCCCTTCTCGTTGTGGTTAAGGATCGCACAGCCCACGCAAAACCGAATCGGGCAACGAACCAAGTTCCTGCCGAAACTGCCGGACCCGCGGCCACGCCGGTCCGCAACTTGAACCTCCTTACCACCCGCCTCTCCCTGCCGATGATCCGCGCCGGCCCTGGGACAGCCCAGGATGATCGGCCTGCCTGAAAAACCTGCAGCTCAGGCGGCCACCGCCACGTTCCGGTATTCTTCTGTAGAAAGACGATGTAACGTATTGAGCAATATTATTTTCTATTTGTCAAATATCCCGGGTAACTTTTTCCAGCTGCCACCATCCGGGCGTTTCAGATGGCCCCCCTTGGGGTACAATGCGCGCCGCACCCAATGCACTCCCGGATCCCCGACACGATGGCCGAAACCCAGGGCGATAATGCTGGCGAATTGCTGCGACCCCCGCTGCCGCAGCAGCCCGGAGAACGTCTCGTGTGGACGCGGCTGCAGGGCAGCGGCCTCGGCCTGGCCATTGCCGAGAGCGCCGTGCGCCATCACGGTCCGCTGGTGGTGGTCACGCACGATACGCGCACGGCCCGGCGCCTCGAGGAGGAGATCCGCTTCTACGCGCAGGATGCCCTTCTGGTGCTGCCGTTTCCGGACTGGGAAAGCCTGCCTTATGATGCATTCTCGCCGCATCCCGATATCATTTCGCGGCGTCTACTCACCTTGTCCCTGCTGCCCGATCTCAGCCGCGGCGTCGTGCTGCTGTCGGCATCGACCCTGATGCACCGTGTGCCGCCGCGCGGCTACGTCCAGTCGCACAGCCTGGTGCTCGATGTGGGCGAGCGGCTGGAGCCGGAAACCTTTCGCGCGCGCCTGCTGCACAGCGCCTACCAGTCGGTCGCACAGGTGATGGAACCGGGCGAATACGCGGTGCGCGGAGGACTGATCGATGTCTTTCCCATGGGCAGCGACAGCCCCTACCGCATCGACCTGTTTGGCGACCGGATCGATTCCATACGCCGCTTCGATCCGGAGTCTCAGCGTTCCGGGGACAAGCTCACCGCGGTCAGGCTGCTGCCGGCGCGCGAATACCCCATGACGCCGGCGGCGATCCAGCGCTTTCGCCAGGAATTCCGCGCACGCTTCGAAGGCGACCCCCAGAAGGTGTCGGTCTACCGCGACCTGAGCAAGGGGCTCAGTCCCGCCGGGATCGAATACTACCTGCCGCTGTTTTACGAACAGACCGCGACCCTGTTCGAATACCTTCCGCCGTCGACCCTGTGTCTGCTGGAAGCGGGATTCGAAGCGGCCGCGCTGAAGTTCCGGACAGAGGCCGAGGAACGCTACACCCTGCTGCGCCACGATACCGCGCGTCCGGTGCTGCCGCCGGAGCAGCTGTTTCTCGCCCCGGACATGCTGACCGAAGCGCTGGCGCACCATCAGCGCATTGAGCTGCAGGCCATCGAGCCTCCAGGTGGAGACCTTGCCATCGCAGCGCCCGGCACCGCCACCGCAACCCGGGTGCCGCCGCTCCTGCCGGTGGATCACCGGTCCGAGAATCCGCATTCGGCCCTGTTCGACTGGATCCGCGGCTTCGGCGGCCGCCTCCTGATCGTGGCCGATACGGCCGGACGGCGCGAGGTGTTGCGCGCCCTGCTCGAAGATCACGGGTTACATCCGGAGCCCTGCGGTGGCTGGCGGGAATTCCTGGCCTCGGACCAGACCCTCGCCATCACGGTTGCCAGTCTTGAGAAGGGCCTGCTCCTGGACGCGCCGCAGCTCGCCGTGATCACCGAAGCCCAGCTCTACGGCGAGCGCGCCGCCCAGCGCCGCCGCCGTGCCCAGACGGCGCGCGATCCCGAATCAGTGATCCGCAACCTCGCGGAACTGCGCCCCGGAGACCCGGTGGTGCACGAAGACCACGGCGTGGGACGCTACCTGGGATTGCAGACGCTCGATGTCGGGGACGGACCGACCGAATTTCTGGCCCTGGAGTATGCCGGCGGCGACAAGCTCTACACGCCCGTGACCGATCTGCAGCGCGTCAGCCGCTATACCGGTGCCGATCCCGAACACGCACCGCTGCACCGCCTGGGGAGCGATGCCTGGGAAAAAGCCAAGAAGCGGGCGCGACAGAAGGCCCACGATGCCGCCGTGGAACTGCTCGAAGTTCAGGCGCTGCGCCTGGGTCGGCCGGGTCACGCGTTCCGGGAGCGCGACGAGCACTATGCGGCGTTTGCCGGCGCGTTTCCGTTTGAAGAAACACCCGATCAGGCCCGCGCGATCGAGGAGACCCTCCATGACATGGAGTCGGCGCGGCCGATGGACCGCCTGGTCTGCGGCGACGTGGGTTTCGGCAAGACCGAAGTCGCGATGCGGGCCGCTTTTCTGGCGGTGCAGGACCTTTGCCAGGTTGCCGTGCTGGTCCCGACGACGCTGCTCGCGCAGCAGCATTATCAGAATTTTTCGGACCGCTTCGCCGATGTGCGGAAATACCCGCTGCCGGCCGCTCCGGCAACGGGATCCGGATCGCAGTCCGGAACCGGCGCGCCGATCCGGATCGAGCTGCTTTCGCGCTTCCGCACCAAGGCCGAACAGGAAGCCGCGCTTGCGCAGGTCGCCTCCGGAGAGGTCGACATCGTGATCGGAACACACCGGCTGCTGCAGGACGACGTCCGTTTCAAGCAGCTCGGACTTCTGATCATCGATGAAGAGCACCGTTTCGGAGTGCGCCAGAAGGAACGTCTTAAGAAGCTGCGCAGCGAGGTGGACATCCTCACGCTCACTGCGACCCCCGTTCCCCGCACGCTCAACATGGCGCTGTCGGGGTTGCGCGACGTGTCGATGATCGCCACCGCGCCGGAAGCGCGTCTGTCGGTGAAAACATTTGTGTCGGAGCGCAACGATGCGCTCGTGCGCGAGGCCTGCCTGCGCGAGATCCGCCGCGGCGGCCAGGTGTATTACCTGCACAATGACGTGAAGACCATGGACAGGGCGCTGCGCCAGCTGCAATCCCTGATGCCTGAAGCGGAAATCCGCATGGCGCATGGACAGATGCCGGAACGGGAATTGGAGCGCGTCATGGTCGACTTCTACCACCAGCGCTTCAACGTACTGCTGTGCAGCACGATCATCGAAACCGGCATCGACATTCCGAGCGCCAATACCATCATCATCGAGCGCGCGGACAAGTTCGGCCTGGCGCAGCTGCACCAGCTGCGGGGCCGCGTCGGGCGGTCCCACCACCGCGCCTACGCCTACCTGCTGGTCCCGCCCCGCAGCGCGATGACGGGCGACGCCCAGAAACGGCTGGAGGCGATCGCCTCGCTCGAGGATCTGGGCGCCGGTTTTGCGCTGGCGTCCCATGACCTGGAAATCCGCGGTGCCGGGGAGCTGCTGGGCGAAGCGCAAAGCGGCCAGATCGACGAGGTCGGCTTCACGCTCTACTCGGAACTGCTCAGCCGCGCCGTGGCCTCGCTCAAGGCTGGCGGTTCTGTCGATCTCGAAACACCGCCCGAAAGCGGCGCCGAAATCAACCTGCACGTACCGGCGCTGCTGCCCGAGGACTACATCCCCGACGTGCATATGCGCCTGATACTGTACAAGCGTATCGCCGGCACCACCGCACGCCAGGAGCTCACGGAGCTGCAGGTGGAGCTGATTGACCGCTTCGGCCTCCTTCCGGACGCAGCGCGGGTTCTGTTCAAGGTGATGGAGCTCAAAATGCGCGCCAATGCCATCGGCATCCGCAAGATCGAGGCTGGACCCAAGGGCGCCCGCATCGAGTTCGCCGCCAAACCGAACGTCGATCCAGGCGCACTCATCGGCCTGCTGCAATCCGCCCCGCGAACCTACCGGCTGGACGGCCCGACCCGGCTGCGGATCATCGGGGATCTGCCGCAGGCGCAGGACCGGATCCAGGCGCTGCAGGGCCTTTTTGATGCGCTCGAACCGGCGCCGGAGGCCGCCGGAGAAGCGACCCGGGCATGATCGGGAAAGGAACCGGGATGGGGAAATGACACCCGGCGCGTTCCGGTCAACGCTCTTCCTTTGCTCCTTTCTGGCGCATGCGCTCTTCGCGAGTGCGCAATCGGCGAGAATACGCTGACCTCACCACAGCTCAGTTCCTTGCGCACAATATCTCCGCCAGGAATGCGCCGAAGGCACGCGACCACAGAGCCATTACGCTTTTTCTCGGGTCTGTGCAAATCGGGTTCCATCGACCGTTCCGGAAGATGACGCGGAGCGGAAGCGGGACGAGGGATACTGATTCTCGCCGTAGACCTCCGGTCCCAGGCCGATTGGTGCTACCGGACATTCCAAGCTCCGGCTTCTCGGCGCTGTGGATCCGGGCCGAGTTATTGCAGCCCGGACTGGCAAGGTCTTGCGGAGGGTGACGCGCGCCGCGGGCAGCGCTGGAGGAGCAGGCCGGACGGCCCGGGTGGTGACTCTGCGGAATCAACCTGCAGGGCCGCGGACTGGCGGCGCGGCGATGTTCCTCGCCCCCCGACGTTCGCGGTCCGGGCAAACTACGCGCTGCAGCGCTCCGGTGCTCCAAGAGCAGCCTTCCGCATCGGCAACCGGGAAATCCGACACGTGCCGCCGGATGGCTATGCCATCTTACATTTCCGGGAACAGGGCATCTTCATAGCCGAACAGGCGCATATCCTTCAGTCGCATCGGGTACAGAATGCCGTCGAGATGATCGCACTCGTGCTGCACAACGCGCGCGTGGAATTGCGTGGCCATGCGCTCTATCGGCTTGCCGGACTGATCGAATCCTGAGTAGCGCAGCTTTGTGGCACGCCGGACAAGCCCGCGCATGCCGGGAACGCTGAGGCATCCTTCCCAGCCGTCTTCGGTTTCGGGCGCCAGAATTTCGATGACCGGATTGATCAGCACGGTAGTCGGAACCGGCTCCACGTCCGGGTAGCGTGGATTCGCGTCCACCCCGAAAATCACCACGCGCCGGGATACGCCGATCTGCGGCGCTGCCAGGCCGGCGCCGTTGAGCGCAGCCATGGTGTCGAACATGTCGCCGATCAGCGCATCCAGCTCCGGAGTGTTGAATTCCCCCACCGGGTCCGCAACCCGGTAGAGCAGCGGATCACCCATCTTCAATACGCGTCTGACAGCCATCCGGCCCTCCGACCGGTCGTCATGCCGACCGGCAACGCTCGCCAAACCCACGGTTTTTGGGACATACTATCGTGTCAGCCGGTCGCGGCAAATGGGTCCGGCGGCCTGGCTGGGAACCCCGGCCTGGAGATCGGGTCTGCACTGACATCGTCAACGGTCCGGTATTGTTCTGTCCACCAAAGGAAGCCCAGGTGTCCCGAATCATTGTTCTCGTGCTGGCGCTCTTCGCCATCGCCCCCGCCCAGGCGGCCACCCCCGATCCGAGCAGCACTCAAAGCAACAATTACGAAGTCGAGTTGCTGGTCTTCCGCAACTTCTTGCCGGGGCTTGTCGGCAACGAGCAGTGGAACCAGGATACGGTGAATCCGGTCATCAAGGGCCTCAAGCAGGCAATTGATCCGGTGCCGGCGCCGCCGGTCGACTCGGTGCTGTCGGATGCCGCCATTGCCTTGAGCGGCAACCCCCACTACCAGCTGCTGCTCCACGACAGCTGGATCGAATCCGGGCAAACACGATTCGCCAGCCAGCTGATGCGGATCACGGCGTCGGAACCGGGGGATCCGGATGAACTCGATGGCACCGTGCGCTTTTACATCAACGAGTACATGCACGTCGTGCTGCATTTGCTGCTCAAGGAGCCGGCGCCGGATACCGGCAGTTCACTGTTCGACACGGCCCCGGCCAGCCCCATACTGTACCGTCTGGACGACGAGCGCCGCATCCGTCTCAACGAGGTGAACTATTTCGATCATCCGATGTTCGGCGTGTTGCTGCGGGTGACCCGGGCGCCTTCGGACACCGCTCCGGCACCAGCCCCCGCAGCGCAGCCCGCCGGCGGCAGCGCTGGCTGATGCCCACAGGCCGAAGGGACTCGCGAAGCGCTCAGCCCAGCCGCGGAATCGCCCGCTCGAGCAGCGCCCGCACCTTCTCCATGCCGGCATCGAGGGTCCGTTCGATTTCCTTCAGGCTGATGACCCCGGCTGACCGCCCGGCAGCCGCGTTGGCAATCACTGCGATGGATGCGTAACACAGCGCCAGCTCGCGCGCGAGCCCGGCTTCCGGCATTCCCGTCATGCCGACGATGTGGGCCCCGTCCCGCTCCAGGCGGTTGATCTCGGCAATCGTCTCAAAACGCGGACCCTGGGTGGCAGCATAGGTCGCGTGCTCCGCGCCCTCGAGACCCGCCTCGCGCGCCGTCTCGATCAGCACCCGGCGCAGCGCATCGCAATAGGGATGGGTGAAATCCGTATGCGTGACCGGCTTCTGATCGTTGCCGAAGAACGTATGCTCGCGTCCGTAGGTGTAGTCGATGATCTGGTCGGGAAACGCCAGCGACCCGGAGGCCAGCGTGGGGGTGATGGCACCGACCGCGTTCACCCCGATCACATGCGTTGCGCCGGCCTCCTTGAGCGCCCAGATGTTGGCACGGTAATTCACCGCGTGCGGCGGAATGGTGTGGCCGTGTCCGTGGCGGGGCAGAAACACGGCATCCTGGCCACCTATCCGTCCGTGAATGAGCGGCGCCGAAGGCTCCCCATAGGGCGTGCGCATCACCTCCCGCCGCGTGATCTCGAGGTTCTTCAGCGCAGTGAGCCCGCTTCCACCGATGATGCCGACGAGGGTCATCGCCCGTCCCCGGTCTTTCCGGCAGGCAACTCGGCAACGGCGTAGATGCCGGCCGCATTGCGCAGGTAGCCCTGGTAGTCCATGCCGTAACCAAAGACATACCGGTCCGGAATATCGAGCCCGACAAAGTCGGCCTCGATCGGCACGCTGCGCACCCGGTCCTTGCGCACCAGCACCGCCTTGTAGATGAGCTCGGCCCCATCCGCCCGGTAGCGGCGCTCGATGGCATCGAGCGTCGCGCCTTCATCAAGGATATCATCTACGAGCAGCACGGTACGTCCGCGTGCGGAGACAAACGGGCCGGCGAGCCAGTGCAGATCCCCGCCGGTCAGGCGCTGGCGGTAGCGGGTGGCATGGACATAATCCACCTGCAGCGGGAACTGCAGCCGGGGAAGCAGCTTGCCGAACGGCACGATGCCGCCGTTCATGAGGCACACCAGAAGCGGATTGCGGTCCCGAAGCACCTCGGTAATACGAGCTGCCATGGCATCCAGCGCCGCCTCCACCTGCCGCTGCGTATGCAGGCAGTCCGCCTGTTGCAGGACAGTCCAGGCCTGTCCGGCGGTAATCGGCTCCAGGCTCAAGGGATGCGCGTGCGATCGGGTCGCAGGACCGCGGTCAGTAGGTAAAGGTGACGGTATCTTCGTCCATCGCCTCGCTGATCACGTAGGCGCCGCCGACCGTCTCCTCGATTTCCGGAATCAGGTCCCGCCCCCACAGTTCCAGCGTCGGGGTGCACACCTTGAAGCGCACACCCGCTTCGTGCGCCTCCTTGATGAAATCGTACACGCTCTTGGGGCTGCCTTCCTGGACATGCAGTTTCTCGGCGACGCCCTTCACGGCGAGTTCGCCGGCCAGCGCGGTGAGGATGACCTCTACCTCGTATTCCATCGCGGCCGCCACGGTAGCCTGGAAAAAAGGAGCTCCCAGTTCGGCGCCGTTGGCAGGATTGGTATTCACCATCACGATCATCAATTTATGGGGCATCTTGGGGTCTCCGTCATGCGCACACATCGAACCGGCGACGGGCGCGACACAGTCAAAAGTGGCTTGGCCAGAATACAACTAGGCCCGCATTATATCGGTGTCCCGGGAAGAAGATACAGCATCTTCTAATATTTCGATGCGCTACGCAGACCGGTCGCACCGATTCCCTGACGGATTGCGGTGCCTTTACAGCTCAAGATTCCGGAGGTATTCCCGGAACGCCCCCTCCAGCTCCGGATGCCTGAGCGTATATTCTACCGTTGCCTGCAGGTAGCCCAGCTTGCAGCCGCAATCATAACGTTTGCCCTCGAACTCGTAGGCTAACACCGGCTCCCTGGCCAGTAAACGCGCGATCGCATCGGTGAGCTGGATTTCGCCGCCCGCTCCCGGCTGTACTGATTCCAGACAGTCGAATATTGCCGGCGTCAGGATATACCGACCGACCACCGCCAGTGTCGACGGCGCTTCCTCGGGCCGCGGCTTCTCCACGATCCCCTCGATCCGGCTCACCCGGCCGCTCTGCGCATCGGTCTTCACGATTCCGTACTGGCGCGTCTCTTCGCGCGCCACCTGCTGCACCGCAACGATCGAACACTGCCGCTGCACGAATTCATCGGCCATCTGGCGCAGCGCCGGCACTTCGCCGCTGATCAGGTCGTCGGCCAGAATGACAGCGAAGGGGTCGTTTCCGACAACCTGCTTCGCGCACAGCACCGCGTGCCCGAGGCCGAGCGCCTGGGGTTGGCGCAGATAGACGCAGGAGACCTGGTCCGGAAGCACCGAACGCGCCATCCTGAGCAGGTCGGCCTTGCCCTTCATCTCAAGCTCGTTCTCGAGCTCGTAAGCCTTGTCGAAATGGTCCTCGATCGCGCGCTTGTTGCGTCCGGTGACGAACACGAGCTCCGTGATGCCCGCCGCGACTGCCTCCTCCACGGCGTACTGGATCAGGGGCTTGTCCACGACCGGGAGCATTTCCTTGGGACTCGCCTTGGTGGCCGGCAGAAATCGCGTGCCCATGCCGGCTACCGGAAATACCGCTTTCGTCAATCGCGCCATGCTGCCGCCTCGCTCGCCGTTGGGAATCAGCGGCCGATGCCCGTGTATTCGAACCCGGACGCCCGCAGATGGGTGGGATCGTACTGGTTGCGCCCATCGAAGATCACCGGCGCCTTCATGACTTCCTTGATCCGGTCGAAGTCAGGGTGGCGGAACGGTTTCCACTCCGTAACCAGCACCAGGGCATCGACGCCATCGAGCGCAGCATACTGCTCGTCCGCAAACTGCAGCAGCCCCCGCTCGAACCAGGATCGTGGCAGCTCGCGGCGGGCTGCGTCCATGGCCACAGGATCGTAGGCCCGCGCCCGGGCGCCGGCCGCGAGCAGCTCGCCCAGCAGCACGCACGCGGGCGCCTCGCGCATGTCGTCCGTACCGGGCTTGAACGCCAGCCCCCAGATTCCGAAGGTCAGTCCGCTCAGGTCGGCACCGTAGCGCTCCCGGATCTTTCGGGCAAGATAGTGCTTCTGACGCTCATTGCGCGCCTCTACCGCGTTCAACACCAGCGGTTCGAAATCGCGCTCGGCAGCCATATGCACCAGCGCCTTCACATCCTTCGGAAAGCACGATCCCCCGTAGCCCACGCCAGGATAGATGAAGGCATGTCCGATGCGGCTATCCGAGCCGATGCCATGGCGCACGCTCTCGACGTCGACCCCCATCAGGTCGCACAGGTTGGCGATCTCGTTCATGAACGAGATCTTCGTGGCGAGCATGGCGTTGGCCGCGTACTTCGTCATTTCCGCCTCGCGCACCCCCATGAACAGGGTACGCTCGTGGCTGCGGTTGAAGGGTGCATAGAGCTCCCGCATGATCTCCTGGGCACGGTCGCTCGCACAGCCGACGACAATCCGGTCCGGACGCATGAAGTCGTCGACCGCCGCACCTTCCTTCAGGAATTCAGGGTTGCTCACCACATCGAACTCGATATCCGCGCCGCGCGCGCCAAGCTGCTCCGCGATCGCCTTCTGTACCCGGTCGGCGGTGCCGACCGGTACGGTTGATTTGTCGACCACCACGCTGTACTGGCCCATGTGCTTGCCGATCTCGCGCGCCACGGCGAGCACGTACTGGAGGTCGGCCGAGCCGTCCTCTCCCGGTGGCGTGCCGACCGCAATGAAATAGACGCTGGAATCGGACATGGCATCGGGCAGCGAGGTCGTGAAGTGCAGACGGCCGCTGCGATGGTTGCTCTCCACTACCGTATCGAGCCCCGGCTCGTAGATCGGCAGGATGCCCTTGTTAAGCCCCGCTATTTTGTTCGCATCGATGTCTACGCAGGTGACGGTGTTGCCCATTTCGGCGAAACAGGCGCCGGTAACGAGCCCCACGTAGCCGGTGCCGATGACGGTGAGTTTCATGGATTGCCTGTCCTTCCGGAAAGATTAAGCGATGGCGGATTCTGTTCGTATGGTTATGATGGCGCGGCCATGCCTCGGAAGACACGGCCGGCATGTGCCATTGTACGCCAAAATCCGTGCCCACCCCAGCGCTGAGGCTGCCGGAAGGCGGCCGCGCAGCCGGCCAGCACAGCCTCCGGATCCTGGCCCGGGGCAATACCCCACTTTACATCTGGCCTGCCGGGACTAACTCTCAAGCGGCCGCGAGGCAGGGCTCTTCCAGGGATAGATCACAGCCCCTCTGAGTCCGACCGGCCCATCTACCGACACGCCCTGCTCCCGGTGCTCGGGCACCAGGGCCCGCAACAACTCGCGTAGCCGCGCTTCGGCATTGCTGTCGCAGGCCTGCTTAAGCTCACCAAAAACGCCCTCCAGGCGGGCGACATCGATCGGACGGCTGCGCGCCAGCAAGATCTTGGGATGTGCGGTGTCGACGAGCTGCTCCGCTTCGTGGAACAGTTCCTCATAAAGCTTCTCTCCGGGACGAAGCCCGGTATAGACGATCTGGATGTCCTCGCCCGGCTTCTTTCCGGACAGCAGGATGAGCTGCTCCGCAAGGTACGCGATCCTGACGGGCTCCCCCATGTCGAGGACAAAGATCTCCCCGCCTTCACCGATCACGCTTGCCTGCAGTATGAGCTGGGCTGCTTCCGGAATTGTCATGAAATAGCGCGTGATCTGGGGGTCAGTGACCGTAACCGGACCGCCGGCTGCGATTTGTTTCTGGAACAGCGGAATCACGCTGCCTGCGGACCCCAGGACATTGCCGAACCGCACCGTGATGAACCGGGTCTTCGAACGCGCGTTGAGCCCCTGACAGTAGATCTCGGCCACGCGTTTGGTCGCCCCCATCACATTGGTCGGGTTGACGGCCTTGTCGGTAGAGATCATGACGAACGCCTCGCAACCGTGCTTGTCGGCAAGCGAGGCCAGGCAGTGGGTTCCCAGTACGTTGTTGGTGACAGCGGCGCGCACCTGTCCTTCCAGCATTGGAACGTGCTTGTAGGCCGCCGCATGAAATACGACGCTCGGCCGGTGGTCTTCGAGCACCCGCTCGACCGCCACCGCGTCGGCCACGCTGCCCAGGCACACCGATAGCTTCAGGTCCGGGAACTCGCGCCTGAGCGCAAGTTCGATGGCATAGAGATTGAATTCGCCCTGCTCCAGCACGACGAGCCGGTCCGGGCCAAGGCGCGCAATCTGCCGGCAGAGTTCGGATCCGATTGACCCCCCGCCACCGCTCACCAGCACGGTCTTGCCCTGCATGCCGCGCGTGATGGCCTGCCAGTCGAGCGATACCGGTTCGCGCCCGAGGAGATCGTCAAGCTTGACCTCACGCAGTTCCCGCGCGCTGACCTGGCCGGTAACCAGATCTTCGATGCGCGGCAGCATCCGGAAATGGATGCCGGTCGCCTCGCAGGCGCCGACGATACGGCGCATCTGCGCCGAGGTGGCCGAGGGCAACGCGATGAGAATCAGCTCGGCCGCAAGCTCCGGCGCGATCGCCGGCAATGCGTCCACCGTTCCGGCCACCGGAATGCCGTGTATGTCCTTGTTGCGTTTTCCCGGGTCATCATCCACAAATGCGACCGGCTGGTACGAGCGATCGGGGTCGCGCAACAGGTCACGCACCAGCATCTCGCCTGCCCGTCCCGCCCCCACGATGAGAACCTTTTTGCCGGACTTTCCGTAGAGGTGCCGATCCTTGATCCAGCGATAGACGAAGCGCGGCCCCCCGAGCAGCAACACCAGCAGCAGGCCATCGAGCACGAACACCGAGCGCGGGATCAGAGCCAGCCGGGTCAGGACGAAGATCACCACCGCGGCGAGGGAGACCCCGGCGGCCGCAGCCTTGAGGATCCGGACGAGATCGGGAAGCGAAGCAAACCGCCACACCCCGCGGTACAGGCCGAAATACCAGAGCATGCTCCCTTGGACGATGAACACCACCGGCAGCATCAGCAGCGCCTGATGCAGGAATTCGGCGGGAATGCCTTCGAGGTTGAAGCGCAACCAGAAGGCGCCCAGCCAGGCAACCAGGATCACGGCGAGATCATGGAGGGTAACCAGCGCCCGGTTCCGGAACGGGATGAATCGTTTCATGTCGGATCACCACCGGCCACACAATACCCGCTGCAGGGACAACACCCCGCCGGGCACGATGCCGCCACGCAAGCCGCCTTTGGCATCCGCCTGCGGTTCCGGTAGGTCATAGAGGTCGACATCTCGCGCGCCCGTCGCCGTCCGGGTCTGCCAGGCACCGCCGGAAAACCGGCACGCGCACTCTTATTCCTATAGTCATCGAATCATCATAGCCATATTGGACCGGCACATCAAAACCGGATTCCGGACCTGTGGTGCCTGACAGCCGGCGGAATTGCGCACTGCGCTCACCGCAGATACGGCGGAGGGGTCCTTGAGCCGCGGCACCGCGGTTCGCGATCCTGACAACGCCGGTTCGCGACGACACCCGCAGCACGAGAAGGTTGATGCGCCGTTCAAGCCATCTGCCTGCGCCGCCTCTCCACCAGGCGCACAAAGATTATCAACCCGGAGTAGGCCACGTCCCACGCCACCAGCACGGCACCTTGGACCACCGGCGCACGGGACCTCATCCATAGGGCGGACGCGACGCAGGCCAGCATCAGGACGTATTCCCATAGGACCGTCCGGCGATGTCCCCAGCCCAGCTGCACCAATCTTTGGTAGTAATGCGTCTTGTGTGCCTGCCAGATTCTCTCGCCGCGTACCAGACGTACCAGCAGGGTTACGGTGGCGTCAGCCACAAACGGCGAGAACACCAGCAGCGCCGTCCAAATCGGGAATACGCCATCGTGCGCGCCCCACAGAGCCAGAGCCGCAGCCAGAAACCCCAGCGTCGACGACCCGACGTCCCCCATGAAAATGCGCGCGGGCGGAAAGTTGTACGCCAGGAAACCGGCCGCAGCGGCGGCTATGACCAAGCTGGCCCCCAAAAACAGGTCGTTCCCCGCGAGCCAGCCGAAGACGGCAAAACCACCGAATCCGATAACGGCCATTCCGCCGGCAAAACCATCCATACCATCCATGAAGTTATAGAGGTTCACCATCCACACCGTGCAGAGCACTGATATTCCGGCGCCCAGCCACAACGGAAGGTTCCAGGTGATGCCGAAGACGGAAAGACGGTTCAGCGCGAGCCCGCCTGGCAACAGCAGGACGGCCGCCAGCACGTGCGCGAACAGGCGGCCTGTCACGGACAGGCTGCGGCGGTCATCCATGAACGACACCCCGGCAACCAGCAGCATGCCGGATCCGATCCAGGCTACGCGAGACAGATCCCTGAACTGCCAACTCAGACTGAGCATGCCTGCGGCGACTGCGGTCAGTATCGCGACCCCGCCGCTGCGCGGAGTCGGGCGTGTATGCAGCGACCGGTCATTGGGATGATCCAGAATGTGAAAACGCGAGCGCGGATCGCAAAACTGCCGCGTGAGCCCGGCGGAAATGGCAAAACAGGCGACGACCAGGAGTCCTAGGAACACGGGCATTGACGGTAACAAGCGATCATTTCCGGCAGCGCTGCCTCAAGGTCGCGGGTCGGACGATATCCGAGCTGATCGGTGATTTTGCGGGAGCTGTACCAGGCTGAACCGAGAAGCTTGCCCAGCGCATCGGAATCCAGCGCGAACCGGCGTCCGCGAATGGCCCCTATCGCGTCGCCGGCCAGGGCGGCGCCGCGCAATAGACTCAATGGCAGGGTCCAGCCGGGAACCGGCCTGCCCAAAGCCTGGCAGATCCACACATACATCTGCCGGGTGGAATAGGTCCGTCCGTCAGTAACAATGTAGACTTGTCCGGACGCGCGCTCGCTGTCTGCCGCCAGCAATGCCGCCTGGACCACGTCATCCACATGCACCATGGACCGCCGGTTGCCCGCGTCTGGCAACGGCGGAAACCGGTTATGGTCCACAGCCGCGATCATTCGAGGCACATTGCCTTTGCAACCCGCCCCATAGACCATGGAAAGCCGCAGAATGCCTGCCTTGACTCCCTGGCGGCTGCCGAATTCCAGAATCCGCGCTTCGGCCGCGAGTCGGGCCTGACCGTAGGCCCCTTCCGGGTGCGGGGCGCACGACTCATCCAGCTCTTGCTCGCCGCCCTCGCCCATCGCCTTGACGCTGCTGAGGTAGATGATGTTTCTGACCTTGCCTGCGGCTTCATCGAGAAGATTTTCGGTCCCGCCGACAGTCGTGCGCCACTGCTCACCAGCATAGTCTTCGTGTCCTCGTGCTTCCGTATGCGCCAACCCGGCGCAGTGAAACACGGTTTCCACTCCGTCACACAGGCCGCGCAAGCTCGAGCGATCACAAAGGTCCCCGGAGAAGAACGAAAGCCCGCCTTGGTGTTCACCAGCCCTGGCGACATCCTGTCGCCGCGTCAGAACTCGCACCGCCGCCCCTGCACGCCTCAGCGCCGCGACCAGGCGATCCCCGATGAAGCCGGTCCCGCCGGTGACGAGCGTAAGAGAGAAAGTCCGGCCGCTCATGGATCAGGCGGACGTGGTTTTACGCGCCTGCACGCGACGCAGCATGTAGCGGAAAAATACCGCCGACAGAAAAAACCGCGTAATGCTCGCAATGTGACGCCGGAAGTACCGAAACCGGCGGTGGCTCTCGCGACGCGCATCGTGGATGACGGATACCGCGGGGTCGAGCGCGATCCGGTAGCCCGCGAGCGCCAGACGCGCGCACAGGTCCACATCCTCGTAATAGAGGAAATACCGTTCATCAAATCCGCCCATCCGGGCATACACCTCGCTGCGAAACAGCATGAACATTCCGGCCACCCAATCGGGATGGATCCTTTCTTGCCCGATGGGATAGTCGGATTCCGGCCGGCGCCGGAAGACCTTGCTGGCAATGATCAGCGGCGTCGGCATACGACGGGCGCTGTCTTCGATCGCGCCCTTCATGCTACGCACGAGCGGCGCGACCATCCCGACTCCCGGATCGGTCAAAGCAGACAGAAGCGGCGCGAACGGATCGGACTTCAGACGTATATCCGGATTCAGGACGCAAAAATACGCGCAGCGTCGTTCCCGGAAGGCAGCATTATGATTCGCGCCGAAACCCCGAGGCGTCTCGTTTCTCAGGATTTTGAAAGGAAAGCTGTAATCCTTTGTCTCGAATGGGAGCTGCTCCTCCACATTGACGGTCAGAACCATTTCGATCAGCGGCGCCGAATGTCGGTGGAGATCGTCCAGCAGCAGTTTGACCAGGGATCCCTGACCATGACTGACGACTGATACCGTTACCAGACGCGGCGTACCCACAGAAGAAGCATCGCACATTTAAGACTGCAATTCGGACAAGCCTGCGTAATTCGAGACTCGATCGCCAATTTCCGAAATATCAGCAACAACCGGAATTCCGTTCCGATAGCTCCGCGAGACTGCGGCCTCGTTCAGACTCCGATCCGACATGAGTCCAAGGCGCATGCCGTCGGTCAAAAGTGCAATGCTGTATGGCCTCATGAACCGTCCGCAGCGATGCGCGTGAACCCCCAGGGTTGTCAAACCGGACTCAAGCGCTTAGCGCCGAAAGACCAGCCTCTTGTCCAATACCCGCCAGATCTCGCCCGGCAACACCGATCTGGCCTTCTGGATAGCGCGCCGCTTCCGCCACATTACGGGCAACCCCGATATTGCATCCCTTTTCGCCCTGATTATCGTCCCAAATCTGCCGCGTATCGCGAATAGAACAATCACCGCAAGGTTCATCGCGATATGCAGCGGCAGGCACAACCAAAATATCCATCCTGGCATATCTTTGACGTAAACCCACACCAGATTACGATGTCCATGGTACACGGCAAAATCGCTTTGCTGACCGCCAGTTGTGGCAGAGCCGATATGATGCACAACGGCCGCGGGTACAAGCAGGCAGCGATATCCCTTAAGCCGCAAACGAAACCCCAGATCGACATCTTCAACGTAGCAAAAAAAGTCCTCGTCAAATCCGCCCACCGAGCACAATGCGTCCCGCCGGTACAATGCGGCGGCAGCGCAGGGCGAAAAAACCTCCCTGGGCGTCAAACTTTCTCCGCCAACCCGCTTGCCATGGCCATCACGCCACACCAGACCACTCACATGGACAACATCACCCTCGCCGTCCAGAATAGCGGCGTCCCGATCCATCAGTTGCCGGCTGGCAAATGCCGCATATTCGGGATATTTTCTGGCAGCCTCCATCAGCCGCGCAAGCCAATCGGCTTCCGGGAATGCGTCTGGATTGAGCAGCGCCACGTACTCGGTGTCGTCCGACGAGAGGATTGCCTGATTGTTTGCGGCGGCGAACCCGCTATTTGCCGCGTTGGAAACAAACTTAACTTCGGGGTAGCGCCTGCTCAGTCCGGCGGGCGCTTGCTGGCCGCTCGCATTGTCGATAACCATGACCTGGAAGTCCTGAAAATCCTGCTGCCGTAGCTTGTCGAGGCAGCGCGTCAATATGTCCCACGAATTCCAGTTGACGATGATAACGGTACATTCGCTCATTACGACTTTCGAACCCGACTCCGGTCAATTCCCCGCGAAACAATTTACAGAACGGATGGGACGGCAATCTGACTGTAACCCTTGCCTGAATCCTCGCCCGCCATCAAGCCGGTTCTTGCTGCACTCCGCCTGCCGCCTTCGATATGATAGAAGCGACACCCCGACAATCTCCGATTGCCGGATTGAATTTGCGCCGGCCAATGCGGGAACATGGCTTCCTGGGGACCGTTGATCAGTGGCCGAAGCGGCCAAAAATTGGCTGCCGGCCGTGCCCGGCGCTCGAACCACCGATCAAGTCGGCCCAACCCCCCGCGGTGTGTTGCCGCGAAACAGCGCCGGCAGCTCCCGCTGTGCGCGTTCATAGTCGTCGGGGATACCAATATCGATAAAATACCCCTTCGTCACATAAGCTCTGGGGCGTATGCTTTCCAGATGGTCTTGCAGCACATCCTTCTCGAAGGAAAAATTCCCTGCGAGTCCGAGCATTTCGAACACCTCTGGCCGCACGATGTAGACGCCCGCATTAATAAGGCCCCTTCCTGACCTCCCTTTTTCCGCGAAACCCGACACGCGGCCACCGTCCTCAATCACTGCCCCATATCGCGCTACGTCCGGCACGTCCTTAAGAACCATGGCAACAGTCGAAGGGTCACGCCGGTACCACTCGAACACCGCTGTATAGTCGAGTTGCAGCAGCGTGTCACCATTGAGCACCACTGCCGGCGCACCTTCCCGCCCCCGCAACGCGTAGGCAATGGCGCCACCAGTGCCAAGCGGCTTGCTTTCCAGTGCGTAATGCACAACTGCTCCGCGATAATCGGAGCCGAAGTGCGCCTGAATGACATCGCCACGGTACCCCACCGAAAGGACTACATCCCTGATTCCGCTTTCGATCAGACCGTCCAGCACGTATTCCAGGAACGGGCGCCCGGCAACCGGCGCCATGGGCTTCGGCAATTCTGGCACCATCTGTCGCAGCCGGGCACCGAATCCACCCGCCAGGACAATGGCTCTCATGCTTGAATTTGATCCTGCTGAACCATGGACGGATTAATCGGCGCACCGGGCATGCCGAATACCATCGCGTCCCCCTGCAGCGTATTCCGTTTCCTTGCTCCTGGCTTTTACGCCCTGCCGAGAACCTGGCCGCCGGTCCATCAAATACCGGTCTTGTTCGGGCTTAATTCCGGAGAGCCGAGAAGGTTCTGCGATTCTTGCCGCAGCGTCCCCGCCGGCAACTACCGCCGGGTCCGACGCCAGACTCAATATCAGCTCATAGAGGGCAACGACATGCCGGGGCACGGCATTGCTTGCTCTCAGATCAGCCATTCCGTATTCCGCATGGCACAGCTCCCGATCCAGAAACCCATGCCGATACTCATGCAATTCCCTGCCCATCGCATCAATTTTCAGACCAAGGGCGCTGCCTATCCTTTCCAACTGACCCAAAGAATCACGCAACAAGCTTTCGTAATTTACCACCACTCTCTCCAGGCCTTTAGTATGGATTAGGCTGGCGAGCGTAAACTCAAACCAGATCAAGTAAGCTCTTTTGAGCGTAAGGCCGGTATATCTTGACAAGGACTGCGCCACACTCATGGGATTGCGGCATGCCAGGACATAGCCAGCCTGGACGCCCATCGAGCCGAACACTTCCTGCCAGAACGGCAACAGACGCGTGATCTGGGGATCCTTCATTCCGAACGTGCTCGCGGACTGCAGTCTACATCGGACAATTTCCTTCGCGCGGGATTTCAGGGATTCGAGATTGGGCTGGCGTAGGGCGAGCGCCGGAACCGGTCTCAGTAAGTTCCAATCATGACGGATTTTTTTGAAAATAGCCCTGTTCAGGGCATAGATATCTTGGTCCTCCCAGAACCCTTTATCATTTACACCCCGTTTTGGAGGCATCAATCTGTTGCCAAGACTTACCCCCAACACTTGCAGACCGCGAGTCACAACGCTCGTGCCACTTCTACCTGGACCGATTACCACGATTATTTTTTTCATCCAATATTAGAGCCGCTAATTTCGTCCCAGAAAACCCCACGGACCCGCGAGAATTGGCACCCCACCTGCCGAACTCGCGTAGAAACGATATGACATTACATCTATCCCATTGATACCTCAATATAGGGTGCGAATGCGTTACGCTTTAAGCGCAGCAGTCCTAAGGCACCATCCTCTTTCCACGCAGCCGTCCGGTCTGCGCCATGCGGCCCTTTTCCAGCCTGATGAACTTGGCACAGAACTTACTTACTTGTTCCGTATTGTGGGATACCAGTATTAAAGTCATTCCAGCCCGCTGAAGGTCGCCTATCTTAGAATGACACTTGTCCTGAAACGTCAAATCACCAACTGCCAGGATTTCGTCTGCCAGCAGAATTTCCGGATCTAGATGCACCGCAACGGAGAACCCCAAGCGCATGTACATGCCGGACGAATAGTTCTTCACCGGTATGTCAATGAAGTGCCCGAGTTCCGAGAATTCCACGATCTTACCCAGGCGCGCCCGTATCTCACGATTCCGGAATCCATATAGGCTGGCGTTCAGGTATATGTTCTCCTCCCCAGTCAGCTCGGGATGGAACCCGACCCCCAGCTCGATAAGTGGCGCCACTCGCCCACGAACCTGAACTCGACCGCTGCTTGGTTTGAGGATGCCCGCAATGATCTGCAGCAGCGTGCTCTTACCGGATCCGTTTAAGCCCATGAGAGCCAGCGATTCGCCACGCCTGACACGAAAAGAAACGTCGTCGAGCGCGCAGAACTGCTCACTCCGTTGCCGCCAGCGGCGCTTGAATATGCCGACAAACCGACCCTTGAGGCTTTCCACATGATTGTGGCGGAGCCTGAAGGACTTTGATACCCGATCGACGATTATTACGTCGTCGTCATTGCCAGCCGTACGTCTCATGTCAAAGCCTTTCTACCAATTCCGGAACACGGCGATTAAAGAGCCACAGCCCTCCTCCCAGCGTCACGGCGGTCCAGATAATGAAGGGTATGGTGACAGTTACAGAAGGCACGTGGTTTTCGTAAAAAATATTCTGGAAGATCACCGTAAATTCCGCGAGAGGACTGATCAGAACAATTTGCCGGAAACGTTCTGGCACCTTGCTTATCTGATATACGATCGGCGTCGCCCAGAAGAGCACCTGAAGCGACACCTCTACGAGATGCTTTATGTCACGAAAATCGACATAGAGCGTGGCCAGGATCATGCCAAGACCCCAGACGAACAGGAAAAAGCAAACGATATAAAACGGGTATAGCAACAATACCAGACTAAAATGCCCACCCAAGATGGAAAAAAACACCAAATAGACAGCGAGCGCGGCCGACCATAGCGTCAGATTGACCATAACACTGGATAGCGGGACCAGCAGTCGAGGAAAGTATATTTTCTTCAACAAACCCGAGTTCTGGACCAATATCTCGCAGCTCTGGCTGACAACCTGACTAAACAAAGTCCAATGAAGAACGCCCGTCACAAGAAACAGAGCATAATGGGGTTGTGCCGAGGGAAAAATGTACGTAAATACCACCAAGTACATCAAAGTGAGCACAATCGGGTTCGCGAGCGACCAAGCAAACCCCAGTGCCGCACCCATATACCGGACCTTGATCTCCTTTGCGACCAGATTACGCAGTAGGTCGCGATACCGCCAAAGCGTAGCAACGCCTCCGGCGGACCCCGCCTCCAGTGCGGGCTCACCGGAAATAGGATTCGCATGAAAGTTCATTTGAGTATCTCGTCTAGCTGTTGCGATTAACACCTGTCAGCAAGCTTTGCACCAGCAACGATGCTTGCCTCAGGCCATGATGGAATTCCGCAAAACCGCAGGAACAGGCAGTGGATGCGGCCCATGGCCGCGTGCGCAAGCCCATTGCCGCCCATGCCGCGCACCGCTTCGTCTCGCAAAACATGGGGTCAGCGCCTCCTTGCAGATCAACGCCGTGCCGGCAATGAAGGTCGCGCTAGGTTGCAATACAAAATCTACATCGCCGGCGTCCCGGCAAAAGGATACGGCCTTTCATACCGCACAGGGACCATGCCACTTAAACCCGCCATGCTTGCGTCCCGTGTTTTGTGAAGTGGCAGTTACTCACCTGTCCATTGAACCGGCTCAGGGCCCGAATCACATCCATACGCCGCTCAACAGGAACGAAAAACAGCATAAACCCGCCGCCGCCCGCGCCGGATACCTTGCCTGCCAACGCACCCGAGCCCATGGCGGTGTCGAATATCTCGTCTATATACCGATTCGAGACCGTTTCCGCGGAACGCTTCTTTGCATCCCAGCCCTGGCGCATCGAGTCCACCATGCCCTGAAAATCACCCTTCAGCAAACACTCCTTCATCACCAGAGCCTCTTGCTTGATTCCGTGCATCGCCTCCAAAGCACCCGCTGCGCCGTCTTTCACGTTTGCGCTCTGATCGGCAATAATCTTTGCGGATTCACGCGATACGCCCATGTAAAACAGAACAAGCGACGCTTCTAGCTCGCAGATGATCCAGTTTTTAATGCGCAAGGAGTTAATAACAGCGCGGTCATCAGCATAGAACTCCATAAAATTGAACCCGCCGAAAGTCGCTGAATACTGGTCCTGCCGCCCACCCTGCAGTCCGCATTCGATGCGCTCGATCTGATAGGCCATGTGCGCGATCGTGTAATCGTCTAACGGCAGGTTCAACAATTCGGCGAACGCTCGGATCATTACGACAACCAATGTGGACGACGAACCCAGTCCCGAACCCGCTGGCGCGTCGCAAAAGGTAGTCAGTTCCAGAGGGACTGATTCCCCGTCGTTATAATGGCTGATCATGTACTCATAGACAGCCTTGTGCAGGCCAAGTCTTCCACCCTGCCCATCTGGATCCGATATCTTCCGGATGTGAACCGTTTGTTGATCCGTCGCAGAAAACCGCACTACGCGCTCATCCAGCGTTTTGATTACTGCATACGCATACCTGTCGATAGTGGCGTTGAGAACATACCCGCCGTAGACGTCCGTATAAGGCGAGACGTCAGTTCCTCCACCCGCCAAACCAAGACGCAACGGAGCGCGTGCGCGAACGATCATCCAGCATCACCTCAGCGTGTCAGGAATCCTTGATTTCCCCGAACTCGATCCCGCCAGAATTGCAAAAGGTCTGCCATGGTCTGCTCGAACGGAATAATGGGCTCCCACCCCGTGACAGCTTTGAACTTCGCTGTGTTGGGGACCTGCAGATCCGCGTCAATGGGACGGAGACGTTCGGGATCCGTTTCGACCCTGATGCCGTCTGCCGTCGACATTGCCAGTAAGGCTTTTAGCATGTCGCCGACGGTGCAAGTGTATGTGCCGCCGATATTGTAGTATTCGCCAGCCTTGGGATTTTTTGTAACGAGCAGATAATATGCGCGCACGGCATCCCGGACGTCGGCGAAGGTGCGCAAGGACTCCAGGTTTCCGGTTTTCACAACTGGAGGGATCAGCCCAGCCTCGATCATTGCGATCTGCTTTGCGAAAGTGGATTCGGCAAAGACGTCACCCCGCCTCGGGCCTGTATGGGTGAACATACGGGTTGTCATCACCATCATCCCGTAGGCTTCCGCATAATAGCGCCCGATCAAATCGGTCCCCACCTTCGAAATGGCATATGGCGAGGCTGGATGGAAAGTGCATTCTTCATCAATGGGCAGTTTTTCACGGGGTACGCGCCCAAACACCTCTGAGGAAGCGCAAACGTGCGTTACTGCGCTGATATCATTCTTGCGCAAGGCTTCAAGGACATTTGCCGTTCCCTGAATGTTTGTCTCAAGCGTATCTAGAGGCGAGTCGAAGCTCGTCTTTGGGTAACTCTGGGCTGCGAGATGAAAAACAAAATCCGGGTTGGACTTTCTCACGGCCTCATGAATCGAAATATAGTCCCGCAGATCTCCGTACACCAAATGCACCCGATCATTGCGATTGATCCGTGGCAATAGATGCGTCAAATTTTCGAGCGGGCTACGCCACCGGCACAGTCCATATATATCCCAATCCGTATTTTCCAGCAGGTAATCCGCCAAGTGGGATCCCACCATGCCGGTAATTCCCGTTATTAGCGCCCTTTTCCTCATCTTTACAGCCCTCGATAATTCGTACCTGTTACTGCTACCATCTAAGCCATCTGGAAACGGTGTGTATTCACACCGATCATGCCCTCACGCATGCAGCGCGCACCCGCGGTTAGAACCCCATAACTCTTTCAGGAATCAGCACCAGTTGCGCCTGTATTCATCGGGCTCAGGCGGCGGCCAGAAGGCCGCGCAACTGTAATCTATGGTCTACGCCCCGGATTCTCTGTCCTCTCCCGATTCGCAGCCATTACCTCCTCGCTGTCTGCCAATTCGCCGAATACCATTCGTAGGTTCTCTGCACTCCTTCCTGCAGTTTCACCTTGGCTTCGAATCCTGCGGCCCTGAGTCTGTCCAAATTGTAATAACGAACCAACTGGCCATCGGGTTTTCTGGAATCCCACTCGACCGGGACGCCTGTCAATTCACTTAAAATCTTTACTATATCTCCAATCGGATGACGCTGGCCGCTTCCCATGTTGACGGCCCCTTCCACGTTACGAAGTACGGCCAATAGTGCCGACGCAGCATCCTCACAGTACGTAAAGTCGCGCACCGCAATTCCGCTCCCCCACACCTTGACAGGCTTCCGATTCCTTGCAGCATCGAAGAATTTTGCCACAAGCGACGGAATCACGTGGCCCTCGTCCGCGTTGAAGTTGTCGTACGGTCCATACAGATTGCCGCTGATCACGAATGCGGATGCCAGCCCGTATTGCTCTTTCGCCGCGTTTAATTGAGCCAGCATAAGGCGCTTGGCGTGCGCATAAGAGTCCTCCGACGGATGCGGTGGACCCGTCCATACATCACCCTCAAAGAGTTCGGCACGGCCTTTCAGCTCCGGGTAGACACACCCGGAGCCCATGGCGACAATCTTCTTTGCGCCTGCCCTTCGCGCGCTTTCCAATACATTGGTATTCATTAGCACGTTGTCGACCAATATGTCCGACTTGTACCGGTTGTTGCCTCCAATACCATGCACCCGCGCCGCCAGATGGAATACATACTCTGGTTGCACATCAGCCATTAGCCTTGCAACTGAGTTGCCGTCCCGGAGGTCGCAATCACGACTGCCGACACTGACGATATGCCCGAAGCCGTGCTCCGCAAGAGTACCCGCCAGAGCCCGGCCAACCAGGCCCGTACCACCCGTAATCAAGACGCGCGACGAAAATGACAGGTCCGACTTCCCCATGCTGCTCATGTGTTCTCCGTCTTCTTGCGAAGGCTATAACGCTTCTTGAATTCCTCAAAATAGGCATAATTCATACGGATCGAAATGAACAGCGCATAACTGAAGCGCAGGGTATCGACCACAGAAATCCTCAGCAACGCCTTTAGCACATCCCACCAGCTGTCTGGTTCATGGAGGAACCGGACTGCGTCAGGCACTATGAGCGATGCAAGCATGGAGGTCGGCTGCCGGGAGGCCCTGAACAGGCGGTATTTCGTCATGATAAACTCGGCCTGCGAGCGTGCCGAACTTACGCGCATACGGCACGTTACGTCGTGTTTGCGAAACTGATTTAGCGTTTCTCGAGAAAATACGACCTTCCCATGCTTCATTACTTCCCCGACAAACAGCCAGTCCCCCGCTAGCCGCAGGCGCTTCAAGGATGGCTTGAATGCGGTTCTAAATGCGGCTGCGTCAAATACTGCGGAACTCATGTTTGGCACCGTCTGGCCCCGCAACTGAAATTGGACAAGTTCAGCGAATCCGTCCACGACAAAATCTCTTTCCCAGCGGCTCTCCCTCCATATTTCACGGAAGTAATTATCCGTATGTCCTATTTGCGCACCCCGCTCGTCAGTAATTTGCGAACTGCAATAGAAAATTACTGATTGCGGCACCCGCTGAAGAGCGGAAATCGCGGTCTCTAGAAACGTCGGGTGGGCAACATCGTCGCTTTCGCAAACCCAGATGTAATCCCCGTTCGCCAGTTTGGAGCCAGCCTCCCAAGCTGAAAAAGGTGATCCCGAATTGATGCGATTACGCCGGTACGTGAACCGGTAAATAGCCTGCAATTCGCTGATGATCGCGTGCGAATCATCGGTGGATTGATCATCGATGACAATAAGTTCAATGTTGGAGTACGTCTGATTAATTATCGATAAGATACGTTCACGTATGTAATTTCCATGGTTGTATGATGGAACGAGTGCCGTAACCTTTCGCATCCCTTCGCTCATAACGTTTTATGACTTTTCGCGCGATTATTTTGGCCGATTTCCACTCGTCTTCAGACGGCGAGCAGCATGCACGTCAGCATCCTAAAGTCGGAGATATCTGTAATCGCGCCGCCCATATGCCTGACGCTGGAAGACAGCGAAATTCTGTTTTCATTGTCCCGCGGTTCGTAGTTCCGCGGTTGGCTGGTGAGCGCGCATGAGGTTCTGGTTTCTACCCAAACACGTATGCCGTATGCCTGCATTTATATTTTATAAATCTTGCTTATTGCGGGCCACTTCGATTCCCACGTATAGCGCGTCCGGCATAATTCCCTGGCTGCCTGGCTAATCTGATCATTTAACACGCAATCTTCGAGCAAGCGGCTGCAATTATCCGCAAAAACTTCCGGCGCGTCGGCCACTAAGATGTTTACGCCATTACGATACCCCAGTCCTTTCAGCGCGATTGACGTCACCACACACGGAACGCCCATCACGGCATACTGATTAACTTTCCCTCGAAATCCTGACCCTCCCAATGCCGGAGCAATGCCCACTCGTGCATTTTCGATAAAAGGACCCAAAGCCTGCACCTCCCCCACCAACTCCACTGAATTGTCCTGATAGCCATGGAACGACGACAAGTCGCCGCGACCGACAACCGTCAACACGTAATCGGGAACTCTGGCCTTAACGAGAGGATGAACTTTTTCCAGGTACCATCTTAGCGCCGTAACGTTTGTCTCCGAACCGAAATACGCAACATACAAGATGCGGCGCGGCCTGTCGGCTGCCCTGCTGGGAACAAAATCCGGTTCCAGAGCGGCAGCGAACTCGAATTGCGACACTCCCGTATCGACACTACTCACATAGCGGCTACCCACCAGCAGGCGGAGCAATGCCGCATCGGCCCGTGATACGCAAACTACCTGGTCCACCTTACCAATAAAATTCATCTCCTCAATTGCCGCTTTGATTGATCCCGCCAGTTTCCGAATGCTCCCGAAGTGGTTGCGATTCTTTGATCTCAGCTCAAGCAGCAAGACTTTTGTCAGCGACTCCATGGGAGTAAAAATGACTTTGTCGCCGATTTCCCTGAATGCCTCGGCTTCCCTTGCAGCGTCATGGAATTGCAGGTCAACCACGTCGTACCGCAAAGCCGTGCTCCGCAGCGAGGTGAGCACGGATGGCGTAAGCTTCTCCGTTTTGGAAATATAGACGTTATCAAAAACGCTCCTTGCATCATCCAGAGACCAGTCAATTTCCGGTCTGTGATGGGTGAGCAGATCGATCTGAACGTCCGGACGCTTTCTCCTAATCAGCGCGTAAATGTCCAATATACGGAGCCCGCCCGCGTGGGCGCGAGTAGGACAATAATAGCTCACAAGCAGTATGCGCAATTGTTTCGGATCGTACTTTGCGGGATCGACCGATGCCTCCGGGACTATGTTGGAAGCTCTCTCCGGAACCTGCCTTGAACCCATAAGCCGGCGGGAAAGACGCAATATTATTGGCTTTATCCTGAATAGTGTCACCATTTTTCGTAACGGCGCTGTTAGTCGCCATGAACTCGATCTATAAATTTCTTCCAAATTTGCGACCGATTTGCGGAGTTGCTCCGCCTGGGTCGCGTTTTCCGACCTGAGCCTGGCGACTTTTTCGTCACGTTGCCGGATGCGGTCCTCAGACAAGCACTGCAGCTGCTCGAGTCCGTTCTTGTGTGCATCCCGGTCGATCACAAGCGATTCTATGGATTTCTCCAGGGTGGCGATGATGGCATCCCGCTGGGCCACCACCGCAGCAAGCTCGGATATGCTTTCGTCACGTTGCCGGATGCGGTCCTCAGACAAGCACTGCAGCTGCTCGAGTCCGTTCTTGTGTGCATCCCGGTCGATCACAAGCGATTCCACCGTCTTACCGAGAATATCAATTTGCTCGCCACGCTCGGAAAGCATTGATGACAGGTTGCAAATGATTTCGCTCTCGGCAATAGATTGCTCATAAAAACTGCTTGGGATTGTCGGCAATTCGTTTCCCGATGCAACGGCGATAAGGTATTTGGGTCGCTGCATCCCGGACAAGGACGACGGCCTTGCAGATTTTGCATCATAAGACACGATAGGCCCCGCGGATTGTTCGTGGAAAATCCCAGACCCGTATATAACTCTCTGCCCAAAAATCACGACATGCGCGAAGCTGTCCTCAAGAAGTTTCTTGAATTCGTGGCGGTATAGTTCCTTGATGTGATAGGGATTGCAGTAATCGCGAGACTCAGAATACTCGAACTTCTCAGGACTTGAGATGATACAAATTCCGTCTGGACGCAGGACCCGTATAATCTCCCTCATCATCGCATCGTGCTGATCGATGTGTTCGATGGTCTCAAAGCTCACCACCATATCGACAGAGGCGTCCATCAGCGGAATTTTGATGCATGACCCACCCCGAAACTCCACGTTGTCTTTGCCATATCTCCGGCTAGCGTGAGCCACGGCTTCCTGCGAGATGTCGACCCCGATGACATGTTTTGCCACCTGGCCAAGAATCGCGCTCCCATAGCCTTCACCGCTCGCTATATCCAGAACTTCTTTTTCTGCAGCTAACTCCCGGGCCATCATATAGCGATGGATGTGCTCTAGCTCAATCTCGCCCTTCACGCCGGGGATATAGCGCTCTCCATTCCACTCCAAGTCCTTCCCTGTATTTTGCGCCTGTGTCATTCGGATGTCGCCGCAGTGAACCGCAATAGTGGTAATCGAGTTCGTAGTCTTATCGGACGATTAACATCGGAGATTGGGAGAGTCACAGGTTCACGCAGGCAGGGCTCTGCCCATCCAGCCCGTGATTTAGATAATAAAATCAGAAATTACCAACGTGCCGGAACACAACATCGGCTACTGCGTCTCATGCGGCAATTTCTGAACGAACCGCCATGCCACGAATATCTGCAATCGACATGGCCTGTCAAACGTTCGACTTCCTAAATATGCCTGCAATACGAACCCGGCGATTCGCCATGGACACACGGCTGCGATTGCGAGTCAGGCGACATCATTCGGTTGCCCTGTTACCGATCAGGCCCCTTGCCAGCAGCATCTGCCGCACGCTCTCCACGGATTCCACCAGGCTCTGCCGCTCGGTATCGACCAGCAGATCCGGAGCAACCGGTTCTTCATACGGAGACGAAATTCCCGTGAATTCTGCAACCGTGCCGGCGCGCGCCCTGGCATAAAGCCCCTTGACGTCGCGCCGCTCGCATTCCTGCAGAGAGCACCGGCAATAGATCTCGATAAAGTCGTCTCGGCCCACGATATCGCGTACGCGCTCCCGGTCTGCCCGGAACGGGGAGATGAACGCCGTCAGTGCGATCACGCCGGCCTGGACAAAGAGTCCGGCCATTTCACCGATGCGGCGGATATTTTCGCTCCGGTCCTGTGCGGAAAACCCGAGATCCTTGCACAGTCCGTGACGCACGTTGTCGCCGTCGAACACGAACGTACGGCAGCCCATCTGATGCAGCCGCTCTTCCACCGCGTGGGCGAGCGTCGACTTCCCGGCACCCGAGAGACCGGTAAACCACAACGCCGCGCTCCGGTGGCCATTGATGGCTTCGCGCCGGCTGCGGGTCACGGTGGCATGATGCCACACCACGTTGTTGTTGTTTGTCGGCACGCAGATCAGCCCCGGTTATAGAGATCCTCGAAGCGCACGATATCGTCCTCGCCCAGATAGGCTCCGGACTGCACTTCGATCATCTCGAGCGGAATGGTCCCTGGATTTTCCAGACGATGCCTGGTACCCAACGGGATGTAGGTGGACTGGTTCTCCGAAATGAGGAACACTTCCTCGCCCCGCGTCACCCGCGCGGTGCCGGTCACCACGATCCAGTGCTCCGCCCGGTGATGATGCATCTGCAGCGATAGCGCCGCGCCAGGCTTGACGACGATGCGCTTCACCTGGAACCGTGGACCGGTATCTACCCCTTCGTACGACCCCCAGGGGCGCTGGACCTTTCGGTGCGTCCGGTACTCCTCGCGCCGGTGCTCCTTCAGGCGGGTGACGATCTCTTTCACATCCTGGGCCCGATCCTTGTGCGCCACGAGCACGGCGTCGGCGGTCTCAACGACGATCATATCCTCGAGCCCGATCGCCGCAACGAGACGGTGCTGGGCGATCAGCAGTGTATTGCGGGTCGCGTGCGTCTCGACATCGCCCTGGATGACGTTACCCTGGACATCGCGCGGTGAAACCTGCCATAACGATGACCACGCCCCGACGTCGGACCAGCCGGCATCGAGCGGCACCACCACCGCCTGGTCGGTTTTTTCCATCACGGCGTAGTCGATGGAATCGCTGGGGCAGACGGTGAAGGCCGCCCTGTCCACCCGGAAGAAATCCGCATCCTTCTGACCCTGTTCATAGGCGCGCGTGCATGCCTGTGCGATCTCCGGCCGATGCCGTGCGATCTGCGCCAGCCAGACCTCCGCACGCGCCATGAAAATGCCGCTGTTCCAGTAATACTCGCCCGACTCCACGTGGGCCCTGGCCGTCGCGCTGTCCGGCTTCTCGACGAACTCGCCGACGCGATAGGCCGCGTCACCACCGTCCGCTCCGAGGGATTCCGCCCGCCGGATATACCCGAAACCCGTCTCCGGCGCCGACGGCACGATTCCGAAAGTCACCAGGTGGCCTGCCTGCGCGAGCGTTGCGCCGTGCGCCGCCGCACGCTGGAATGCTGCGCGGTCTTGGATGACATGGTCGGCGGGCATGACCAGCATCACGGCATCACGGCCTTCCCGGGCCAGCGCGAGCGCCGCCAGCGTCATGGCAGGCGCGGTATTGCGTCCCAAGGGTTCGAGCAGGATCCCGGCTGCGGTGTGGCCCACCTGGCGAACCTGTTCTGCCACCAGAAACCGGTGCTCTTCGTTGCAGACGTACAGTGGATCGGCAACGCCATCGAGGCCATCCAGACGCAGGGCCGTTTCCTGCAGCAACGACAGTTCCCGAATCAGCGGCAGCAGCTGCTTGGGGTAGTGCTCGCGCGACAGCGGCCAGAGCCGCGTCCCCGAGCCGCCAGACAGAATGACTGGATGTATGGCCACGCTACATTTCCGGCTGCCTTATGGATCCACCTCTGCGGGGATCGCCGACACCAACAGGTCCACGGAACCCCTCCGTCTTCTCTAAGAACTATAGGCAACAACTGGCGAACCCGGCAAATCGCGGCTGACCCTGGCGCCTTCTCCTGGCACGCTACCGCCATGCAGAGCGCGCTCCGCACGGTCTTGCCGTCCCTGTTCACTGCACACCCGGCCCGGCCAACGGACCAGGTCTTTCTGGATCGTCAGTCGCCGCTGTCCGGCGCGATTCCCAGCACATCCGGCACGAGCACCCGCTCGACGCGGCTTGTCAGATGGTCATAGGTCATCTGTGGCGCCAGAAAATCCGTCACCATGCAGGCGTCGTGCGCGTCCGCCGCACCGAGCTCACGCCACACCGGCCGATCGAGATAGAGTCGGCGCTCGCTGTGGGGATCGTAGAAGCCGACGATGCCGATCCCCCGTTCGCCGGCACGCAGGGTGGCGATCTCCGCCAGATCCGACACGCCGCACAAAAGCAGCCGGCGCCAGCCCTGGTCCCGGCAGCGATCGAAGACGCGCGCGCAGGACTCGCTGGCCCGGCGATAGAAGGAAAACGAGTAGCTCAAGTACTGGGCCGTGAGCCGGCTCTTTTCGGCGAATCCCTTGGGAGTCAGATAATAAAGGTAACGGTTGGCCGGGGCCTCGGTGATCTTGATCAATCCTTTGCGCACGCAGCGTTTCAGGTAAGAATTCGCCAGTCCCAGCGCGACGCCCAGGTGCTGGGCCAGATGCCGCTGGCTTACGTCGCTCTGTTTCTGGACCACATCCAGAATCTCCAGAGTCAGCGCATCCTCCCGGTTACGTTCCGTGTTCATTTGTTGAACACTATACGTAGCCACACGTGGTCGGGTCAAGCAGGACAGCCCGAAATCCCGGTCACTCAGCCAGGAAAGTGGCCAGGTGACATTCCCGGCACATTAAGATGTAGATACCCCCCGTTACTATGTTTCCGCCCCTACAATAGGGGCATCGGCCAGCCCGGCCCGGCATGATTGTCGCCCCCAGTCGACCATGATCCGGGGGGTGTTGTCACCGGGTCGTGCAGGCAGTGCATCATCGCTGATAGGGGTTCGGCCCGGAACGTGTTTTGAGGCCGCCTGTAACGTGGATGCCGAGACGCACTGCCAAAGCGGCACGCTGGCCACAGGGAAACCAGATACAAAGGGGGGTGTCACCATGGAGAACGCGCCACAGCAGGACGGAATCGAGGTCTTCATCGGGGTCGATGTGGGTAAGGGCGCGCATCATGCCGTCGCCGTGGATCGATCAGGCAAGCGCCTCATCGACAAAGCCCTGCCCAATGACGAGGCGAAGCTGCGCGCGCTCATCGCGGAGCTGAGTGCCCGAGGCAGAATTCTGTTGGTGGTCGATCAGCCGGCCACGATCGGCGCCCTGCCCGTTACGGTAGCACGGGCGCAAAGGGTGGAGGTCGCGTATCTGCCGGGACTTGCGATGCGGCGCATCGCCGACCTGCACGCCGGTGAAGCGAAGACCGATGCGCGGGATGCCGGGATCATTGCCGAGGCGGCCCGCTCGATGGCGCACGCCCTGCGCGCACTGCCCAAGACCGATGAGGCCCTCGCGGAGCTGACGCTGCTGTGCGGGTTTGATGATGACCTGGCGGCACAGATCACCCAGGTGAGCAACCGTATCCGCGGGCTGCTCACGCAGATCCATCCGGCGCTGCTCGCTTTGCTGCAGAAATATCCTTCTCCCGGCGCGCTGTCGGCGGCAAGCGAGAAGCGTCTGGGGGTCTTTCTCGCCAGGCTCGCACCGCGGCTTGCCAGGACGCTTGCCGCTGAAATCCATCGGGCGTTGCGTGAACAGACGGTCGTGGTGCCCGGTACGCAAGCCGTGGAACTGGTCCTGCCGAAGCTTGCCGAGCAGCTCACCGCGTTGCGCCGTCAGCGCGAAGAACTCGCGCGAGAGGTGGAGCAGCGAGTGAGCGCGCACCCTCTTGCCCCGGTCCTGATGAGCATGCCGGGAGTCGGCATCAGGACCACAGCGAGACTCCTTACCGAG
>JAPTTX010000038.1:0-47360 GCA_028068195.1 Gammaproteobacteria bacterium
GATCGAATCTGTTGTCCCGATTTATATATATTGACGCTCGGGTACGGTCCAAGACTTTGTCCTTATCGTCTCCATAAGACATGCCTATCGCTCTGCGATGCGACATACACTCGATAGCGCATCGCACCAACACCGGTCGCATCTCCAACACGATGCGTATGCGCATTTTGTCGGTCAGCGAAACTGGCAAACTGAAAAGCCCGCGCCAAATTGATTCAACGATGGACGCTTGATCGCTGCGATAGACATTGGATCGCTTCTACAAGTGGACTTGTTTTAAGAAACGATCAGGGCCGACGGTATCCCGATGTCTTGAGTCATTCCAGATTGGATCGTCGCAGCATCGGCCGGGCGGACCGGATATTCTGCAGCGCCCCGTTTTTCCCGCTTAGGACACGTTGCGCTCTTGCGCCCGCCCTTCGTAACGATACCCGTACCAAACTGCTGCTTATCTGCGTGCATTCCAGCCTAGGTCTTGCGCAACCTGCGATTGATACGCCGGACACTGAATGCTCTGCCGTGCTCTGCAATCAGTCGCCCGGAACGCGTCTGATGCCTACACATCGGCGATGTGATTCCCGTTGGCATGCACGGCGATGCTGCTTAACAAATCGCGCTCGGCCATCGACTCGCCACTTCGCTTTGCCGGTACGATCGAAGCGCGACACTCAACGCAGCATGGCTACCGATCGGCACGGAGCCCTGCTGCGCTGCGCGCCGATCCGAATGACGAGCATGCTTCGCTGCGGATGCGCAGCAGGGACGCACAGGAATTGGCGAAACATTCGCAGTGGCGGCGTTGTTGCCGGCGTCTTCCGACCCGGTCGGCCAGATGCGCCTTTCCAAGGCCGGTGCAATAGGCTGAGTGTAAAATCATCCTGGACAGGAACCCGGCCGATCAAAACAGGCGCCTCAATGGGACCTGCACCCAATCTGTCTCCAGCATTCGAATACAAGGCTTCGTGATTCTCAAAAGGCCAGGGCAATCATTGCGAATGGTATCTGCCTCCCGATTTCCTGAAACCAACAATTTGCGAATTACCGCAATCGTCATTGTCAGTGTATGTCGCTCGGTAGTGTCATAGATCGTGGTACGATGTACTAATGTGATGATATCCGCCAAAGAAAGCCGTTTTGTCCTCCTGCAATCCAGATCAATCCCCCAATGGTCGTCCGGTATTCCCTGAACGCACACACCAACGCCGTGTCCGGTTGGCACCGATTATCCGGAATGGAGCCGGATTCACGGTACTTAAGGTCAGGGCGCAGACGCGCCTCCCGACCCGCGTTCACGTGTGCGAAACCTGCCCATTATGTCGGGGCCGCACCTTCTTTCGGGACTCCACAGCCTGAACATCGATCGATGCGATTTCGACCCGTCCTGCCGCAACAGCGCGTCAGGCCCGAGCGAGAAGGCCCTGCTCGTCGGGAAAAGGCCTGTTCCGGAACGATCCTGCATTCCGGTCTATTCCCGATCCGGTCGTGCGGCGCTTGTGCGCGGCCGGCACGCCACGACCGGGAATTCGGTCCCAGGGCACCGGCCGGCTGGTGGTGATCCTGGGTTCGGAACGGCGCATCGGAAAGGGACACGAATACGGTGTCCCATCCAGTGCCCAAGCCAATCCGCACCGGCCGGTATCAGCCATGCCGGCCCCGCCCCACCCGAATTGCTCGCAGCATTGCTGCCGGCCCGGCACTATCGACCGTGCTCACCCGCCCGGACAATCGCAATTTCCCGGATTGTGTGCGGTTATCTGGCCGTCTTTGCTCTTCCAGACCCGCATAACCACCGGTAATTCGGCCGCGATCCGCACTGAAAAAACGGGGCCGCCACTTATAGCGAAACCCTATGGAGACCATCGGAAATTGGTCTTGGAGAATCAAATTGAACTGGTTCATATTCGGCTCGTGGTGCAGCTGTCCATTCGTGTTCGGCAGCGGGCACCGGGAAGTGCAGGAACCCGCCGGCGGCCGGTGATCAACATTCGCGACGGCGGGATTTTGTTAAACGTTGATGAAGCAGTACGCGCAAGCGTGATTTTTCAGTAATCACCCAGAGGAGCCAACACTTATGTCATCGTCTACAAGAGAAGAGGTGCTCCGACATCTTCAGTCTGTCGGTTACGTGCAGCCCGCTCTGCACAAGCAGACGCACGCGCCGTATCCCGATGCCATCGATCACACGCTCTACCGCACCTACACGCGGTCTGTGCATGACATTGGCGGCGAGGCGGACGTCCCGATACGTTACGAGGAGAAGGAAGAAGAGCAGTGGGAGCTCAACACTTTTGCGACCTGCGAGTGCCTGGCCTGGCGCGGCGTGTGGAACGCCGAGGAACGCCGCCGGCGCCAGAACGTCGACGTCGGCCAGACGGTATATCTCGGCATGCCCTACTACGGACGGTGGCTTTTGACCGCCGCGCGGATCATGGTCGACAAGCAGTACGTCACGCTTACTGAACTGGTGAACAAGATCGATGAGGTGAAAAAGCGCCATGAGCAAAAAGCATCAGCACGATAGATCCCATCACGCTTCAATCGCGACTGGCGTCGGCGATCCCCAGTGCTTCAAGGGGAAAGCCGGCAAACCCAAGTTCAAAGAAGGCGACTTCGTGCGGGTCAAGGATCTGCCGGACATATTTTACACCCGCTGCCAGGTCTACACCCGCGGTGCGGTCGGCAGGGTAACCAAACTCGTCTACGAGAGCCCCGCCGCCGAGGACGAGGCGTGGGACAACACCGACGCCCCGGAATGGTTTTACAGCATTGTCTTCAAGCAGCAGGAGCTTTGGCCGGAATTCAGCGAGACGTATGCCAACGACACTCTGGAAACAGAGTTGTCAGAGCGCTGGCTTGAGAAGGCTTAGCAGCAACAGCAGATACATTCGACAGGAGGAAAATGCAGATGTCAGAGCATGACCACGAACATGAGCACAAGCCAGCACCGATGGTGGACGAGATAAGCGATTTCGAGATTCTCGAGATGGCTGTCCGGGAACTTGCCATCGAGAAGGGTCTGTTTTCCGCCGAGGATCACCGGATCTGGACCGAGTATGTCCATACCCTCGGCCCGACACCCGCGGCGCGCCTGGTTGCCAAGGCATGGCTCGACCCCGCGTACAAGAAGCTTGCCGTGACCGACGGGGTCGAGGCCAGCAAGGCGGTCGGCGTCGACTGGATCAACAGTCCCCCGACCAAATTCGGGACACCGAGCGACTACTGCAACCTGCGTGTTCTCGAGGACACGCCGACGTTGAAACACGTTGTGGTGTGCACACTGTGCTCGTGCTATCCCCGGCCGATTCTCGGCCAGTCGCCCGAGTGGTACCGGACACCGAATTATCGCCGGCGCCTCGTACGCTGGCCGCGCCAGGTGCTCGCGGAGTTTGGTCTACAGCTGCCTCCGGAGGTGCAGATCCGGGTTGCCGATTCGAACCAGAAGACCCGCTATATCGTCCTGCCCGTGCGCCCGTCGGGCACCGAAGGCTGGACCGAGGATCAGCTGACCGAAATCGTGACGCGCGATTGCCTGATCGGCGTGGCGGTACCGAAGCCCGGTGTCACCTCCAACGCCAAGCGTCCCGTACATAAGGCGGTTCATCCGGTTCAGCACGGACACGGACATTAATACGGTCATTTTCAACGGAGGAGCCATGGCCATATCAGAAAGGAGCGGTTTCGGTTCCGGAAACACGGAATCACCGGCGGAAGTGGCACCGATTCCGCTGCTGGAAGAGGTCCGCAACCACGGGCGGGTTTGGGAAGATTTGGCGGCGCAGTACGGCGTGACCAATCCCGACCCCCCCTGGAAGGTGACGATGGATGCCACCTGCGACATTCTCGCTGCCAGTTCCAATGTCCTGCCTCACGAGCAGGTAGTGCCCGGATCATGCGCCTTGCCCTTGCTTGAGCGCCGCACCGAAGAGGATGACCTTTCCGCAACGCTATATGCGGATGTCCCTTTTCCCGAGCGGACCCTGCTGGCCCTGGCGCATTCCATGATCAGGCATGGGCTGATCAATGAGCAGGAACTGGCCCGCCAGATTGAGAAGGTCGGGCACCGCCTGAAAGATGCTTGAGCGGTAGACCGGACGGTTCGGAAGCTGCGAACCGTCCGGTCATGGCGATGACACCGGAAGATGTCTCGCATTCCGTGTTGTGCCCCAAATTCCGCGCGGTCTCGGGCGGTCGCCGTCCGGCCGCACCGGATGAGTGCGCAATCGGGAACAAGACGGTATTTGGATTGAGGCAGCGCCCTAACCAGCACTGCCGCCCGGATACCGGCCACAGCCAGCGCGTCGCCGGTACTCGCGGCGGCGTGCGTCGCGCAGCCGGGCGTTCAGGATTCGCCAGGAACTTCCAACGTGGATCGGTGTGCCGGCCGCCCGCCGTGGCGGGGCCGGCCACCAGCCGGACCAGATGGTCAATTTGCCAGCAGAGAGTGAGATATCAAGGGCATGTCGAACAAAATCAGCATTGTGTGCGTGTCCGGGACACGCGAAAAGCTTCAGATGGCAGCGATGTTTGCTTCGGTGGCCGCGGCGACCGGCGGCCAGGTTTCGGTGTTTCTGTCCATGAATGCGCTGCCGCACTTCGTAAAGGGCCATGTTGCGAATGCCCCGTCCGAGGGTGAATTTGGCGACCTCCTGCGACAGCAGGGCGTGCCGCCCTTTAAGCAGCTGTTTCAGCAGGCCGCAGAACTCGGGGATGCCTCGCTGCTGCCCTGCTCCATGGCGCTGGATCTAATGAAGGTCACAAAGGACGATCTCGACCCGGAACTGGGTCCGCCCACCGGACTTACCCGCTTCCTCGGCGATGCCGAGGGCGGTCAGCTGCTGACGTTTTGAACAGGTCCCCGGAATTGAACTGCAATTGATACAAGAGGAAATCAGAATGGCTGAAAACAAGGTTATCGACGCCTGCAACACTTTTTGCCCGGGACCACTCATGGAACTCATTACGTACATGAAGCAGGCCAGCGTCGGCGATACGCTCGAACTGCTGTCCACAGACGAGGGTTCTGCAGCCGACGTTCCGGAATGGATCCACAAGGTCGGTCACGAAGTTGTCAGCAACGAGAAGATTGACGGGATCTGGCACATCAAGGTCCGCAAGACCAAATGACGAATGGCGCCGGCCCGTGCGTCAGGCAGAACATGCTGTGAGTTAATTCTGGATAGGAGAATGCAATGAAAATCTTAATCGTCGGCGGCGGCACAGGTGGCACGATACTCGCCAACAACCTGGCTCGCAGACTGGGCAGCGAGATCCGCTCCGGCAAGATCGAGCTTACCCTGCTCTCGGCATCCGACCGGCACATGTACCAGCCCGGTCTGCTTTATGTCGCGTTCGGGCAGATGACACCGGATCAGCTCTACCGGGATGAGGCAAGCCTGCTCGAGCCCGAGGTCGATTTTCGTGTGGACCCGGTCGAGAAATTCCAGCTCGACCAAAACCAGGTGGTGACAAAGAGCGGCCGGAGCTATTCCTACGATATCCTCGTCATTGCCACCGGGTCGCGCATCGTTCCCGAGGAGGTTCCCGGTCTGAGCGAAGGAGCGGAGACTTTCTACACCGAGGAGAGCGCAGTGCGTCTGCACAAGCGCCTCATGGAGTTCCAGGGTGGCACGGTCGCTATGGTGGTATCGATTCCGCACAAGTGTCCCGTGGCGCCGGTGGAGGCGATGTTCATGCTGCACGACTTCTTCAAGTCGCGCGGCATTCGCGACAAAGTCACGCTGCGCTATCAGTATCCGACCAACCGTGTCCACGCCACCGCCAATGTCGCCCGCTGGGCAAAACCTGAATTCGACAAGGCCGGCATCGAGTATGAGACCCTGTTCAACCTGAAATCGGTCGATCCGGTCAACAAAATCGTCTACAGCGAGGAAGGAACCGAGGTCAAATACGACCTTCTGATTGCGGTACCCCCTCACCGCGGCATGGAGGTCGTAGAACAGAACCAACTGACCCAGGGCGGCTGGATCCCTACCGACCGCTTCAAGCTCACGATGAACGGACGGGACAATGTTTACGTGATCGGCGATGCCACCAACATCCCCGTGAGCAAGACCGGATCGGCGGCCCATTTCGAGTCGGAGGTGCTGTCCGCGAACATCGTCTCCCGGATCAAGACCGGCGCCAGCAATCCGGTGCGCGAATACGACGGCAAGGTGTATTGCTTCATCGAGGCGGGCTTCGATCGCGCCACCTACAACGCCTTTGACTACGTGAACCTGCCGGACCTGAAGCCACCATCCAAATCCATCCACTGGTTCAAGGTAGCCTACAACCAGATGTACTGGACCAGCGTGCGCGGACTGCTCTGAGGAAGCCAATAGACATGAACTCCAAAGTCGAAACCCCCGTCGAACCAATCGTCAGGGATGATCTTCAACAGCTCGTTGAACTCGCGCACTTCATTGCCTCGGCCCGCGACGCGATGTCCGATGAAATGGTGGCACGCATCGCCCGGGCAACGAGCGAGGGCCTCAATCAGCTCGACCGGCTCACGCGCAATGAAGGTCTGATGCGCCTTCTGCAGGTCATCAACCGCGAGGATAGCCAGCGCCTGCTGATCGCCCTGGCGGACGTCCTCCACGCGCTCAGCCGGGAAGTCGCCGAGGCCCCGGCGGCGTCGGGCGGCATCGGCGGCATACTTGGTGTCATGCGTGAACCCGGAACCCAGGAAGGTCTGCGGCTTCTCGCCCTGGTCGGCAAACATCTCAGCCACAGCCTGCGGCAACAGCATCGCAGCAACAGCTGATGGCGCGTGATACACCGGCGCGGCAGCCGCAGACTGCACAGGTCGCGCTCCTGCCGCGCCATTCCGCCTTCTGAGGGCCCGCACATCAGGCGCCGGTTGATGCCGGAAATCGAATTGCAGGCACGGGCGGTGTCCGGGAATGCCCTCTTCCTCCCCAGCGGCTCCCGGACATACCTGCCCGCGCCTGCCCCGATCCGCGCCGCGCCACCCCTTCCTCCCTGAACCCGCCATCCGACCGGACCGGCACCGCAGGCAAGCGGTGCCGCGGTGCCCAGCGACCCGGAATTTCGCTGAAACTCCGTCCGCGGCGTACACTGCCGTCATCCGGCCCGGCATTGGGGGCCGCTGACCAGCCCGATCCGGCCCCGAAATCTGACGTTTTTGGCACGATTCCGGAACGGAGCCCGCAATCACCGGTCGAAGCAACGTACACAATGCCAAACGAGGACAATGCGCACCGTTCGACGCACACGCAAAACCCTCGGATGTACCTTAATTAAATGAACGCTTGAGATGGGAGGGATCCCGTACAGCAGATCGGTCCGTGCCGGACCGATCCGGCATGACGACACCACGGCCGGGATCAAACACGGCACAACCAGGCATGCATACGGAATCACATGGCATATTTCTGCGAACCTGCGCAGCGGTGGATTTCCACCGCACTGCAGACTGGCCCGTCCCCCGTCTGGTCGTCCGCCCGGGCGGCTGGCATCGGTGGCGATGTCCGTGGTGACGCCAGTTCCCGCCGGGTCCGGCACAGGATGCCGCCGCGACCGTTCGGCCCGGGCAGGCCACCGGACAGTCAATCCGTCGAAATGCCCCCCTCCACACCATCTTTTCCTTCAGGAGACACACCATGCACGCTCCCGGCCAGCCCGGAATTGCTCCCACCTGGACCACCAGCGCCAAGGACATGGTCGGGACCGCACTCGGCCCGGCACGAGTCTGGTTCACCACCAGCTTTGGCATACTGAACGAAATCTACTACCCGCGCGCCGACATCCCCCAGACGCGCGACCTCGGCATCATTGTCGCCGATGGCAACGGCTTCTGGGTCGAGGTCAAGCGACTGGAGTCCTATCGCGTTTGCGTGCCGGGACCGGGCATTCCGGTGGTTGAAATCGTACACACACATCCCCGCTTCGAACTGCGGCTGCGCGTCGCGCCGGACGCTCTGCGGGATGTCATGCTGATCGAGCTTGCCCTGTCGGGCGACCCGGGACTGAGGCCGTACGTGCTCCTGGCACCGCACCTGGGCGGCACCGGCCACGATAACACCGCCTGTACCGCGATATACAATGGGCACGCTGTATTGTGGGCTGAGCAAGGCCCGTTCGGCCTGGCCCTGGCCGCCGTCGACATGCGCCAGCACGACGCCCTGGGCCGATCCAGCGCCGGATACGTCGGCGTCAGCGACGGCTGGCAGGACTTCGCCCGCAATGGCGCCATGTCCTGGACTTATGATGAAGCCGGGCCCGGAAATGTCGCGCTTACCGGCGAGCTTCCGCGTCAGGCGGTGCTGGCGCTTGGCTTCGGCAGCAGCAAGGAGTCCGCCGCTACCCTCGCCCTGGCGTCACTGGCCCAACCATTCGAAGCGGCCTGGCAGCACCAGGTAGAGTGCTGGCAGGCCTGGCACGCCGACCGGACGCGCAACTGCGCCTTTCCTCCGGATCTTGACCCGGATCTTGTGACAATTTTCCAGACTTCCGCCATGGTGTTGCGCGCGCACCAGGACAAGACCTATCCCGGCGCCATGGTCGCCAGCCTGAGCGTTCCCTGGGGCACCACCAAGGATGACCTCGGTGGTTATCACCTAGTGTGGCCGCGGGACCTGGTGGAAAGTGCGGGAGGACTGCTTTCCCTGGGCGCCATAGACGAAGCCCGCAACATCCTGCGCTACCTGATCGCCACACAACAGGCCGATGGACACTGGTACCAGAACCAGTGGCTCGGCGGCAAGCCCTACTGGTCAGGAGTGCAGCTCGACGAGGCCGGCTTCGCGGTGCTGCTGGCCGCCGCATTGATCGAGCGCGACGCGCTGGACGATATCGTCGTGGACGACATGGTGCAGCGTGCCCTGGGCTTCATTGTTCGCTCCGGTCCCACGACCCAGCAAGACCGATGGGAGGAGGATGCCGGCGTCAATCTCTTTACCCTCGCGGTGTGCATTGCAGCCCTGGTGTGCGGTGCGGATTTCCTGCAGGAACCTGCGCGCGGTTTCGTCCTGGACCTGGCCGATTACTGGAATTCACGCATCGAACACTGGACCGTTGTGCACAATACAAGGCTTGCCCGCGAGCTTGGGGTGGAGAGCTATTACGTACGCATGGCTCCAGCCCAGGTTCTGGAGGGCCGGGCCGCACTCAGCGAGGTTCTGCCCATCAAGAACCGGGCCCGCGACCTGGATCTCCCCGCAGAAGAACAGGTGGGCGGGGATTTCCTGCAACTGGTACGCTTCGGACTGCGCCGGGCTGACGACCCGGTGATACGCGCCAGCGTCAAGGTGACCGACTCGCTTCTCAAGGTGGATACGCCGAGCGGCCCCGCCTGGCACCGCTACAACGGTGACGGCTACGGCGAACATGCCGACGGTCTCGGATTCGACGGCACCGGTCACGGCCGGGCCTGGCCGCTGCTGACCGGAGAACGCGGCCACTACGCACTGGCTGCCGGTGAGGACGCGCGGCCCTACCTGCGGGCCATGGCAGCCATGAGCGGAAAGTGCGGTCTAATTCCGGAACAGGTCTGGGACAGCGCACCGATTCCGGAACACAATCTCCATCCGGGACGACCTACCGGATCGGCGATGCCGCTGGTGTGGGCCCACGCTGAATTCATCAAGCTCGCCACGAGCATGGTTTTGGGACGCCCGTTCGACCGGCCCGAGGCCGTATGGAAACGCTATCAGGGTCGCCGCCCGGATACGCCCTGGGCTTACTGGAGCCTGCATGTCCGTCTCGGACGGCTTCCCTGCGGCAAGCGCCTGCGAATTGTTCTGCCGCAACCGGCGCTGATCCACTGGGGCACGGACGGCTGGCGCAATGCGGCCGATTTGCTGACGCACGATGCCGGTCTCGGCCTGTACCTCGCCGAACTGCCCACTGACACCCTGCGTCCCGGCCAGCGGATTGATTTCACGTTCCGCTGGCTGGATGATGGCCGCTGGCACGGCCAGGATTACAGCGTCGACGTGAGGCCGCGGACCGGCTCCGACCAAGATGGACGCTGACATCATTATCATCGGCACCGGCGCCGGAGGCGGCACGCTGGCCAGAGCGCTGGCCGGCAACGGCCTGAAGATCCTGCTGCTGGAGCGGGGAGATTTTCTGCCGCGCGCCAAGAGCAACTGGGATCCGGAAGCGGTGTTCCACCGGCATCTGTATCATACCGGGGAGCGCTGGCTCGACCGGAATGGGGCGCCCTTCCGGCCCGTGACCGGCTATCATGTCGGCGGCAACACCAAGCTGTATGGCGCCGCGATATTGCGCCGGCGGGAACGCGATTTCAGTGCCCTCCATCATGCCGACGGCGACACCGTAGCCTGGCCCATCCGCTACGCGGACCTGGCGCCGTTCTACGACCGCGCCGAGACCTGGTACTTCGCGCACGGCCAGCGCGGCGAGGATCCGACAGAGCCTCCCGCGTCCGGACCCTTTCCGTACCCGCCGGTCAGCCACGAGCCGGAGATCGATGCGGTTTTTCGCCGCCTGCAGGCATGCGGCCTGCATCCGTTTCACCTGCCGCTCGCTGTCCATCTCGACGAGGCCCACCGGTCCGCAAGCCCCTGCATCCGATGCGACACCTGCGACGGATTTCCGTGCCTGGTGCAGGCCAAGGGAGACGCCGAGAACAGCGCGGTGCGACCCGCCCTGGGCGACTCCAACGTCCGCCTGAAAACCGGCCTGCGCATCACGCGCCTGCAAAGCTCCCCCGATGGCCGGAAAATCGTCGCGGTACAAGGCGAGGGCCAACAGGGTCCGGAATCGTTCACGGCACGCGTGGTGGTGCTGGCTGCGGGTGCGGTCAATTCAGCGGCACTGCTGCTCGCATCGGGCAGCAGTGCGCACCCCAGGGGACTGGCCAACGGCTCCGACCAGGTGGGGCGTAACTACATGTGCCATCTGAATTCGGTCATGTTGGCGCTCTCGCCCTGGCGCGGCCATTCGATAACCTTCCAGAAGACCATCGGCGTAAACGACTATTACCACGGTTCGGGCGATCCGGAGTTTCCCTATCCGCTCGGCCACGTGCAGCTGCTCGGAAAGGTGACCGGCGCGGTGCTGAAGGCCGAGCGTCCTGCCCTGCCCCGACCCGTCGCGGACTGGTTCGGACGTCATTCCGTAGACTGGTGGCTGACGACTGAAGACCTGGCACGTTCCGACAACCGCGTCACGCTGAGCGGGTCCGGACAGATCCGGCTCAGCTATACGCCCAATAATGTCGAAGCGCACTCCCGGCTGCTGGCTGCCTGGCGCAGCGTGCTGCGCCGCATCGGCTTTCCCGTGATCTTCTCCCAGAGAATCGGCATCGAGGGGGTCGCCCATCAGGTGGGCACGGCCCGGTTTGGCACGGACCCCGCGCGCAGCGTGCTCGACCCCTATTGCCGCGCCCATGAGGTGGACAATCTGTTCGTGGTGGACGGCAGCTTCATGCCTTCCATCGCTGCCGTCAATCCGTCGCTCACCATCATGGCGCAGGCACAGCGCGTCGCAGAGCATCTCAAGGTGCGGCTTGCCGGGGGCGACTGGCATGGCTAGACCGGCACTGGCAGTTTCGACGGTCTACGGGGCCGGTCTGCTGCAGGGCTTCGCGTTCGTGCTCATTCCCGCGCTCGGCACCCATCTCAAGGGCAGTCCCTATCATCTGTCAGCCACCGAATATGGCAGCCTCTTTCTGCCCATGACGGCCGGGGCGATCACGAGCGCCCTGACAGCAGGCATCCTGGACCGTCGCCTCGGCACCAATGGCGTACTGCGGCTCGGGCTCGCAGCCAACGCGCTCGCGTTGCTTCTGCTGGTCGGCAGTGACGCCTACACCGGCCACCCTGCCGCCTACATCATGCTGCTGGCGGAAACCGCACTGCTCGGATTGGGATTCGGTTTCAACCTCTCCGCCATCAACCATCTTGCCGCCATCCAGTTCCCGGAACGCGAAACCGCAGCGGTCACGCTGCTCAACGCCGTGATCGGCGGCAGTACCGCGCTATCGCCGCTGATACTCGACCTGTTCGACACCGCGGGCCGATGGTGGCTGTGGCCGACAATCCTGATTGCCGGCTTCATCGCTGTGCTGTTCCTGTCGGTGACTCTTCCCGACGCCCGCGCCCGCAACGCCTCAGCCGGGGAATCCATGGGGCCGCGGCATCCAGTGTCGATGTTCGGGCTTGCGGTCCTTATCTATGCAGTGGTCGAGGGCACCTTTGGAAGCTGGGCCGCGCTCTATGTCAGCGGCAATCACGATCTGCCTGCCCGTTACGGTGCCTGGGCACTGTCCGCCTTCTGGGGCGCCATGACCGCATTCCGACTCGCGTTCAGCGTGATACCGGCACGCCAGGCTCCGCCCTGGCTGATCTATCGTGCATCGCCGGTGGCAATGGCCTGCTGCTTCCTGGCGCTGCCGTTCGTGTCCTCTCCGGGGGCACTGGTCGCCACGTTTGCGGCGGCGGGGGCCGCCTGCAGTATCTACTATCCCTACACCATGTCGTTCGCCCTGGAGGCCTATGCCGGGAGCCAGACCCGGGTGGCGGGCCTGCTCGTTGCGGCCTTGATGTCGGGCGAAGGCATCGGCTCCTATGCGCTCGGCCCCCTGCAGGGAAGCCTCAGTCTGGCAAAGATCTACGGCCTGTCGGCGCTCTGGAGCCTGCCTCTGTTCGGGCTCGCCTACTGGCTGAGCCGTCCCTGTTCCGGACCGGGACTCGCGTCCCGCCGTCCCGGTCCGGTTTCCAGCAAAACGTGATGAGGAGCAAAGCAATGATTAACATAGATTTGAAAGGCCGGCGTGCACTGGTCACCGGCGCGAGTTCCGGCATCGGCGAGGCCATCGCCCATGCCCTGGCGCAAGCCGGTGCCGACGTAGCGGTGAACTATCTCGCGGAACCGAGCGGAAAGGATGCGGCCAATGCCGAACAGGTTGCTGCAGCCGCGCGGCAGCAAGGGGTCCGGGCGATCAGCCTGGCAGCCGACATATCCGATGCCGGCCAGGTGGAGCAGATGTTTGCCGCAATGGACCGGGAATTCGGGGGCGTGGACATCCTGGTCAACAATGCCGGTATCGACGGCGTCGCTGCCCGCTGCTGGGAGTCGGACCCACAGAGCTGGTACCGTGTGATCCAGATCAACTTGTTCGGCGCCTATCACTGCGCGCGCGAAGCCCTCAAGCGCATGACCGCCGCACGCCACGGGGTGATCATCAACATCAGTTCCGTACACGAGAGCATTCCGTGGAGCGGCTACAGCGCCTATACCTGCTCGAAAGCGGCGCTGACCATGCTCACCCAGACGCTCGCCCAAGAAACGGCGGACCTCGGCGTGCGCGTGCTGGGCGTGGCCCCGGGAGCCATCAAGACCCACATCAACGAGCCGGTCTGGAGCAACCCCGATACGCTCAAGGATCTGCTGCGCAAGATACCCTCCAACCGCATGGGTGAACCCAGTGAGATCGGCCGCATGGTTGCGCTGCTGGCGAGCGACATGGCCTCCTACGTAACCGGTCCGAGCCTTCTGGTCGACGGCGGTATGGTGCTCTACCCGTCGTTCCGTCACGGCGGCTGACCGCTGATATCGGCGGATGCGTCCGCTGCGGCGGGCCACAGGTTGTGGCAGCGCCAGCAACCGGTCCGCCCTGCCGCTGCGCTCCGGTCACCTGCGGTACCGGAGCGCAGCAAATGTCACTGGGGGGGCGGTGGGGGCGGTGGCGGCGCATAATAGCGCGGTGCAGGGTAACCTGGGATCAGATTACCCTTGGCGTACATGCACTGCTCGTAGGAAATGTTGTAGCGATATTGCAGATCCATGGTGCTTTGATCCGCCGCGCCGGCACCGGCTGCTGAACCCAGGAGCAGGCCTGCACCGGCACCCGTTCCGACAGCCTCCTGACCGTGCCCCAACAATGCACCAGAGGCGGCTCCGATGGCAGCTCCGGCCACCGCGCCCGACAGTACCTGCTGCTGCGCGACCTTGCTCGGCTCTACCCCAAGCTGCTGACGGGCAAACTCGCGGCAGACTGCATCATCCTGCCGGAACTGTTCAAACGGCTTTCCGGGGCCCGGCATGACCGCAACGGTGGGTCCGGTCGGGATGGACGCGCACCCCGCCAGCAGCATGCCGATCGCCGCGCCCAGAACTGCCTTATGTGTTCTCATGATCCTGCTCCTGTCCGACTCTACTGCCCGGGCGGCGCGGAAGGCGTTGCCGGTACCCTCCGCCAGCCACCCGGACAGGACTGTACGTAGGGATAATAGCCCTTGGCACCATTGCAGTAATACCAGTACTGAACCTCCGGCGGTGCGCTCGGGGCGGGCAATACCGGTACCGCCGGCACATAGGGCGGCGTATAGGGATCCGGATACGGATAGATCGGCCGCGGGTAGAAGTACCACAGGCCCGCCACGACCCACCACCAGCCCCAGCGGCCGTCATGGTGCGCATGGACCCAGTAGCCGCCGCGCCACCGGTCCATGTCCCACCGGTGAAAATTCCGGATGTCACCGCGCCACACGCGCGGTCCGACATACCTGCCCCGGAAGCGCCGGTCGTCGTGATCGGCGAGTGCTGAAAATGATGCCGTCAGCGCTAGAAAGGCAAGCACCACGCTTATCGTCTTGCTCATCTTCATTTGCGTACCCTCTCTGAATTTGGCCGTTTCCTTGAACCATGTCCGGGGTTGTCAACCGGCGGCTTCCTCATAGGCCGCGCTGGCGCTCCGTTCCCTGGACCAGCGCATTCCTCACTCGACTTAGAACGGATGATCGCACGAATCGCTGACCGGTCAGGCGTAAAGGAGTGCAATATTTCGTAAAGACCATCCTGACCTCCGCCTCAAACCTGGCGTGCACCGAACCGCCCGGATACCTCGCCCATCCTCCTATCGGATCCCTTCCCGCGGCCCGCTACCCGGAATCCCGCGATTTTGCACCCGGCTCCATTCCGACCCATGCCGCAATCCGCTTCCGGCCGGAACAGGGTCCGAGTCATTACTGCACCAGCGTCGGGTACAGTTTCGACGCAATCAGCAACAGCACCAGAAACACGGCTCCCATGACGCCGAAGTCCAGCAACGCGCTGTGGGTGCTCTGCCCGCCCTGTATCATGAGTCCCCGCAGCACATCCACCAGATACGACAGCGGATTGGCCCGGGCGACCATCCGGAGCCATCCCGGCATGAGGGACAGCGGGTAGATCGCATTGCTCGCAAAAAACAGCGGCATCGTGAGAACCTGGCCGACGCCCATGAACCGCTCCCGCGTCTTGACCAGACAGGCAATGATCAGCGAAAACGTCGAAAAAATCGCCGAACCCAGCATCACGCCCAGCATCACACCGGCAATATGGACGGGCTGCCAGCGGATGCCGATCTGCAGCGCGAGCGCAATGAGGTAGACAATAACGGCCTGGACCGCGCCCCGGAACGTGGAGGAAACAGCCTTTCCGAATACCAGCGCCGCGCGCGTGGCCGGGCTGACCAACAACTTGTGCACCACGCCAAGATCGCGTTCCCAGATGACGGCGATGCCGTAGAAGATCGCGCTGAACAGGACGCTCTGGCCAAGGATCCCCGGAGTCATGAATGCCAGATACGAGATGTTTCCGGTCGGGATCCCCCGTGCGCGGGCGAATACCTGACCGAAAATCACCAGCCACAAAACCGGCTGTACCGCGCGCGAGAACAGCTCCGTGGGATCGCGCAGCAGTTTCCTGGTTTCGACCACCGCAATCGCCCAGGCATCGCGCAGAAACTCCCGCAACTCCGAGTCAGCCCAGACGCTTTGCAGTGACCCGCATTCGGCGAACATTTCGGTATTCACCTCCCTCTTCGATGGCGCCACCGCTGTAGTGCGCGAATACGTCGCCCAGGTCGGCGTCGGGGCCAACCGATTCCTTCAGGTCGGCAGGCGCTCCGTTTACGGCGATGTGGCCACGGTGCATGATGGCAATTTCGTCGCAGAGTTCGTCGGCTTCTTCCATGTCGTGGGTCGTCAGAAATACCGTCGTTCCGTAGGTCTGCTGAAGTTCTTCAAGCCGGCTCCATACCGTGGCACGCGCAACCGGATCCAGGCCGATCGTCGGTTCGTCGAGAAACAGCACGCGCGGCCGGTGCAGCATGGCCTGTGCCACCTCAAGCCTGCGTATCATGCCGCCCGAATAGGTCCGCACGAGCTTCCCTGCCGCCTCTTCCAGACCCATGAACCGGAGCGATTCGTCGATTCTTGTCCGGCTCTCGCGTTCGCCGATTCCGTACAACCGCGCCGAAAGCATCAGGTTCTCGACACCGGTCAATGCCCCATCCGCGGACAGGAGTTGCGGCACGTAGCCGATCCGGCGCCGGACCGCACGCGGTGCGCTGATGATGTCCGAACCTGCCACCCGCGCCGTGCCGGCGGTCGGCCGCAGAAGCGTCGTCAGCATCTTGATCGTCGTGCTCTTGCCGGCACCATTAGGACCCAAAAGGCCGAATATGCTGCGGTTCGAAACCGTAAGATCCAGCCGGTCGACCGCTGTCAGCCGGCCGAACCGCCGCGTCAGACCCAATGCCTGCACCGCCGCATCGTCCGCTGCCGGAACTGCGTGGTCTTCCCTCACCCGCGCGTCTCCTTACATTCAGGCCGGCATGATCCGCATCCGAAACGGTTCAGGCTTTGCACCCGGCCCGGATCTGCATATCGCCTGCATCTGTGGGGGCATCTGCTGCCCCCGCCCGTTTCCCGCCTGCAGGTACCCTACGGCCCTGTCGATGCCGCTGCTTTGACGCAAATCAATACCAGATCCGGAGGCGCGCGGTAGCGGATGCCGGATCATCGACCTCTCCGCTCCGACCGGCCAAGGCTGTCGCACGCTCCGCCTTTCCCAGCCGCCGCAACCCGATCGTCGGCGTCAGATGCCTAGGGATCAGCCCCGGGCGTGGCGGGCCACCCCGTCATCGCCGTAGATGACGGCACGCAGCGCCCGCACGTTTTCGAGCTTGAAGCCGCTGAACATGAGACCCGCGCCTTGCGCGTTGACCCGGACCACGCGGGCCGGAAGATGTTGACGCATCTGCGGTTCGGTCTCCCCGAGGCTCAGATCGACCTCGAGCCCCTCATTGACCGAAAACGTCCGCGAATTGGCTTCGACATACATGCCGCCGAAACCAAGATCCCGGCAGATCGCCCGCAGCGGGGACTGTCCTTGCGCCGTCAGTTCCACTTCGAACTCCACCGGCCGCCGCTCGTTCCAGCGCTGCTCAACGCGCTTTGTCATGCTCATGATTTTCTCCTGTCATCAGTTTGCAGTCACCGACCGGATCGCAGGCCATGGCCGGCATCCCGGTCTTTTGACCACGTTTCATCGATAGCACCACACCACCGCTCCGGCTGCGTCGCGTGAAGGCATAATACGAACCGGCCGGTCTGACCCTGAGCAGCGATCCGCTTGCGCGAACCAGCTCCGTGAACCGGATGATCTCGCCGGGATCGCGCATCGTGAACATCAGTCCGACGCCCTCGTCGGTAAGCCGCGCCACGACCGCGGACATCCGCATTGTCCACGTCACTCCGCGCATGGGCCGCGTCACAATCAAATCCACCAGGGTTCCGGGATAGAGCACCGCCATCGGGGCGGCGATGAAAATCCCGTCGAAACTCATATCCCGGCTTCGCCCTGCGCGCGCACCGCGCGCACCGCGCTGCCGGATCTGGACCGGACGCTCGAGCGGCTCCCGGAATCCCCAGCGATGGTTCATTCTCATGTACCCGTCCTCTCGGACCCGTTCATCCGTCACGCGCGGACGGCTGCCCGGATCGGTTCACTCCTGGATAAACTCCGTTTCCCGCCGCGCCCCGGTTATCCGGTATGACCTTCGCAGCGGCGCCTCTTCGTACCGCCATGGTCCCGCCAGTCACAGAAAGTCGGCCGCTCATCGGTCCAGAGGTGATACCGGATGATTACAGCCGCCAATCCGACCTGCATCCTGCCGGTCATGACCACCTTTTCCATTAAATCATTAGCCGCACCCCTGGAAAATTCGTGAATCTACGTACATGACCACCGCGCCGCTCGCTCATACCGGACGGCCGGTCCTGCCGGGCAGATTTACTTCTCGCCGTGTCGCAGGGGCGGCGCGAATCCTTTCAAGCCGGCGTCTGCCGCATGCACCCAGGAACATCCGGTTGCGGCATGCCAGCGACCGTCAGTCCGTTGCTGCGGCCTGCTTGACCGACCGCCGGCCGGTATCCGCCCCACCGCCCCCCATCTGACGGCGCGGCGTTCCGTACCGCGACGCAATCGTGGTAAGCTGAAACAAGGGGTTATATATCATTCGGGTGACACCTGTATTTCGCTCTTCACCCTAAGGTGGAATCCGGCATTCAAACGGCCATGCTGATTGCCTCCCGAGCCCCAAAAACCGTCCATCCAGGGCATGACCTTGAACAAGTGGCGTGTTGAAACGCAAGTTCTGTCCGGATTTGCGCTCGCACTCGCGGTCCTCGCGCTCGCCGGCGTCCTGGTATACCGGGCGATCAGCGGGTTCATCAACACCAGCCAGGCCGCGGCTGCGTCCCGACAGGCGATTGCGGCATTCGACGGAATCTACGCCTCGCTGAACGAGGTGGATGCGCACGAGCGCAGCTACTTCGTTCTCGGCGACGCCACCGACCTCGCACGACGCCGGAATGCGCTCAATCAGGTCCACACCTACCTGGACCAGCTCGACCTCCTTCTGGCCACCGAGCCGCAGCAAACCGCACGCCTGAAACTGCTGCGCCACGATGTTTCCGCCCGTCTTCGGTTCCTCGACCAGGCGCTAGCCCTCGCCCGCCGCCAGCGACACTTTCCGGCGATCCACCCCGATATCGCGGGCCCGACGAGCGGTGCCCTGATGGGCCAGATCCATCACCTCATCGACCGGATGCGGCAGTCGGAGACCGTCCGGCTGAGTCTGCGCCGCGCCGACACCGACCGGCGGCTGCGGGAGACACTCGCCGCGCTCGCACTGCTGCTGCTGCTGTCGGCAGCATCCCTCTCCTTCTTGTACGTCGGCATCCGCCATGAGATCCGCGAGCGTCGCGACGCCGAGACTGCGCTTGTAATGCAGGCGGAACGATTGCGGGAAAGCGAACAGCGCATGCATGCCATTCTCGATACCGCCGCTGAGGCCATCATCGTGATCGACGAGCACGGAACCATCGACCGGTTCAATGCTGCCGCCGAACGCATCTTCGGGTACCGCGCCGACGAGGTGATCGGTGCCAACGTGTCGGTCCTTATGCCCCCACCCCACAGCGAGTCGCATGCCGGCTACCTCCAGCGCTACCTGAACACCGGCACGCCGCATATCATCGGAATCGGCCGGGAGACCGACGCCCGTCGCAAGGACGGATATGTATTTCCGATCGAACTCTCGGTCAGCGAGACCCGGCTGGGCACAAAGATGCTGTTCACCGGGGTGCTGCGCGACATAAGCGAACGCCGCCAGCACGAGGCGGACCTCGCCCGGACCATGCACGAACTGCAGAGTTCGAACGAGGAGCTCAAGAACTTCGCCTACGTCGTGTCGCACGACCTGAAGGCGCCGCTGCGTGCCATCGGATCGCTCGCCAACTGGCTGAACGCCGACTACGCCGGGCAGCTTGGAGAGGAAGGCCAGGAATACCTGCGTCTGCTCGGCGGCCGCGTCCGCCGCATGGACCAGCTCATCGAAGGCATCCTCGAGTATTCCCGCGTGGGCCGGGTCACGGAGGCGCTGGCGCCGGTGGATCTCGGCGTCATCATCCGCGAAATCGTCGATCTTCTGTCCCCCCCGCCCAGCATCCGGATCGAAATCGACGATCCGCTGCCGGTTCTGACCGCTGAACCCACCCGCATGCGCCAACTCTTTCAGAACCTGTTGTCCAACGCTATAAAATTCATGGACAAACCGGCGGGCCTGATCCGGGTTTCTGCCCTTGTGGTCGACGGTTCCTGGCGCATCAGCGTCGCCGACAACGGGCCGGGCGTCGAGGTCCGGCATCAGGACAAGATCTTTCAGCTGTTTCAGACCCTGGCACCGCGTGACCGCATCGAGGGTACGGGTGTGGGGCTGGCATTGGCAAAAAAGATTGTCGAACTCTACGGTGGGCGCATCTGGATCGAATCCATGCCCGGCCAGGGAAGTACGTTTTTCTTCACCTTCCCGCATGCCTCCGCGGCCGGGTTTACGCGCATGGCAGGCATGCAGTAGAACACTCACGACAAGAGTCGCACTTACACATTGCGGAGGGCCCATGAAAATCACGAGCAGACCAATATTGCTGGTGGAAGACGATGATGTCGATGCCATGGCGGTGTATCGTGCGTTCAAAGCTTTGCATATCACGAACCGCCTGGACCGCACCGAGAACGGCGAGCGGGCGCTGGCCTACCTGCACGGCAAACTGCAGGATCTTCCCTGCCTGGTTCTTCTCGACATCAACATGCCGATCATGGGTGGCATCGAATTTTTGCGCGCCGTCAAAGACAATGCCTACGTTCTCAGGCATATTCCCATTGTTGTGCTCACAACTTCCTCGGAACAGCAGGACAAGATGGAAAGCTTCAATCTCGGCGTAGCCGGCTACATGAAGAAGCCTGTCGACTACCAGCAGTTCGTGGAGACCGTACGCACCATAGACCGCTACTGGACCGTCAGCGAGATGCCGGAGTAGCAAGCCTGCAATGTCCGCACCGACCGTACGCCTGCTGCTCATCGAGGATGATCAGGTCGATCGCATCGCTTGCCAGCGCGCGCTCAGCCGGCAGCAAGACCGGTCGTTCGAGATCCTGGAGGCTGATTCCGCGCGCGACGGGATCGAACTTGCACGGAACAGCGCCCCCGACCTCATTCTGCTTGACTACCGCCTGCCCGATATGACCGGCATGGAGGTCCTGACGGAACTTGGCAGCCTGCCGCAAGCTCCGCCGATCGTGATGCTCACCGGGGTCGGAGACGTGGCGACCGCAATCCAAGCCATGCGCTCCGGCGCGCGCGACTATTTGATCAAGGATGCCGCCGGGGAGTACCTCGTGCTGTTGCCCACGGTCATCGAGCGCGTGCTGCGGGAACAGCAGGTTCGTGCCGACAAGCGTCGCGCGGAAGAGGCCCTGCATCTTGAACGGGACTTCAATTCCGCGGTACTGGCCACCGTGGGGGCCGTGGTGATCGTGCTGGATCCGAGCGGGCGGATCGTGCGCGTCAACGAGGCCTGCGAAGCGATATCCGGATACCGCTTCGAGGAGTTGCATGGCCGGTTTGTCTGGGACTTGCTGCTTCTGCCCGAGGAGATCGAAGCGGTAAAACAGGTCTTCGCCACGCTGCGGAGCGGCCTGTTCCCCAGCCGCTTCGAGAACTCCTGGCGCTGCAAGGACGGCTCCCAGCGTTTCATCGCCTGGTCGAATACCGCGTTGACCGACCCGCACGGGGGGGTCGACTATGTGATCGCAACCGGGCTCGACATCACCGAACGGCGCGCCGCCGAGGATCAGGCGCGCCGCTACCAGGCCGAAATCGAACGGATCTACCACCAATACGCGCTCGGAGCGTTTGCCTCGGTCTTCGCCCATGAACTCAACCAGCCGCTGGCGGCGATCGTCAGCTATAGCGAAGCCAGCCGGCGCCTGCTGCGCAGCGGACGGGACAACGGGCAACTCGCCCACAATATCGAACAGACCGCGCTGCAGGCGCAGCGGGCCGCGCATATCATCCGCGACATCCGGCACTTCCTGCGCCGCGGCGCTCCCGAAACCACTGCGCAGGACCTGAACAGCCTTGTCGCCAAGGCCGCTGCGCAATTCGCGCCCGAGGCCGAACTGCACGGCATCCGTCTCGAGATCCTCCCCGGGGAAGTGCCGCGTGTGCGGATAGGACACATCGCGGTCGAAAAGGTGCTGCTCAATCTCCTGCACAACGCGCTCGAGGCCGTTCGCGATGGCGGCATCGCAGGCGGCACCGTCACGGTGCGCACCCAGCCGGATGCGGCCGGCTATGTGCGCGTCAGCGTGACAGACACGGGGCCGGGCATTGACCCCGAAGACGCCAAGCGTCTGTTCCAGCCGTTTTTCACCACCAAGGCCGAGGGGCTCGGTATGGGACTTGCGATCAGCCGCACCATCGTGGAGGCCCACGGCGGCCGGCTGTGGGCTGAAGCCCGACAGGGCGGCGCAAGCTTCCATCTGACGGTACCGGTCGAATCATGATTCCGACGGTCTTTCTCGTGGACGATGATGCCGCCGTGCGCGACGCGCTCGGCGCGCTGTTCCGGGCCGAGGGGCTCGCCGTGTCGGTGCACGAAAGCGCGGAAGCCTTCCTGGCAGACCTTCCTCCGGACGCTTGCGGCTGTCTCGTGCTCGACCTGCGCATGTCCGGCCTGAGCGGCATCGAACTGCAGAAGACGCTTGCCGACCGGAATGTCGGCCTGCCCATCATATTTCTCACCGGACACGGCGACATCCCGATGTCGGTACGCGCCCTGAAGGCCGGGGCCATCGATTTCTTCGAAAAACCGGCCGACCCCGATGTGCTGCTCACGCGCGTGCAGGAGGCGCTTGCCCTGGACGTAGAGCGACGCACCGCCGGTGCCCAGCAGGCTGAAATGGACGCCCGCTACACCCGGCTCACCGAACGCGAGCGCGAAATCCTGGCGCAGGTCGCGGAAGGCAGGACCAGCAAGGAGATCGCCCGGTCACTGCGAATCAGTCCGCGCACCGTCGAAGTCCATCGCAGCCATATCATGACCAAGCTTGGCGCCGACAGCCTGGCCGATCTGATCCGCATCGCCCAGCTCTGCACATCCGGCGTTCCGGCACCTCCGCGCTGAATTTCCCCGCGGATCATTAGCCGTTCCCGAGCGCCCGCGCTCCATCCGGGCCGTACGTAGTATTGCGTACGCATTCGCACCAATATCCTTACGGCATCCGCCCAACAATAATCCCGCAATCGCTATGCAGGCCTCGCAGCGGAAACGCCGCCCGGAAAGCCGCTTATGGAAACCCTGACCCCCGATAGCTCCGTTGGCATCTCCGGCTTCCCGGCTGCGGCGCTCCATTCCACCGTACTCGAGTCCCTGCCGGTGGGCGTCATCGTCACTGATTTCACCGGAAAGATCCTTTATCTCAACGCCACCGCCATACGCCTGATCGGCGCGAACCGCGCCAGCGTGCGCGGACGGCCGCTGTCCGAGGTTATCAAGGTGCTGGACGGGACCACTCACCGTCCGGTCGCCGATCCGCTCACGCACTTTATTTCACGCGGCGCGCGCCTCGGGCTCGGCGACTTCGATCTGCTGCGGCAGCCCACCGGAAAAGAGATTCCCGTGGAGGACTCCTGTTCCGTCCTGCGGGAACCGGGGCGCGAGACCGACGGAATCGTTCTCCTGCTGCGTGACGCCACGGCGCTGCGCGAGCTGGCGCGCGACGCGACGCACGATTCGCTCACCCGGCTCGCCAACCGTCACGAGTTCGAGCGCCGCCTGGGTCGCCTGTTCGACACGCTGCGTCCCGGCGACGCACACGCTCTCCTCTACATGGATCTGGACCACTTCAAGGAGATCAACGACTCCCACGGGCACGCCGCCGGCGACTTCGTGCTGCGCCAGGTGGCGGAGATATTCGGCGAACGGGTCCGCGAGCGCGACACCCTAGCCCGTCTCGGAGGCGACGAATTCGCGCTGCTGCTCGAGCATTGCCCGATCTCTCTCGCCAACGCCCATGCGCGAACCCTGATGCAGGCCATCGCCGAAAAGCACTTTTTCTGGTCCGGCACCACATTCCGGCTCGGCGTAAGCATCGGCGCCGTGGCAATCCTCTCCGGAACCCAGACGCCGTCATCGGTCCTTGCCGCCGCCGACCGCGCCTGTTACATCGCCAAGCGGCGCGGCGCCGACGGAATCTGGCGCCGCGGCCCATCGAGGGCACCCGATGTTCCGCCCCATACCTCCGCCTGACGCGGAGATCCCCTGTTCATCAAGGAGGCAACCATGAACTTCGTTCCAGGCACCAACGCTTCCGGCACCGCGCCGTTCGGCGCCGCCGGCAGGTCAGCGGTCATTGCCGGCACTCCTACGCACGATACCCGCGACTCGCTTCTTTCGGTTGCAGGTCCGCCACGCCGGTACGTGCGGGGGCAGCATCTGTTTCACGCAGGCAATCCCGGATCGGCCGTATATTACGTCGAATCCGGGTCCGTGAAGCTCTATGGCACGACCGGTAACGGCGGCGAACAAATCTTCGCATTCTGCCTGCCCGGGGATTTTCTGGGATTGGACGCCCTCGGAGCGCCCGAGTACGGCTCCTCCGCTGCGGTACTCGAACCATCCACGCTGCGGGCCCTGCCGGTTGCGGAAATCAACCGTGTTTACCAGCGCAATCCGGCCGTGCAGCACTGGATTCATCTGCTGCTCGCCCAGCGCATTGCCGAAATGTACGAGCACATGATGGTGCTGAGCAAGAAGCATGCTGATGAGCGCCTGGCCGGCTTCCTGCTGGGACTGGATGCCCGTCTCTCCGGGCCGCAGCGCACCGCGCACAGCCTGCGGCTGAGCATGTCCCGCTATGAAATCGGCTGCTACCTCGGTCTTGCCCTGGAAACCGTGAGCCGGCTGCTGCGGCGCTTCGACGATGAGGGGTTGGCCCACACCCGCGCACGCAGTGTCGAGTTGCACGACCTCGCACGCCTGGGCGCGCTCGCCGGACTGAACAGCTCCGCAAGCCGCACGTCCGGTGCCGTCCGGACGGCGGTCGGCATAGCGTAGCCGGTTCCCGCAGAGAACGTCCGGGATCTGGAGGCAGGTCAATGCCTTGGCTGCTCCGCTTACTATACTATAGGCATGACCGGGGATGCCGAACACGCCCCGGTAACGGCAGTTGTCGTATCGTCCGGTCCGCGAGCTGAACCCCCATGGAACACCCGAACACTGTGGCGGTCTGGGACCCGGCGGTCCGCGTCTTCCACTGGACCACCGCGGTACTTTTCTTTGTAGCGTACTTCACGGAAGATCTGCTGACACCACATGTCTGGGCCGGCTACGCCGTGCTGGTGCTGGTCGTTTTGCGCATCGTCTGGGGCTTCGTCGGACCGGAACATGCGCGCTTCCGCGATTTCACCTATCCGCCGTCCGTGGTGCTGGCCAATCTGAAGGATATCCTGCTTGCGCACCCCCGCCGCTATCTCGGCCACAGCCCCGCAGGCGGGGCGATGGTGATCCTGCTGCTCGCGGGATTGCTCGCCACCACTGTGACCGGCGTGATGCTGTATGGCGCCAGCCAGCATGCCGGACCACTCGCCGGCGCGATGCAGGGCATCAGCAAGCGGACACTCAAGGAACCCCACGAACTGCTGGCAAACATCACCCTCGGCCTGGCAGGACTGCATATTGCCGGCGTCATCGCGGCCAGCGTGATGCACAGGGAAAATCTCGCGCGCGCGATGCTGACCGGCCGCAAGCATCCCTGATGCCTTCCCGGCGGCCGCGTGCAGCGCGCGGACCCTCTGGCGGATGCGTCAGCCGCCTGCTATGGCCCCAATGATCAGAAGCGGTTCGGATCCGCCCGCCACCTCATCGGGCAGCCGCGCAGCCGGCGGTTCGAACGACAGATCTTCCCCGCAGGCGAAAAGACGGATGAGCGGCCGCCGCCGGTGCGTGGCGTGCTCGCGGATCGTCCCCCGCAGTACCGGGTAGCGCAATTCGAGCGCATCGAGCACGGCGCCGAGCGTCACCGGGCCGACCACATCCAGACGCACCTCGCCATCGACGCCCGCCAGCTGGCGCAACGGCTGCGGAAGCACGACCCGGATCATGGTAGCGCCTGCACTTCGACCGACAACACTGCGGGCAGATCGCGGACGATGGACTCCCAGGAATCCCCGCTGTCCGCCGAGACGTAGACCTGGCCCCCGGTTGTACCGAAATAGATGCCGCAGGGTTCGAGCGGATCCACCGACATCGCATCGCGTAAAACGTTCACATAGCAGTCCTGCTGCGGCAGGCCCCGGGTAAGCGCCTCCCACTCGTTTCCGCCGCAGCGGCTGCGATACACACGCAGGCGCCCATCCACCGGATAATGTTCCGCGTCGCTCTTGATCGGCACCACGAAGACCGTATCCGGCTCGTGCGCATGCACCTCGATCGGGAATCCGAAGTCCGACGGAAGATTACCGCTCACCTCGTGCCAGGATTCTGCGGCGTCGTCGGTGCGCATCACATCCCAGTGCTTCTGCATGAACAGGACATCCGGCCGGGATGGGTGCATCGCAATCCGATGGACACAGTGTCCGACTTCTGCATCCGGGTCCGGAAGTTCATACTTTGAGACCAGCCCGCGGTTCCGCGGCGCCCAGGTCTGTCCGCCATCATCCGTCCGGAAGACACCGGCCGCGGAAATCGCCACGAAAATCCGGTCCGCATTGCGGGGATCAAGGAGGATCGTGTGCACCGCCATGCCGCCAGCGCCCGGCTGCCAGAGATGGCCCTTGGCGCAACGCAGTCCCGGAAGCTCCTCCCAGGTCGCGCCTCCATTGGACGTCCTGAAAATCCCGGCATCTTCCACGCCTGCATAGACACTGTCGGGATTGCGCCCGGACGGTTCGAGGTGCCATACGCGTTTGAATTCCCAACCGCGCTGCGTACCGTCATACCACTTGTGGGTGCCGACCTCCCCGGCATACAGGAACCTGTTGCTCTCACCCTTTGCGAATCCGGCGGCTGCGGCCGGCCCTGCCGTATCGCTGCCCGGCGTCTGCCAGGTCCGGCCGCCATCGTCGGAACGCTGGATGATCTGGCCGAACCAGCTGCTGGTCTGCGATGCGTAGATCCGGTCGGGATCGACCGGCGAGCCCTTGATATGGTAGATCTCCCATCCAGCAAAGAGCGGGCCGCGCACCGACCAGTGCCGGCGTTTGCCGTCTGCGGCAAGAATGAACGCACCCTTTCGCGTGCCAACCAGAACCCGTACTCTGCTCATAGCGCACACCTCCGTGTCTTCCGGCGCACGCGTCCGCGCCCACGCCGTCGGTCGCGCAGCATTGCAACTGCAGCGCCTCAAGCACCGCTGTCATGATACCGCAAACCGGCTCAAGCCCAGCTGGTGCACCCTGCGCATGGCGCTTCCGCCTACCGCGCAAAAGACCATTAGGAATGTGCCAGTTTTTGGCATGTCGCGGCCGATTCCCGCGCCGGCACCGCACACTGCGATTGCGCTTTCCCGAAAGGCGACGCATCCGCGTACCGGCACAATGACCGGACGCCCGCACCCGCCCCATCTCCGCGGCACACCCTCTAGTCCCCGGGCGCTCATGTTTTGGCGCTTGCGGCCGATATGGTTTTTTGGGGAGACCCGGCACACCGGGACCGGCCGCAGGAAGTGGACGACGCCGCTCGTGGCGCAGCTACGGCTGCGTTACGCGAAAATCACAAAGAGGCAGTCACGTGGCACAAACAATGTTCCTGAAAACCCGCTTCGCGCTATCCCTTCTGCAGGCCGCGTTTGCCGCCGACCGCGATGCGGTCCTGGCACTTTCGCGCCAGTCCGCGTCCACCGCCACCAGCCTGTCGCCGGTCCTGGGCATCATCGATTCGCGCAATGCCGGCGGCCTCGAGGCCGCCAGGCACTCCGTATCGGCGCTCGAAGCCAGCGTTGCCACACTGGTCAAGAGCCTCGCATTCACGCGCGAAATCGATACCACCCTGGATCACGTCACGAGCGTGGTCGCTGCGGTCGAGCAGATGGCGAACACTGCCACCGAGATATCCAGAAATGCCCAGGAGGCGGCTTCCCGTTCCGACGACAGCAAGACCAAATCCGCCGCCGGCAAGCAGTCGGTCGCCCTGCTCACCGGAGACATGAATCTGCTCGAGAAGGCCGTCTCCACGATGGGTTTGAACATGCAGGAATTCCTGGAATTCAACCACAAAATCGGCAAGCTCACCGGCACGGTCCGGGGCATCGCCCAGCAGACCAATCTGCTTGCGCTCAACGCTGCCATCGAGGCTGCGCGCGCCGGAGAGGCGGGTCGGGGCTTCGCCGTGGTCGCCGACGAAGTCAAGAAGCTCGCCGAGAACACCACACACGCTACTGCAGAAATAGAGTCTGTGACCGCAACCATGAATGGCCTGATATCCAAGGCGAACGAGTCCGTGGAGGCGAGCCTGGCGCGCCTGAGCAAGAGCGTCGGCACACTCGATACGGTCTCGACCGCGCTCGGCGAGGGCGCGAAGGTCGCCCAGGACGTCAACGACCGCGTCCACCAGATTGCTGCCGCCGCAGAAGAGCAGAGTTCGGTATCGGCCGACATGGCGAGCAGCCTGTCAAAAATCACTGCCGCTCTGCAGCAGGAGGGCGGAGATGTGGAGCAGATTAACGATCTCGTGCGCTCGGTGATCGCGACAACCGGGCGCCAGCTGTCAGCACTTGCGGAGCATGGGACGGAGGAAGCGTTCCTGGAATCGATCAAGGGAGATCATCTCCTGTGGAAGTCCCGCATAGCCGACGTCGTGCATGGCGACGCCGACCTGAAGGCGGCGGAACTCATAGACCACACCCAGTGCCGGCTGGGCGTCTGGTATCGGGGCGCAGGCAAGGCCCGCTACGGCGCACTTCCGGCCTTTGTGGAACTGGAGGCGGTCCATGCACGCATTCATGGACTCGGGTGCGAAATCGCAAAGACCCGGGGCAGCGCGACACACGACACGACGCTCAGCCGTTTCCGGGAATTGGAAGAGGAAACCAAGCGTCTGTTTATCCTCGTCGATCGCTTCCACGCGGCCGGCAGCCGCGATGCTGCGGTCGCGCCGGATCCCGGCCCGGACGCTGCGGCTGCGGACTGGAATGACGGTCGGCACCGGAGATGATGCAGGGAACTCACGCTTGAGATGATGGGCCGTGAAACCGAGGCGGGCGCAACACCCGTGTCGCATTCAAGATGATACGCGGGCCAAAGTCGCATGGTTGACGCCCCAAGGCGAGCAGCACTTCCTGGGTGCGCGCATCGCGATTCAGCACAGCGATCCCACGTCCGCATTGTCCCGTTCACTTGGCACCGCATCGGCACCGTGACCCGAACACGTGGACATTGCGGTCCACCCGCACCAACGCGTTCGCCGCGCGGCCTCATTGCCGACAAGGCATCGGCTATCGGACCCACCGTGCCACAGGGACCGCGCTGAATCGTCATTTCCGCTTATGGACTCCGAACTTCGATCGGGCCAGAATTGGCCACGAATCCTGGTGGATGAATCCTGCCTTGGCGCTACTGTGCTCAACATCGGCACCGGCCCGGTCCGCACCCGACCCGAAAGTTCGGGCGAGGCCCTGCGCACTGTTCCGGCGGTCGTCGCCGGGACCCGGCGCAATCCGCACGCGCTGCCGGGTGCCGCCGGGCGGCAGTGCCGCCGGCTGCCGGCACTGTCACCGGCCTTGCTCGCCTCCTCTACACCCGGACCGCCGCAGCGACGGCTGGCCGCAACGACCGGCCGGCGTCGGATCTGCCGGCCGCCGCAAGCCAACAGCCTGGGGTGCTGTGCGGTGACCGGCGCCGCCGCTGCGATCCGCTCGGCCGGAGTGGTAGTGGTGCGCGGAAGCGGCCAGGCACAGCGTTTTCTGGTACTGCGCGCATATGCCAACTGGGATTTTCCGAAAGGTCAGCGGGAGGCCGGCGAACAAGACTTAGAAACAGCGATCCGCGAAACCCGAGAGGAGACCGGTATTACGGACCTGACTTTTCCGTGGGGAACGGGCTATCGCGAGACCGGCCCGTACGGAAGCGGAAAGATAGCCCGCTACTACATCGGAGTGACCGACACCGAGGCGATCATACTGCCGGTGAGCGCCGAACTCGGTCGACCGGAACACGATGAATTCCGCTGGGTCAGTTACGCCGAAGCGCGCGTGCTGCTGCCGCCGCGGCTGCAGCCGGTTCTCGATTGGGCCCGGTCTCTGGCTTCGCGAACAGGATCCCGGGCTTAGGCGGGCCAGGCACTGCCTGGCCCGAAGCGACCGGTGCGGCGCCGTGTCCCGATGGATTTTCGATTGAGGACCCGCTAGTGTATCCCTTATAGAACAAGATGCGGGTCAGCTGCCGTGAACCGGCAGGACGCCAGCACGAGGATCATGGTTGGCATGCCTTTTGCTTTGGCTCGATGACTGCAATGAAAAGGGAAGGGGCACATCAGTAAGGGGGGCAGCATGATCAAGCTGAAGAAATTCTCGTCCTGGGCGCAGGACATCACAATCATCGTGCTGGTCACCCTGATGAGCATCGGGGCCAACCTTCCCGACCGGGTATCCCGGGTCATCGGGCTGAACAAGGACTATCTGCTCATCGGCCTCATCGCCATCATCGGCGTTTCGTTGGTCCGCTACCTCAAGTTCGCCCTGATCCTCGTCATCGCCATACTGGCCATCGGCGCCAACCTTCCCGGCGATATTGCCCAGAGGCTCGGCGTCGACCCGCATATCATGCTGTTTGCCCTGGTCGCCATGGTGGTCACCTCGTTCACGAACTTCGTGTTGAAACTGCCGAAAGGCGTGAAGCCGATCGCCCAGATCAACAGCAGTCATGGCGCACGCGCTCTGTGCCATGCGGCACAGAAAGGCCATGCGTCCATGGTCTACTCGTTGGTCAGCGCCGGCATCAACCCGAACTTCCGGGATGAAAACGGCCATCTGCCTCTGGTGCTGGCAGCCTCCCGGGGACATGCCCTGGTTGTCAAGCTGCTGCTCGACAACGGCGCCTCCGTCGATGCTACCGACGCTGCGGGCAACACCGCCCTCACCGCAGCCACCAAGGGCGGATTCTCGCAGACCGCCATCCTGATCAAGAACGCCCAAGTACGCCAGAAAGCCGCTGCCTGATACGCACGTCCGGAAGGTGTTGCGTCAGAAAGCGGTGCTCCGCGGGAAGCCCTGACCCTAGACGTTGCGCGGCAACCCGGCATGACCGGGAATCCGAGGGCGGCCGGCGCCACCCTCGCGGCAAAATTGCCACAGCAGGCTGCGATGGCCACCGGACAGCGGTAACCCGCCTACTTCGTTGCCCGCACCTCGAACTTTCCATACATATGGTCGCCCTCAGCGTGGCCGGGCCATTGGCAGGCGTAATAATAGGTCCCCGGTGCCTCAGGTACGGTGAAGCGCACACTCGCTTCAGCATAGCGGGACCCAGAAAGGGATTCCGCACTGCGCGAGGGAATCGGGTCGAGCATCGCCAGACGCGGGTGCAGACGCTCCATTCCGAGCACCGGATAAGGGGGGCCCACAGCCGTCACGATCACCCCATGGTCCATGCCCGGGCCGTAGTCCATATTAAGCAGATGAAGCGTCACTCGGGCGCCGGCAGGCACGACGATCGTGGGGTTTACCCGGTCGGCGAGTTCGAAACTCATATCAGGGTAATGAGGCTGGACCGCAACCAGATTAAGTGTTACCGCCCCTCCCCGAAAGTGTACACGCCCGGCCCGGTCCACATGCCCGGCGTGCGCCGAGCGCCGAACATACGCCTGCGCCGCAGGCCAATCGATCCAGCGGTGGCGCCCAAGCGCCGGAACAGGACCGGCTGTCGGGGCCATGGACATGCCAGACATGCTGGAGGTGCTGGATCCACCAGACATGGCAGCCATGGCGGCAGTGTGCGGCATGTCGGCGGGTGGCATCCCGTGCAACAGGGCCGATGCCGCCACGATCACCGCCAGCCCCAGCAGCGCCTCAGTGCTGACCGTCCGGGAACACTCCCGAACGGCGGTAACAGCGGCTGGTCGCGCGACATCAGCTTTGTCGGCCTTAAACGCGAAAAACGGCAACCACGGCTGGCGTGGTGTCTGTCCTGAAAGCACCTGAAGGCGCGGGAGATGCCCGTACCGATTGCGAGCACCGAGTCCGATCATACCGGCCACCAACAGCAGCTTAACGGACAGAATTCGCCCGTACTGGGAATCCCACAAGGCACTCCAGGCCCGGAGTTCGTGCCAGGCAGTAATCACTCCACTCAACACCACGACGCCGAGGGCGATGCCGGCCAGCCGGGACAGCCGCCCGAAAATCTCGGCAGCGCGCGGCGCCGGGTCCGGCTCGCCGGTAAGCAGCTGTGGAAAAACCGCGAGCGACATGCCCAACAGGCTTCCCACCCACACCGACCCGGCCAGGAGATGCACCCAGTCGATCCACACGGCCAGCGTGAAGTCGCCGTGATCGGCTGGGTGTCCGGTCTCGCTGCGGGTCAGCGCAATACCTGCCACGGCCGCCAGCATGAGCCAGGCCGGCCAGGCGCGCCGTTCGTGCCGGCCGAGCCGGAGCCATCCCAGCCACAGCAGCACCAGCGCCGGCAGGCGAAAGAGCCAGACATGGCCGTAATGCGTGACCTTCAGCACGAGAGGCAGCGTTGCCAGGAGTATCGCCCAATGCCCTCCCTCCATTTCAAGCGTCCTGGCAGCCAGGATCCCGATGCTGCTGGCTGTGAGCAGCGCCGCAGCGATGCCGAGCAATCGCGACATCGCCGCATCGATGCGCGCGACCGGACCGCGCGGAAGGACGACTAGCCAGCAGGCCAGCATTCCGATACTGGCTACAACCGCCAACACGTCGAATGCCGTCAAGCTGATATACAGCGGATGCTGGTGCACGGAACCTCCTCGTCACTTTACCCGGAACGGAAAACGCCCTTCGGTGTGGTGCCCGTCGCGGGCGATGACGCTCCAGTAGACGTAGTATTTGCCGGGCGCCAGCTTGTTGGGCAGCGGCGTTTCGAGAAGCGTGCTGTTGGATGTGGATACCTTGCCCTTTCCGGCGCTCACCTGCGTGCCACTGGCGGTCTTAACGATCAGCGTCGAGAAGATCGGTTCGATGTCCCCGTCGAACCAGATACGCACCGACTTCGGAGGCGTTGTGAGCTCCGATCCAACCTTGGGCAGCGAGTGATCCGGAAAGGCGTGGGCTTCGGCAACCTGCGTCGTGAACAGCAACACCAGCAAGCCGGCTGCGATTGTTGCACTGCTCCATCTGGCCATTAGTCTGTCGCCTCCGAGGGTCAATTAAAAATCGGCGCACCCAGACTATGCGGCGCGATGTCATCGAAATAGTAGTCCATGCCCACCAGGATACCCACCGAATTGCCGGTTCGGCTGTTCACCGGGACCTGCGCCTCGACTCCCCACTGAAAATAGTGTCCGATCCAGATGACGCCGGGGTTTATGTACCCGGTGGTCTGATTCGCACACCCGCGGTTGAGACAGGTCTGCATTGGCACCTCGACAATCGGCACCATGTTCTTGAACGGTCCCGAGATTCCCACGTCCCGCACGAAGTCCTGCAGGTAGGGGATGCTGTACTGGATGGAAAAGTCCCAGTTGAGCATGTTCGGGACCGTCGGGTTCGTCGGAAAATCCTCGGACACCGCGCCGGTGAAGGCGATCGGCCGCCACATGCGCCAGCGATGCGGCAGCCCGCCGAACCCCTTTCCGAAGGCAAACTCCGGACTGTAGACGGAGTACGGCACGCCGATGCTGTGGCCGCCGCTGTGGCCAATGGTATCGGCGAGCTGCACCATGCCGATCGACTCGGAACCCGGATGCACGAACAGCTGGTACGCTGCGGCCACCGTCGTGTTGTCCCAACCGTCCATGGCCGGAGATCCGTCACCGGCCAACAGGTGCTGGTAATCGGTGCTGGCCACCAGACCAAAGCGGCGGGTGATCCGCTTGGCAAAGGCCAGATTCAGAACGTCCTGGCTAGCGGATCCGTTGTTGATATGATTGAAGACCCACGAGCCCTCGTCGGCCACACCCGGGTCATCGAAACTCATGGTCGCCGGAAACACGCGCATGCCGGCGATGGCATGGGCGTATGCCGCCGGAGCGAGGATGCCCAGCAGGAGCATCCCACAAAGGGGGGCGCCATAGGCGTGCCATCGCTTCATTTCGCACCCCCGGGGGCGGCCGCGGTCACATGGATGTACCCCACCATTCCGGCAGCGAAGTGTCCCGGTTCATGGCAGGCGTATTCGAGTGTCCCGGCATGCCGCGGAAAGCGCCAGATGAGGGTGCGGGTGTGACCCGTGAGGATCGTCATCCCGTTGGGATCGCGTCCCATCTTCATACCGGGGCGCGCCTCCATTTCGGCCTCGTGGGCGCGCTGTTCGGCGCGGTCACCGATGACGAACTCATGCGTGAGGTGGCCGCCGTTATGGACGACGAACCGCACCGTCCGCCCGGGACGCACAGAGATCTGGGGCGGACTGTAGTGCATCGTATCGAGGGCCGTAATCCGCACGGTCCGGGTTACCGCTTGCGCCGTTCCGGGTGATCCGAACCGATCATGCCCGGCTGTGTTCGAGGACATGCCGGACATGCCGGCAGCCTGTGCTGGGGAAACCACCGCGGCGGCCAGCAAGCAGCCGGCAGTCTGAATTGTTCCGTTTTTCATTGGCGTTGAGCCTCTTTTCTCAGGATTACTGAGCGGCCCGCACGCAGGCGGGTCGCCGTTGCGGCCCAGGGAGAAACCCGAAGATACGGGGCTGCGGCCCCGATTACGGTTTCGGGCACACGCACCACGTGCGCAGCGAAGCAAGCGCCATCCGGCATCCGCATCCGCGCACAACCATTCCCGCGGCGCTGCGCTCAGCATCGGTGCGCGGAACTCAGGCGCGCGACTGATCCCGCGCCCTTCGGTATCTAGCTGGGTCTTTCAGGAGAAAACGGCGAAACGCAACGGCGGAGCCCGGGACGGCGGGTGGATGGTGCTCGATTGCTCGGGGAAGAACGGCCGGGCGTCGGAGAATGCAACCAGATAGGGGATGCGGTAGTACGATACGGAACCGATGCCCGGCACGAACAGATCCAGCGCGCCGTGGGCGACCACCTGACACACCGGACAGTGCAGCTCTCCGGCCTCGGTCTTGTGGTGATGCGACGCTTCTGCCGCATAGAGCCCGATCGTACACAACAGGGCCAGCACCGCCACCCAGCGGAATCCGCGCCCCCGCTGCAAACGAACGACGACACCGTGCAGCGCAGCCGGGTCGGCTCTTGGGACATCTGGGGCAATCCGGCTGCTCATTGAGGGACTCCGTGACCTGCCGCGTCTGAAGGTCACTTCCAACATGGCAGACCGCAGGACCGCAACTTAGTTCCGATCCCGGACAACGCTGGCATGCAATGTCATTCGCTTCACGTCGATCGCTGCAGTGGCGCCAGCGCGCATCATAGCGCCGTTTCCTCTCGATACGCCACTGCGCAGAGTCTGTGCGACGACCGCTCGCTGCCCGGCCCTCGCAATCGACCGATGCGTTGAATACAGCCCGCTATGGGCGGCGGGGAGATCGGGTCGGGCACCAGCTCCCGCTTGCCGTCGGACGCGAGCGCGGTGCCGCGGGAACACAGTGCAGTACCCGGCCTTCCTGCCCGCGGTCCCGCCCGATGGCCCGCCCGCGACGGCGGGTCTGCATCCGCCGGTTCGAAGCCGCGCACTCGGCGATCCGCCGCCAATGATCCGACTGTCTTAGTTAACGGTCATCATTATTAGAACAAGGACACTATTTCCTCACAACACGTGTGGCATATGGTTACTCTGCCGGCGAATAACGGTGGTGTCCCACCACGCTCTGCCGGAATTCTTCACGGGAGACAATCTTCGCTATAATTATCACTGGGTCCCAGGCGCCCATTGCGCTCGGTTTGGGGCAGTCGCGAAGCTGGGCCCACGCTCGTGGCGGGGACGGTTTCCGCTTCCACCGCCTAGGAGCGACGAAGGTCCGGTACGCTGCCAAGCGCTGTTGAGCCGACCGGAACGGCGCTGGCACCGCAACCTGCTCCCATACCCACAGACGCCGGCGCACCGCACCGCAAGGAGGCGAAACCATGTCAGATCACTCTGCGCGCAACCGACCCTGGCCATGGACGTGACTGCTGTCCGGCCCGACTTCGCGCTGCTGTTCCGAAGCGCACCGGCGCTGCTGCTGGTGCTCCAACCTGATGCCGGCTTTACGATTCTGGACGCGACCGACGCCTACCTGCAGGCCACCCTCACCGAACGGAACGCCATCCTTCAGCGCAGCGTCTTTGAAGTCTTTCCGGACAATCCCGACGACCGCAACGCAAGCGGCGCCCGCCATCTGCGCGCATCGCTCGAGCGTGTGCTGGTCACCGGTGCGCGCGATGTGATGGCGGTCCAGAAGTACGACATACGCCGTCCTGCCAGCTCCGGCGGAGGCTTCGAGGAACGGTTCTGGAGTCCAGTCAACTCGCCCGTGCCTGCGGCCGACGGCCGCATCCGCTACATCATTCACCGCGTCGAAGACGTGACCGACTATGTCCGCAGCAGTCTGTCCGATGCCGCGCAGCAGGAAGCTGCCGACGCGGCCGAGCGCCGCAACCGCTCGTTGGAGCGCGAAATCCTGCAGCGCAGCCGCGATCTCGACCTGCTCAACGCAAACCTGCGGCAGATCAATGCGACGCTGAACGCCGAAATCGCAGAACGCCGACGCGCCGAGAACTGGCTCTCGGAACTGCTGCGGTCGGCGCCCGACGGAATCGTGATCGTCGATCGCCAGGGACGCATCGTTCTCGCCAGCAATCAGGCGGAGTCCGCCTTTGGCTACGCCGCCGACGAGCTTATCGGGCAGACCGTCGACATCCTGGCGCCCGTGGACAAGGAGCGCGCGCATTTCGCGCAACGCACCGCATACATGGGCACACCGCACCGGCGCGCGATGGGCGAGGGCCTGGAGCTCATGGGGCGGCGCAAGGACGGCAGCCTGTTCCCCGTGGAGATCAGTCTCAGCCCCATCCAGACCCAGGACGGATTCTGGGTCACAGCAATCGTCCGCGACGTTACCCGCCGCAAGCAGGCGACCGAACACGTCCGGCAGCTCAATATGGAACTGCACCGGCATACCGTCGAACTCAAGGCAGCCAACCGCGAGCTCGAGGCATTCAGCTATTCCGTATCGCACGACCTGCGCGCCCCGCTGCGCTCCATCGACGGATTCAGCCAAGCCCTGCTCGAGGATCACGCTGGCCAGCTCGACCCGACCGCGCGCGAGCACCTCGCGCGAGTGCGTGCCGCCACCCAGCGCATGGGCGCACTGATCGATGACCTCCTGGAACTGTCGCGGGTCACGCGCAGCGAACTGCGCCCGGAAAACGTGGACCTCAGCGGCATGGCTGAGTCCCTGGTCAACGAGCTGCGCCACAGCCAACCGGCGCGGCGCGTGGAGACCGACATCCAGCCGGGACTCGAGGCCATGGGCGATCCGAGACTGCTGCACATCGTGCTGAGCAACCTCCTGTCCAACGCCTGGAAATTCACGGGCACGCGTGCCGAGGCGCACATCGAATTCGGCGAAGGGACCGGCGACGATGGCATGCACTGCTTCTTTGTGCGCGACAACGGTGTGGGCTTCGACATGGCCTACGCGCACAAGCTCTTCGGGGCTTTCCAGCGGCTGCACGCCGTGAGCGAATTTCCCGGCACCGGGGTCGGTCTCGCGACCGTGCAGCGCATCATCCACCGACATGGCGGCAGGATCTGGGTCGAGGCCACCGTCGACGCCGGGGCATGTTTCCATTTCACCCTACCATTGCCAACACAACCCTGAGGCGCCATGGACGACAAGAGCATACTGCTGGTCGAAGACAACCCCGACGATGAAGCCCTCACGCTGCGTGCCCTGCGCCGGAACAACATCGCCAACACGGTGATCGTGGCGCGCGACGGGGTCGAGGCGCTGGACTACCTGTTCGCCCGCGGGGCCCACCTCAGGCGCGACCCCGCCGAAACCCCTGCCCTGACCCTGCTCGACCTGAAACTCCCCAGGGTCGATGGTCTGGAGGTGCTGGCACAGATCCGCGCCGCGCCCGTGACCCGCCTGCTGCCGGTAGTGATCCTCACCTCTTCCCGGGAGGAGCAGGACGTGATCAACGGCTACCGCCTCGGTGCCAACAGCTATATCCGCAAGCCGGTGGACTTCGGGCAGTTCGCCGAGGCGGTTCGCCAGCTCGGTCTCTACTGGCTGGTGCTCAACGAAACACCTCCTGGCGGCTCCGGAGCAACCCGATGAAAGCATTGCGCGCCCTGATCGTGGAGGACTCGGACGATGACACCGAGCTGCTGGCGCGCGAACTGCGCCGCGCCGGCTTTGATCTGGAATACTGCCGGGTCGACACCCCTGAATCGCTGAGCGCACAACTGCGCACGGGCCGCTGGGACATCGTCTTTTCCGACTTCACCATGCCCAGGTTCAACGCTTTCGACGCACTCTCACTGCTGCGCGACAGCGGGCTCGACCTGCCCTTTATCATCGTCTCCGGCACGATCGGCGAGGACCGGGCCGTGACCGCCATGAAGGCCGGCGCCCACGACTACATCCTCAAGGACAATCTCAAGCGGCTTGCCCCGGCTGTCGACCGCGAGCTGCGTGAGGCGCACGTGCGCCGGGAACGGCGCGCTGCCGATGAAACCATCCGCCGCCTCGCCTACATCGATCCGGTCACCGAGCTCCCGAACCGTCTGCGGTTCCGCACCCAGGCGCAGGAAGCGGCATGGCAGGCCCGCACCGGCGAGCAAGTCCTGGCCATGATGGTCATGGATCTCGACCGCTTCCAGGAGGTCAATGACACGCTCGGGCACTCCCGCGGGGACCAGCTGCTGCGCCAGGTGGGATTGCGGCTGCGCGGCGCACTGTTCGTCACCGACGTCGTGGCGCGCCTCGGCGGCGATGAATTCGGCATCCTGCTGCCCTGCCTGGCAAGGCGCGCAGACCTCCTGCCGGTGATCGCGAAACTGCAGGAATTCCTGCAGGCGCCATTCATGATCGACGGAATCCCGATCGCGGTCGAAGCCAGCATCGGGGTGGCGCTGATGCCCGATCACGCGGCGGACGTCGACACGCTCATGCAGCAGGCTGACATAGCCATGTACCGCGCCAAACGCACTACCAGCAGCTATGTCATCTACGCACCGGAGCTGAAGCAGCACAGCCACGAGCGCCTGGGGCTCATGGCCGAACTGCGGGACGCCATCGAACGCGACCAGCTTCTGCTCCATTTCCAGCCCAAGGGTTGCATCGATACCCGCCACGTCGCAGGCACCGAGGCGCTGGTCCGCTGGCAGCACCCGCGCCACGGTCTGCTTGCGCCGGAGCGGTTCATTACCATGGCCGAGCACACCGGACTCATCGTTCCGCTCAGCGAGTGGGTGCTGAGACGGGCCCTGGGCGAATGCCGGCAGGCGCGGGCGGCGGCCATCCACCTGCAGGTGAGCGTGAACCTCTCGGCGCGCTCGCTGCACGACCCGCGGCTGCCGGACATCGTTGCGAACGAGCTGGCGAGCGCCGACTGCCCGCCCGAACAGCTGACGCTGGAAATTACTGAAAGCGCCATCGTTCTCGATCCGCCGCGCGCCGAGAGCACCCTGACCACACTCAGCAGCATGGGGGTGCGCATTTCCATCGACGACTTCGGCACCGGCTATACGTCGCTGGCCAGCATCAGGCACCTGCCAGTAGACGAGATCAAGATCGACAAGAGCTTCGTGACCGACATGCTGACAAACAAGCGCGATGCGATGATCGTGCGCTCGGTGATCGAGCTGGGTCATAATCTTGGACTGCGCGTCGTGGCCGAGGGCGTCGAAAATGAGGCAACACTCGACGCCCTGGCCCTGCTCGAATGTGACGAGGCCCAGGGCTACTTCATCAGCCACCCCCAGGACTTCGGCGCGCTGCTGTCCTGGCTCGCGACCGCGTCCTGGCGGCCGGTCCCCAACCCCTGAGCCCCACCGGTCCGGCGGCGGTTCGGCCCACAGGACGGATACCGCCCATCGCGCTTGGCAACCCACTGCATCGCCCCCTCCGGAATCGTTCCAGGTGCCCGTTCGGCCGCCACCTGCCAGCTCCGCCACAGGCGCAGCGGCCAAAAGGTAAATCCGTGTAAATCCCCGCAAAACGCTGCGCGCAGCGCTATGTACACTGCGTCCGGTGTGGCATTATCGGAGCGTAGGCCGGTTTTAGACCGGGGGACGTTTTGCCATGGATCATATTCTCCTGGCCGATGACGACATGGAGTTGGGCGAGATGCTGACCCAGTATCTCGGTGCCGAGGGCTTTGCTGTGGACACCGCCCATGATGGCGAGACCGCACTCACCATGGCCCGCGCCGGGACGTATGACCTCGTCATCCTGGATGTGATGATGCCGCGGATCGGCGGGTTCGACGTACTGCGGGCGCTGCGCCCCCGTTCCCTGGTCCCGGTGCTGATGCTGACAGCGCGGGGTGAGGACGTTGACAGCATCGTCGGTCTGGAACTCGGCGCGGATGACTATCTTGCCAAACCCTGCAATCCGCGCGTTCTGGTCGCCCGGATACACGCCATATTGCGGCGCGCCGCAGGCGGCTGCGGACCCGCCGGGCCCGAGGTGCTGACCCTTGGGGACGTAGAACTGCACACGGGCACCCGCTGTGTGCGCTGCCACGGCCAGCAAGTTCTCCTGACCAGCACCGAATACAGCGTGTTCGAAGCGCTCCTGCGTGCCGCCGGACGCGTCGTATCCAAGGCGCAGCTGTCGGAACAGGCGCTGGGGCGCGTGCTCACGCCGTACGACCGCAGCCTCGACATGCACGTCAGCAGCCTGCGCCGCAAGCTCGGGCCGCTGCACGGCGACGAGCGCATCAAGACCGTGCGCGGCGTCGGCTACCAGTACGTGCGACCGTGAGTCACCCTGCCATGCACCGTCTGTTCTGGAAAATATTTATTTCATTCTGGGCTGCACTGATCCTGTTCTCGGCGACTACCATGTTCGCCGCCTCCCATTTCGTCGACCGGCTGCGCCAGCGCCAGGAAGCGACCCCCCTGCGCCAGCGCATCCTGCAGGACACCGTCCGCGGACAGTCCATAGCCGACCGGTCCGGTCTGCCGGGACTGGAGCGCTGGCTGCGGCGGCTGAACCGGCACGAACTGGTTCCGATGCTGCTCGTAAATCGGCGCGGCGCCGATCTGCTCGGGCGGCCGCTCCCGCCGGCCGTGCTGCAGCGGCTGGCCCGCGGGAACTTTCCCGCGCGGCGTCCCCGAATCCTATTGCCGGGACACAGCCCGTACTTTCTTTTCCCGGATTTTCAGGGTGTCACCCTCGCACGGCTGATCGGGCGTCCGCACGTCATCATGCTTCCCCTGGTGCTGGCTGCGGTCGTGAGCGGCCTGGTCTGCCTGGCGCTGGCGCGTTACCTGACGGCACCCATCGGCCGTCTGCGCCGGGCCACCGAAGCCTACGCGTCTGGGCAGCTGAGCGAGCGCGTGGCGCCTTCGCTCGGTGGCCGCAAGGACGAAATCGCGGATTTCGCACGGGCGTTCGACCAGATGGCGCAGCATCTGCAGGAGTTGATGGCATCGCAGCGCCAGCTGCTGAGCGACGTATCGCACGAACTGCGCTCGCCGCTCGCGCGCCTGCAAGTCGCGCTCGGCCTCGCCCGCCAGCGCGCCGAGGGACGTGCGGCGCCGGAATTCGACCGTATCGAGCTCGAGGCGGAACGCCTGAATGACCTGATCGGACAGCTGCTGTCCCTTGCCCGAATCGAGGCGGGTGTTGCTGCTACACAGCGTGAACCCGTCGACCTGTCGGAGCTCCTTGCAACCGTGGCGGCCGACGCCGACTTCGAGGCGCGCTCGCGCAACCGCGCGGTCACGGTCGTGCGGAGCGTGGCGGCGGTGATTCCCGGACACGCCACCCTGCTCCGCAGCGCCATCGAGAACATCGTGCGCAACGCGCTGCGCCACACTGCGGAGGGCTCGGCCGTGACGCTGTCTCTGGAACGCGAGGCCGGCCGCGACGGATGGCTGGCGCTGAGCATCCGCGATCATGGTCCGGGGGTCCCGGAAAAATTCCTGCCCCATCTCTTTGAACCCTTTGTGCGGGTGGACGATGCGCGCGACCGCAGCAGCGGCGGCTACGGCCTGGGACTGGCCATCGCCAAGCGCGCGATCGGCGTCCACGGCGGCACCGTCACCGCCGCCAACGAGCCCGACGGCGGCCTGCACGTGCGCATACGCCTTCCGGCTACGGTGCCGGCGGCGGCGCAGCCGCCGGCTGTTGCGGACCCGCCAGGCGTTCGAACGCACGCCCCACCGGCGCTGCCACCCTGAGGTCGGCAAACGTGCTCAAGAACATCCTGTCCCGCCACCCGCGCTTGTGGATCACGGCCGGCGTGATCTTCGCAGCGGCCGCAGCTTATGTCTGGTGGTATACCCGTCCCGAACCTCCCCACTACGTCACCGAGACCGCCACGCGCGGCAGCATCGTACGCTCGATCGTCACCACCGGAACCGTCAATCCGGTGATCACCGTCCAGGTCGGGTCGTACGTCTCGGGGGTCATTACGGCCCTGTACTGCGACTACAACACCCAGGTCAAGTCCGGACAGCTGTGCGCGCGAATCGACCCCCGCCCCTACCAGCTCGTGGTCGACCAGGACAACGCCAACCTCGCGAGCGCCAAAGCACAACTCACTAAAGACCGCGCAAGCCTCGCCTACGCCAAAATCACCTACCAGCGCGACCGCCGGCTGCTCACCGAAGGCATCGTGTCCCGCGACACGCTCGATAGCGACCGCAGCGCCTACGAGCAGGCCGGAGCCCAGGCGAACCTGGATCGCGCCACCATCCTTCAGCGCGAGGCGGCGCTGCGCGCGGCGCAGGTGAACCTCGGCTACACCGACATCGTTTCGCCCGTCAATGGGATCGTGATCTCGCGCAACATCGATGTCGGACAGACCGTGGCCGCGAGCTTCCAGACCCCGACGTTGTTCCTGATCGCCAAGGACCTGACCAAGATGCAGGTTGACACCAACGTCAGCGAATCCGACATCGGCGGCGCCCGGGTCGGCGAACGCGCTACGTTTACGGTCGAAGCGTATCCGGACAAGGTCTTCGCGGGCCGGGTCACGCAGGTGCGCCAGTCGCCGATCACGGTCCAGAATGTGGTCACCTACGACGTCGTCGTCGGCGTCGACAATCCCAGGCTCGAACTGCTGCCGGGCATGACGGCGAACACGCAGATCATCACTGCGGAACGCGACAACGTGCTGCGGGTTCCGCTGCAGGCGCTGCGCTTCTCGCCCACCGGCCTGCGCCCGGGCGGGGCGCCCGCGCCGGGCGCTCGTGTATGGGTGTTGCGCGCTGGCAAGCCCCAGCCGGTTGCGGTCACCACCGGTCTGAGCGATGACCGCTACACCGAGATCACCGGTGGCAAGCTCGCGGCGGGAGACCCGGTCATCGTCAACGAAACCGGTCCGGCCGCCAGCAATACCGCGCGCCGGCCGGGACTGATGCGCTTCTGACCCGCGCAATGGAGCCCAACACCGTGCCCGCCCGCGTCATCGAGATCCGTGATCTCGTGAAGACCTACCGGCTGGGAGACGTTGAGGTCCACGCGCTGCGCGGGGTGAACCTCACGGTCGACCGCGGCGAGTTCGTGGCAATCATGGGGGCATCGGGATCCGGCAAGTCCACACTCATGAACATCCTCGGCTGCCTCGACCAGCCAACCAGCGGCCGGTATTTTCTGGAAGGCGTCGACACCGCATCCCTCGACGAGCCGGCGCTCGCCCGCATCCGCAGCCTGAGGATCGGATTCGTATTCCAGAACTTCAACCTCCTTCCCCGCACCAGCGCCCTGGAGAATGTCTCCCTGCCCCTGTTCTATTCCGGCCGCAGTCCGGACAGCGACCGGCGCCTGCGCGAGGCGTTTCACGCGCTCGGACTCGAGGGGCGCGAACGCAGCAGTCCCGGCCAGCTCTCCGGCGGGCAGCAGCAGCGGGTTGCGATCGCGCGCGCGCTCATCAACGAGCCGGCCATCCTCCTCGCTGACGAGCCGACCGGAAATCTGGACTCGAAGACCGCCGAGGACATCATGACTACCATCCAGGCATTCAACCGCCAGCGCGGCCTGACGGTGGTCCTGGTCACACACGAGCCCGACATGGCGCACTTTGCCGACCGCATCATCACGATGCGCGACGGCGCCATCGTTTCCGACGAACGCGTTGATCCGCAGGCCGCCCCGCGCCCCGCGGCCCCGCCGCAGGCCCCGGCACCCGCGGCCGGCGAGATTGGCCGACTCGACGACCTCGGCTCCTTCGTCCGCATGGCGCTGCTCGCCGCCGGGCGGGCACTGGCCCGCAACAAGCTGCGCTCGGCCCTGACCATGCTCGGCATTTTCATCGGGGTCGCGGCGCTGATCACCATGGTGGCGGTAGGCCAGGGAGCCAATGCCGCGGTCAAACAGCAGATCGAAAGCCTCGGCACCAACCTCCTGATCGTACTGCCGGGCACCACCACGTCGGGCGGCGTGCGCATGGGCTCGGGCAGCGCCCCGACGCTGACGGTATCCGACGCCCACGCGATCCGTGCGGACGACCCGGCCGTCGCCAATATCGCCTACCAGATCCGCCAGATCGCCCAGGTCCAGTACGGCAGCCAGAACTGGAGCACCGCCATACAGGGCGTGACCCCGAGCTATCTCGAGATACGCAGCTGGCCGGTGGTCGCGGGCCAGACCCTGACGCAGTCCGACGAGCGCGATGCCCGCAGGGTTTGCCTGCTCGGGCAGACCGTCGTCAAGAACCTGTTCGGAACGAATGAGAATCCAGTCGGGGCAGTGGTCTTCATCAAGAACGTGCCCGTGCGGGTCATCGGGATCCTCGCCGCCAAGGGCCAGACCGGCTTTGGCCAGGATCAGGATGACACAGTGCTGATTCCCTTTACCACCGCCGAGCGCCGGGTGCTGGGCGTATCCACACCGACGAGCCAGATCCAGACGGGTTCCAGCAGCATCTATATGGCACCGCCGAACCCCTTCGGGATCCAGCCGCGGCTCACCGGCTATGTCAGCGTCATGTTTGTCCAGGCCGACAGCCAGGCGGCGGTGCCGGCAGCCCTGCAGCAGGTCACGCAAACGCTGCGCCAGCGCCACCACATCCGGCGCGGGCAGCCGGATGACTTTCACGTGCACAACATCAGCGACATCACGCAGGCCGCAGAGAGCGCGAGCCGGATCCTGGCGCTGCTGCTCGCGTCGGTCGCTTCCATATCGCTGCTCGTCGGCGGCATCGGAATCATGAACATCCTGCTCGTTTCGGTCACCGAGCGCACACGCGAAATCGGCATACGCATGGCGATAGGCGCGCGCCGCACCCATATCCTGCTGCAGTTTCTGGTCGAAGCCATGCTGCTCAGCGTGATCGGCGGCACCATCGGCATCCTGGTCGGCGTCGTCATCGCGATGATCGTCTCGTACTTCGCGCACTGGCCGACGCTGCTGTCTCCTCTGGCGATGGGCGGCGCCTTCCTGTTCTCGGCTGCAGTCGGCGTCTTTTTCGGCTACTACCCGGCGCGACGGGCGTCTCACCTCAACCCGATCGAAGCGCTTCGGTTCGAGTGACCGGCCGGTGCCGCCTCCATGACCCGCACCAGAAAATTCCTCCTTCGCCGCGCCACCCGCAGCGCGCTGGCCCTGGCCCTGGCGGCAGGCATCGGCGGCTGCGCCGCCGGTCCGGACTTCGTCCGGCCGCCAGCGCCCGCGGTCTCGGCCTACACCGCCTCGTCCGTATCCGCCACCCTGGCGCCTGGCGGCCAGGCCGCGCAACGGTTGGCCCCCGGGGAAGCCGTGACCGTGGACTGGTGGAAGCGCTTTCATTCGGAGCGGCTCGACCGGGTCGTTGCGCAGGCGCTGGCGGCGAACCAGACGATAGCATCGGCGCAATCCACCCTGCTCGCAGCCCGGGAAGCCGTCGTCGCGGCCCGCGCAGGCTTCCTTCCGCAAGCGGATCTTTCGGCGACTGCGCAGCGCCAGCACTTCGGGGCATCACAAAACACGACTGCGGGAGCGCTGCCGGGCAGCGCCTCGGGAACGTACAACGTGTACTCGCTGGGGCCGACCGTCAGCTACGCGCCAGATCTGTTCGGCGCAACCCGGCGACGCGTGGAACAGGCGGAGGCGCTTGCGCGCAACCAGCAATACCAGCTCGCTGCCGCTTATCTCGCCCTGGCCGGCAACACCGTCTCGCAGGCCATCACCATTGCGTCGCTGCGCCGGCAGCTGCAGGCGACCCGCGGCATCATTGCCGATGACGAGGCCAACCTGCGCCTGGTCGAGCGGAAATTCCGGGCAGGCAAGGCAGCCCGCACCGACGTGATTACCGCTGAGAGCCAGCTGGCCAACGACCTCGCCCAGCTGCCGCCGCTGCAGCTCGCGCTCAGCGGCGCCCGACATGCGCTTTCGATTCTGGCCGGCCGGTTCCCTGCGCAATGGTCCGTGCCGGAATTCGACCTGTCGGATTTCAGCCTGCCCACAGATCTTCCGCTGAGCCTGCCATCACAGCTGGTACGGCACCGTCCGGATATCCTGGCCGCCGAGGCGCAGCTCCACGCGGACAGCGCCGCCATCGGCGTCGCCACGGCCCAGTTGTACCCGAACATTACCCTGTCCGGGTCGTTCAGCTTCGAGTCGCTGTCGACCCGGACGCTGTTTGAACCATCGAGCCAGGCTGCAAACGCGGCCGCCTCCCTGGCCGCTCCCCTGTTCCATGGCGGTGCCCTCCGTGCCCAGCGACGGGCGGCGATCGACACCTACCGGGCTGCACTCGCCACCTACCGGCAAACCGTCCTCCAGGCATTCGGGCAGGTCGCCGATGTCCTGCGAGCGCTCGGCTATGATGCCCGGCTGGTCACCGCCGAGCACCAGGCGCTTGAGACCGCCCGGCAGGCGCTGAAGCTCCAGCGGCTGAGCTATGCCGCCGGCAAGTCGGACGTGCTGCAGCTCATCGACTCCGAACGGTCCTATCAGCAGGCACGTCTCGGATACGTGCGGGCCCTCGCGCAACGCTACCAGGATGCCGCCCAGTTCTTCGTCGCCATGGGCGGGGGCTGGTAATTCCGCCGTTCGCGCAGCACCGATCAGGACGGGATAGACGACAATACCGCCAGTCACGGCGCTGCGGCCGCGCCGCCCGACCGCATCGAGTGTTCCGTCTCTTCTAACTACGGCGCGGCTCCGGTCGGCGGCTCCAGCGCCGGGCGGCCGAAGTAATAGCCCTGGCCCCAATCAACGCCGAGATCGCGCAGCAGGGCGGCCGTGTCGCCATCCTCCACGCATTCGGCGATCGTGGTGATTCCCAAAGGGCGCGCCAGCGCCACGATACTTTCAACGATATGCAGCATTGCTGCATTGCGGCGTATGCCCCGCACCATACGTCCCTCGATTTTGATGAAATGCACCGGCAGCTCGGCGAGATACAAAAACGAAGAATAACCGCTGCCGAAGTCATCTAGCGCCACCCTGAAACCGAAATCCAGCAGCGGCTGCAATCGTCTGCGCAGGTCGTCGAAATCGACCAGGGCTTGACGCTCCGTGA
>JAPTTX010000039.1:0-46776 GCA_028068195.1 Gammaproteobacteria bacterium
TCTCACCGTACCGGTCCCTGCGCCCACGCTGCCTGAGACCGTAAGCGATCCCCCCGTATTGCTGACCGACGCATTGCTGCCTGTCTCCGAGATCCCGGAGAGCGTCAGTGCCCGTCCATCATCAAAGGCAATGCCAGAACCCGAGGTCGAGGAATTATCCGTTGCAGCGAGCGTGCCCACCTGGTTGGTCCCAGTGAGCGTCGTCCCGCCCACCGAGGTCGTCGAAAGCGCAGTCGCCGTGATAGCGGAAGTGCCTGCCTCGCTAATGCTTCCACCAGCCGACAGATCGACAGTAAAGGAATTCTGTATGGCCGTGCTCCCGATCGCGACTGCCGTGGCAGTGGTGCCGATCGTGATTTGTCCGGCCGCATCGAGCGTGAGCGTGACATTCTTACTCAGACTGCTGGGCTGTATAGAGGCATCGACATTAATATTCCCGTTTGAAGTACCAGGTGCGCTGGTCGCACCCGTCGTTTCCACGATAACGCTACTACCGCCACTCAAAACGCTCGCGATTGTGCTGGCGTCCAGGGTGCTGGCTGTCCCATCCGGTGTATAGGCTATTGTATTTGTGCCACTGGTAGATACGTTGTTTGTCGCATTAGTGATGGTGATGTCGTAGGGGTCCAGCAGCCAGGCCCCGGACAAGCCGCCCGGCGCTGACGTATCCACCCGCAAGCCGTTCACGTCTAGGTAGTATCCGGAGGTCTCAATCAGGCCACCGTCTCCGCCCAAGCTGCCACCCCTGGCGCTAATGCTTCCGTAGGCCCGGGTCGCCTTGTCGGCCCAGAACACCACATGCCCGCCATTGCCAGAATCGATCGCGTTGGCATAGATGCTCGAGTAGGGAGACATGTACGCATAGTTCGCGTTCGGCAGCGATCCCTTACCGCCGGCATCGCCCCCGATGCGCACGATGCCTCCGCCCTGGGCCCCCGAAACATCCACCGACCCCTGATTGAGCAGACCAACCCTGTCGCCCAGAATCGTCACGGTACCGCCCTGCCCGCCCGAGATAGCGCGTGCGCTGGTCATGCTGTTCCCGCCGAGCTGAGCCAAGTTGCCGGCCTGTAACGTCACCGAGCCTCCCTGACCGTTGGCGGCATCTGCACGCACCACGCCATCCTGATTAACCACAGGCCCCGCCATGAGCACGGAACCTCCATTCTGTCCGGTGGTACTCGCGGATGCATCCAGCGTCCCGGTATTCACCACCCCTGCGCCCGAAGCCGTGAGCACGATCTGCCCGCCCTGATTCTCGATGCGACCGGCGCGCAACAGACCCTGGTTATTGACGGCCTCGGTAAACACGTCAGCTGCCGCCTGCCCCGACAGGATAATGCGACCGCCGTCCGCCTCGAGTGTACCGGTGTTGCTGACCGCTGCCGGGGCGCCTTGCGCGTTGGAGATGACCTTGCCGTTCACCGCAAAGCCCACAAGCCCGTCACTGCCGAAATCCACCACGGCTTGCCTGCCCGCGCCAAGATTGATGTAGCCGTAATGGGCGGCGATCAAACCCGAATTGACAACCGATCCGCCGACCATCGTGACCGAACCGCCGGTCGAAGCCTGGATGACGCCCTCATTGACCACCGGGCCACCGGTGCTACCGATTGGGCTTTGAAAGTTGTAGTTTCCGGACATGAAATCGGAGGTCTTGATGTCGAGCGAACTCGCAACCAGGTTCCCCACATTCACACGCGCACCTGCACCAAAGATGATACCGGCCGGATTGATCAGGAACACGCGGCCATTGGCTTCGATGCTTCCCAGGATGCTGCTCGCCTGGCCGTTAGACACGCGATTGAGCACCGCAGATGAAGTACTCGGCTGCACGAAACGTACGTCGTCACCGGAAGACAGATTGAAGCTGCGCCAGTCTATGGTCAGCGCCCCGCTGCTCTGGGTAATCACGGTGGTAGCGGCATTCGGCTGGCTGATATTGCCTTCGCCGGCCATGATCGTTCCGCCCTGGGGGCTCGCCCACGCCACTCCTGCCGGGGCCAGACACCCGCTGATCATGGCGCACAGGAGGCGCCGCCTAAACCGCGGCGAGCCTCCGGGCACGGCATGTGTTTTATTCTTGGGCCCTGCAGACATACCGTTACGGTCGCTCATACAGCATCTTCCTTATCAAAGGGTTACAGCCCCCTCTGGCAGTGAAACATAACGCTCTGGCAGGCACAGTGCCGCGAAATGGATTAGCATCAGTCTAAAACTCATACGACAGGTTAAACCAGTACTGCGGGGAGCGTCCATTGGAAGGATTCTCGCCCCCCAAATGCCTGGCGACCGACAGATTGGCGAGGAGTTGTCCTGGAATCGAGAGCTGGACACCGACGCCGGCACCGCGCAGGGTCACCGACTGGGTTTCTCCGAGCAAGGGATCGTTGATCCTTCCGGCCGCCACGTCGTAGAACGCGGAAAGCTGCAGGATCTGCCCCCACGTCATGCCCTCGAAGGCATGCACGTTGGCGAATCCCGGAGCGTTGATGTTCCACTGCGCGGAGGCGAACACGCCCTTATCCATAAGGTATTCGGCCACAGGATAGGCGCGCACGCTGTCCGGACCACCTAACGCCATCTGCTCCAGCGATGACAAAAGATCCCCTGAGTACTGGCCATTGACCTGCAGCAGCAGCGATTGCTGATTCGTCAGGTGTTGCAGGCGGGAAAGCGATAGGTTCACTTTGTTAAAGCTTCCACCTACCCGCTGGCCATCGCCGCCAATGCGGCTGGATAAGGCATCCCCTTGACTACTCATGGCACCCATGACGCCGGGCAGTCCCTGGCTGTAGGTGAGGGAGCCCTGATCGATGCCGTTGAAACGGGTATCTATATTGTTGAACGATAGCGTCGCCCTCACCACGCTCAAGTCGTCCTGGCTCAGAATCGCGTCATGCTGTCTCGTGACCCCACGCTCGCGGGTGAAACTGAGTTGTGCGTTGAAATTGAAAAGAATGCTGCGCACGAAGGCCTCGCGCAGATAGATGCGCGCGATATCCGCCTCGCCGACTATATTGAGCAGAGCCAGCTGTTGACCGACGAGGAAGCTGTCACGGCTGACCGAACCCCCGATCAAGAGGCTGGGTATCATCAACGGCCGTACATACGAAACGCTACCGTAGTTGCCGTTATCCGGATTGAAGGTCCTCAGAGCCGACAGGGTCAGCTGGTCACCGATACCGGTTGGGTTGTTGATCGCGACGTAACCATGCACCCGCTCCTGCCCAGTGTATTGAGTGCCATAATTGTCCGCACTGATTCCCGCGTCAAAACGCTGCTCCTGCAGAGCCTTGAGGACGAGTTCCGTGGTTCCGACCTTGGGTCCGGGCCGGAAGACACCATAGGCTGTCAACCCAGGATAATCGGAAAGCCGCAACAGCGCAGTGTCGATTGCCGACTTTCGCACCGGATGACCCACCTGGTCTTCAAATGGCCATTTCATCCGATGGTTGGAATACATCCTGTTGCCCTCGGGCACGACACGGTCCAGGATGCCCTCGATCACCCTTAAGACAACGATCCCTTGCCGGACGGTCTGCACCGGGACAAAGGCCCGTGCCAAGATATAGCCCCTTGCGCGATAGAATCGGGTGATGCGATTGGCCAGAAGCTGCATCTGCCCGATGGTGTAGCCCTTGGGGTGCCTGGCGAGCGAATTGGTGATCAGCGCCTTGAGTGCCTTGCGGGTGATCCCGACATCCGGATGTTCGTGCACACCCTCAAGCCTGAAGGCATGCACAACCAGCCTGGGCCCCTGGTTTACGCCGAGAGGCCGCTGCAACACCGGCGGAATAGGAAAGGGTGGCGGCGCGGCCTTAAGCACCTCTGGCAGGCCGCCTGCCTGGGGATGCGCCCCGCCCGGCGTTGCCCCGCCCGGTAATAACGGCAGTGAGGTGGCTGCAGCAACGGTTGAGACAGACAGCGCCCAGCAAGCGACAAGCCCCAAGGCCCAGCCCGACAGACCACACCCTTTGAGGGGCCGCACATCCCAAGCCACTGGCATCGCTATCATTCTCCCGAACTTGACCTTGTCAGCCCAAACTTCCCGTGTGACGTGGCCCTGACATGACCGCGGCGCCACCTCGTACCTGGCCGCTCACGCTTCTCTAACCGGGCCTGCCCGCCTGCTCGAGGGAGCGAACAAGCCGGAAGCCGGTGGCTGGGTTTGGCCTGCCGCTCGAGGGTGCGGTCATGGTCAAGGTGCACTCGGATATGCTGTCTTGATAGGACCCTCCGCGGACCTCAAGACCGTGACTGCTCCTGACCCATTCCTGGGCATTACCCAGTACATTCACCAATCCCCAGCCGTTGGCTTCGCCCGTACGTACTCCGACCAGGCTGAAGCCCTTGATCAGGCGCCCACCGAGGCGGATCCGGCAATTGATATTCGCCGATGGCTGCCTGCCTGTTGCCTTGGCGGCATGCGTCCACTGCCGGTTTGTAGGGATCGAATACCTATATCCGGTACGCGCCGACAACCAGCGCGCGTATGCTTCAGCATCGAGAATGCTGAGATCGGTAGCGGGCATCCGAGCGCCCGCGGGCAGACCCCGGCAGTGATGGCTGAGCCTGCAGTAAAGGTCGTAATCTCCGGCTGAGATTTCGTACTTGCTGATGGCATAGGGCGCTGCAACCCCGCCGCCTGGCGGGATCACCACCATCTGCGGTCCGCGCCTACCCACACCAAGGGCGTCATAGCAGACCCCACGGGGATCGTTGCCATAACCGGCAAGATCCGCAAGACACGGCTGCCCGGCAGCGGCCTGCGCCTGCGGTGTCGCCAGTTGAATCGCGTTGAGGGATTGGCTCGCAGGGAATATCCCGCGCAACATGCCCAGCAACTCCCCCGCCTCAGTCGCGTTGCTGGAGGCGACACTCAGCACGCGCTGCACGGCGAGCCCCTCAAGCTGTGAAGTCGCCTGCGCGTAGGCCTGCGGATAGGCGCTTTGATAACCGGCAACACTACGCTTGAAGGCCGCAATCCCGGTGGGCGTGAGCGTCCCGATCCTGGTCTCAAGCTCGCCGAGATCGGCCATCGAGGCATATTTCTGGACAAGATCTTCGAGTGATTTCTGTCCCGGCGACCACTTAAGTCCCGCCTTTGCCGCACTTACCGCCTCGGGATAACGATGTCCGCGCGCCGCCTGCGCCGCGACATGCAGATACGCACCGCTCATCGCCCCCGGCACCGTATCGTGCCAGAAAGGGTCGGTGGGCGGGACCAGCCTGTGCAGCGAGGCAATCGTCCTCTTGGCGGCTGCCAGATCGTCCGCGGCGGTTTGCGTCAGCAGCGTTTGCTTGAGGGCGGCGATTTGGGCATTTTTCTGGGCCTCACGCTGCTGCTGGACGATCTTCGCGCGCGTGCTTCTGAGGGCGGCCTGTTCCGCGGCAAATGCAGGCAAGTTCGCATATTGCTGTCCTGCCGCAACGGCGGTCTGCGCCTCATGAAAATGCTCTGCCTGACCGAGCTGCTGGGCACGGCTTAAGTAAAGCTGGGCGATCTGCCGCCTTTGCCCTGCGTACCAGGGATCACCAGGCGGCAGCAGGCCGGCGAGCCTGCGCATAGCCCCCGCCACCCGGGCGGTCGAATCAAAGGAGAAATCCGGCTTGGCGATAAAAGCCGTGACCGTCTGCTGATCGCGCGTCACCACCCGGGTCAGGTCCGGCGTGAGCGTGCCCTGCCCGCCCGCCGCCCGATTGATCCGACGCAGCAGATTCCGGGTGAATACAGGCTCGAGCAGGCCCCCATTGTCCGCGAGGATGCCCCTCGCCTTCGCCCATTGATCATGCACCATGGCGTCGTCGACGGCGTTGGCGATGACCCGCTGTAGTCGACCCTGGTATTTCTTCAGCACCGGGTCGCCGGGATAGATTAAGGCAAGCTTGCGCAGATTGTTGCGCACCCGAGAAACATCCGCCAGTCCGCGCATACGCCTGAGTTCAGGCTGAAGGCCAGTCTCCAGCCGGAAGACCCGTTGCCTGATCTGCGCAAAGTGCCGCGCGGTCTTGATGCTGCTTTGCAGGCTGGTGAGCTCAAGATTGCCTGGCGCATAGGAGAGCGCACTCACCACCATTGCTAGCGCCCGCCCGTAGCGGCCCGCCTCCTGCAGGGCTTGTGCCTGCTTTGCGTAGGCCTGAGGTATCCTGGGGTCCGACAAAAGAGTACTGCCGGGCTGAACCTGGGACACGATGGCGAGAATGTCTGTCACGTCGGCCCCGCCGGACCGGGACTCAAGATCGCCCGCCTCGAGCGCCCGCGCCAACGCCGTATTGAGGGTGTTGATGAACTTGTTGCGCACGGCCCGGGTTCTGCTCGACAGGTCCTGGAGACCAGCCGAATCAGGGTAAAGCGCCGTGGCCTGCGAAAGTATTTTGTATGCCGCCGGATAGCCATAGCGTTTCTTGGCGGGATCGAAGGCGGCGTCCACCTGATGGCGATAATAGTCAAGGAGTGCGCTGCGGGTCTGCTGCATCACCGTGGCACGCGACCGGGCATTCAGTGCCGCCACCATCTTGAGTGCCGTACCGACCTGTACGGGCGTGCCGTGTTTGATCTGGCTGACAAGCTCTGCAATGTGCTGCCGACGCAGATAGCCGGGCAAGACAATTGCGATTACTGCCACAAGCGCGAAGACCAGCGCGCCGACACCGAGCCAGGCCATCCGGCCGCCCTTGCTGGCATGGAATCCCGCCAGGAAGGTCTCCACATCCGGACTGCGGGCGGCACGCTCGAGGGCCAGCCCCCGCTGTAGGCTGCGCCACTGCCGTCGCGTGAGCCCCGGCACCTGGGCTGGCACCCTTTTTTCGGCCTTGGCCCGCGAGGCGGGCAGGCGGTCGTATGGGTGTCGCCCGGTCAGCAGCTGGTAGGTCACGCAGGCCAGCGCATAAATGTCATCCCGCGGATCAGGCGTCTCGCCCTCGAGCATCTCAAAACTGGCATAGGAGGGCGTCAGCGCGCCTAGGGTGCCGGCGTCGAACAGGGTCTGTTCACCCGCTTCCGCACCGGTCTGCCGGGTTGCCTGTGCAATCCCGAAATCAAACACCTTGACTGTCCCGTCACGGGTAACAAACACGTTCCCAGGTTTGAAGTCCGAGTGCACGATGCCCTTCTCGTGCGCATAGGCCAGGGCCCGACTCATACCTTCGATGATCGGCAAGGCTTCTTTCAGGGGCAGGCCACGGGTCCATTTCTGCTTGAGCAGGCGGTCGAGCGGTTCGCCGTCCAGATACTCCATCGTCATGTACACGATAGAGCCGTCACGGTCGAAATCGAAGATGTTCACAATATTGGGATGGGCGAGGTTCTGCCCCTTGCGCGACTCGCGCTGTAGCGCCTTCAGCGCATCGGGGTGGCGTTTGAAATCATCGTTGAGCACTTTGACCGCGATGTACGGGTTGCGGTCCTGAGCCTCCTCCTTGCGCAGGTCGCGTGCCTTGAACACGACACCCATGCCACCGCGCCCGATGACGGATTGAAGCACGAAACGGTTATTGATCGTCATTCCGGGCTCTGGGGTGGGCGCTCCATCATCGGTCCAATCCGCCGGGTTGCCCCAGCCGTCACTGGCGCTGCCCGGTGAACCGGTCGTGTTTTGCCCCGTTGTCGTTCGCGCGGTTTGCGCCTCGGGCCTTCCTGTCGCCACACGGGTATGCTCGGCGCCGGCCTCTGGCCGTGGGGGGCGGGTTGGATTCAGGCGGGTGGAATCATCAGCATCCGGCTGGCGGCGAGGTCGTAAACGGGTCGAATCATCGGCATCGCCCGTAGACTGGTTCCGTAGCCGAGTCTGATTGGACGCGTCTGTCAGTCCAGCAAATGCCGGGACGTGCATGTCCATGACCAGAAGCTCGATGAGCTCTGAGGAAATACTCCCGGCGAGGTTGTGTGCCTTGATGAGCGCCGCCAGGCGCTGAGTATCGACCCCAGGTTCAGCCAGGGCGGTGCTCAGGCATTCCCGCAACGCAGGCAGCGTGATCTGACCCCGTACAAAGGCACCAAGGCTGGTTTCAAACGCCTCCATCACATATCCTTAAGACCTGCCAAGGGCCATGACCAAGCCGTTCCGGCGACCCAGCAGGTTAGTCCGGGGCATTTGAAGCATCCAAGGCTGCGGGGATTCATGGCGCTAGAGGGCCTCTTCAAACTCTATCGCCACGACGGTGACATTATCTCGACAAGCGCGGGACAGCGCCAAATCCACCAACCCGCGACAGACATCTGCGCAATTGCCCCGCATCATCAGCGCAGCTATCTCGGCTTCACTCAGCTCCTTATACAGCCCGTCACTGCACAACAGAAAGCGGTCGCGGTGTTTAAGTTCATGAACGCCCTGATCGAGCATCAACACTGCCTCTCCCCCGACCGCACGAGTGATGACATTGGCCTCGGGGTGCCTTTCCGCATCCTCGCGCAGCATGTAGCCACGCTCAATCCATTCCTCGACCTGACTGTGATCGCGGGTCAGGCGGGATAGCGAACCGTCGCGCAGCCGGTAGATCCGCGAGTCCCCCGCCCAAAGACAGGCGCAGCGGTCGCCGTACGCCAGGAGGACTACCACGGTGCAGCCGATGGTTATATTTCCGCCTCGCCTGCGCGCTTCCTCCATCAGGCTAGCATTGACCGCGCTCAACCGCTCTTTCACCTGCTCAACAAGGCTTTCCAAGCCGCCGCAAGGTCGGGCCTCGCTCAGAGCCTCGATGGCCCAGTCGCTCGCGAGCTCCCCCGCGTCATGCCCTCCCATACCATCGGATACCGCCCAGACTCCGTACTGCGGCATGTCAAGCGGTGCATCCTCATTCAGGGTTCGCACCCGACCCACATCGGTGACGCATGCCGACGACCAACGGAACCCGGGTTGCCCGCTCATGTCCCGGCCCCCGTGACCGGACGGTCACGCCATTCCCCGTATCCGCCGTCGGCACCCATCATATCGGTGTAGACGCCGGGAACCGGCATGCCGGAGCAGATCAAAAGCTCCGGCACCACCGCCTCGGATCCGGCGCTCCACCACAAACTGTAAGAACCAATCTGCCGGGCCAGCAGCTCATGGCCAATCACCGGAACGAGGACCCCGAAATCCGCTGACTCTCCGGCCTGCAGGCGCAACCCGTAGGGCCCATCCTGCATCGTGGGCGCATGCCCACCCCGGCCACGCAAACGAGCGGTGAGGGCACCGAGTCCGGATACGTCGTGGTCGAAGGACTCTAAGTCCACCGTCTCGCGTTCGAGCACCGACAGGGCGATCGCCTCCGCCCGCTCAAACCATGGGTCTTCAAGTATTCCAAGCAGCGAGGCGCTTCCCGGCAACGGCCGGGCAAGCGTCAACGGAAAATAACGCCCGACCCGATCCACGCTGGGCATCAGGACCCCGGTCCAGGCCTCAGGTCCGCAGAGGCCCTCCCCCATCGCAAAACGCCAGATCGGGCAGGTCAGGTAGTAGTCCCGCCAGCGCTCTCCCAACCTCTCCCGGCTCCAGCCCACGGCCTCCTGCAACCAGGCATCCCAGGGATTCAAAAAGCTTGCCGGCAGCCTCCGGGCGACAAAGTCACCCAGCATCGGCACTTTGCCGTAAAAACCACATGGGGCCGCTTCCTGCGCCTCGCTCACAAATGCTCCGGGCAGCGGAAGCGCATCAGCCTGTCGAACAGGACAAAAGGATTGTTCACGCCGCTCGCGATGATCTCGTACTGTGCTTTATAGCCGCCGATGGTCCAGGTGACGAGGAAGCGATCCGCAGAAAGTTTCCTGATCCGGCCCTTGCGCAGGAAACGAAACAGCGCCCAGCTGCCAGAAGCGGAAGTGGAGACCTGCCCGCCGGAGGCCGTGGTGAAGGTCAGCGTCATCCCGCTGTTGGAAAGATCCCCGGGCCAATTGATGGCACTGACCCGGATCGGCCCATGCCGATAGCTCACCGACTGACCGTCGATATCAAGCAGCGCTCGATTGACATGCGCATCCAGGTAAACCGGTTTGATGCCGAAGCTGAAAGCCGGTCGCGCGCCGCCATTGGCGAAGAAGGCCTGCCTTACGCGGGACGCCAGACGAAAATCGGCCAGAACTCCAGAAGACAGCGGCGGACCGGAACGTACCGGGCGCCAAAAACGCCCATCGGTGTCGACAAAGGGCTTGAGCTCCTGCCGGAAAAACTTGTCCATGGCGCCGCCGGGACCGAAGAACTGCCCGAAGTCGTCCATGCTCACGTCTATCGCAGTGCTGCTGTCGAACGGATAACGCCCGGCAATGGCCTGTTGATAGAAGCTGACCACCTTGGCGCTGTAGGCCTGATCCAGATTGCCGGCGGCGCCTGCCAGCACCGCGCTGTTACTGACGTCAGCCAACTGATCGAGCCAACGATGCACCGGCTGGGGCTGCTGCACTGCCAGCGTCCGGATCTCAGCGACAATCCCCCCGCCCTGGACCTGCGACTGTGCAGCCTGTTGCGCACTCTGCCCGCCGCTCGAAGCCACCTGTTGCAAATAGCCCTGCAGCTGGGACAGCGAGGTTTTGATTTGGGCAATGGGCGGCTGTCCACCCGCTGACGACGCACTCAAAGCGTTGAGCGTCGAAAAATGCTGGCTGACCGCCGCCGCCGGCAACGACCGCTCCGAATTGCTCATGGCGTTGCCGCCGTTCGATGTGCCGCGCGCGAACCCGAACAGGCGGGCCAGGCGGCCGCGGCTGGCCGCGGTATGGGTGGCCAGCTGACCCAGCTTCCCTGGCCCTTTACGAGGCTTGACCAGCGTGGTCTCCTTCGCCACCCGCAAGAGCAGCGCAATCATCGGCGAGCTGGGACCCGCGACAACCGCAAGGTCGCTTGCGCCCGCCGCTACGCTATAGAACTGACGCACCTGCAGCACATCCAGGAGGTTCTGCCATTTCGCGATGTAGTCCTTGAAATACAGTTTCTCGACCGCCTCGCGGGCCTGGCGTCTTGCCTGGGGGTCGAGCGGACCTGCGCTGGTCCCCATCACCCAGTTGTCCTCGGAAAGATCGGCGCCGATTTCATGGAACGCAGGCTTGATGACCTGTTCATAGCCTTGACGGGTGTAAATCCCGGGCACCGCGGCGGTCAGTTTGCCCCCCGCTTCGGTAAACACCTCGTTGGCACCGGGGATGGCCGCAGCCACCGTAAAGGCGGCCGCCCCCTCAAGTTCGGCGTCGCTCTTGAGGCGCGCATACATGCGCTCGGCGAGCGAGGTTTGCGCCAACTGATCACGCACCTGTCTCACAAGACCGGCATCCGGCGATACCGGTGCGATTCCCTGTTTAAGGAGATAGGCTAAATGCCCTTTAAGGCGGGTAATCTGGTCCGAAGTCAAAGTGCCGGCGTGCTGCCAGTCCAGGTGGTACCAGAGCTGGGTAAAGTCCGGGTCAAGCTTGTCGGGCTGTGTCAGCATCAGATACTGCTTGAGCGCCTCATACAGGAACTGCGGGCTCGCCCCTGGCTGCGAGAGCGCCTCCGTAGCCTCGCTGACAAGATGCGGCTCGAGCAGCGATTTGAGTGCCGCATCATAGGTGCGCTGCGCAGCTCCCCCTAAACGCCCTCCCTGATATAGGCCAAGGCCCATCGTCCAGGGCGCGCCACCCTTGAAGTCATAGACCTTGGTCGCCGCTCTGAGCGCATTGAGGCGTGGCAGGATCTCGCCTAGGCTAGGCATGGCTGGCAGGGGCCCGGATGCCACTTGCCGGTACTGCGCCACCTGCCGCTCCATACGGAGCGCATAGAGTTCGTTACGGGCGAAGCTGACCGACCACAGGAGTGCAGCGAGTCCTGCGACCACGAGCACGCCCACGTAGGCAGCCCATTGCAGCCAGGCGCGCTGAAGCTCCAGCCTGCGGTTGCTGCCGGCGAGGTCCGCCTCCGGGAAGATCACCTGGGACAACAGTTCGCGGATGAAGTAACTGCGGCCCTGCCCGCCGTAGGTGGGGAGCACCCGCTGTTCAAGCCCGAAGGACCGGCTCAAAGCATTGATCAGACGGTCGATTGGTGTCCCCTCCTGGGTACCGCTCGTAAAATACACACCGCGCAACAGGGGCGTCTCCTCGTAGCGTGAGGTCTGGAAGATGGACCGCGTGAACTCACCGATTCTGGTCCTGAGCGCGGCTACCTGGGCGGGAAAGCCCTGGATCAGCGCCCGGCGCTGGGGATCGCGCTCCTGATTCAGCCGCCACAGGACCCGCTGACCGAGACGCTGCATGAGGCCGTCGAAAGCACTGTCGAACTGTGCGGCGGCCTGCCCCGCTTCGCTGGCCGTGATCGGGAAGGTCATGCCCCACACCTGGGCGCGATCCTCACGGCCGAGATCATCGTAAAACTCCATGAACCCGGCGATGAGGTCGCATTTGGTAAAGAGCAGGTAGACCGGAAACCGGATACCCAGGATCTTGTGCAGCTCCTGGATGCGTTGGCGGATCGCGTGAATATGGCCCGCGCGCTGGGATTCGCTCAGCCCCATCAGATCCGCGATGCTGATCGCGACCAGGGCCCCGTTGATCGGGCGCCGCCGCCGATATTTCCTGAGCAGACCGAGGAAGCCCGCCCAAGCCGCGCTATCCACGCTCGCATCGCTGTCCTGAGTGACATAGCGGCCCGCAGTGTCGATCAGCACGGCATCATTCGTAAACCACCAGTCACAGTTGCGGGTACCGCCGATCCCGCGCAGCGCCTCGTTGCCGAAGCGCTCCGCAAGCGGGAAGTCCAAGCCCGAATTCACCAGTGCCGTGGTTTTCCCCGAACCCGGCGGGCCGATGATCACATACCAGGGCAACTCATAGAGCGATCGCCCACCCCGCTTGGCATCTGATTTACGCAAGAGCGACAATGCTTCATCGAAACGAGCCTTGAGCGCACCCATCTCTGCAGCCGAGACTGACTCACCACCTGCCGGGGAGCCGGCGTCAGGAGCCGCGGCCCCAGCAATGGTCTCATCCGCGCGCCGGATCGCCACCCGAATACGCAGGATGCTGATCGCCCCGATGAGCAACAGCACCAAAATGATCGCCACTCTTACGATCGCGCTCCGGAGCGGCACGACACCGGCGATGGAGACCAGGGGGCCACCGAACCAAACGATAGCCGACAGGGCCAGCAAGCCGATCACCGTGATCACCCATTTCTTCTTGAAAACCGCCAACAGGGTTCTCATGCGACCGGCTTTCCTGCAACAGATCGGGAGCCCATTGGGGACCGGAAGTCGTCGACCCGCCGGCCCGCATAGCCGTGACGGATCTTCTCAAGCTGCTGATAGGCGGGGTCCGTACGGCTGTGGAGCGCGCCGGCGAATCCGATGTACATCACCATCAGGACCGCTCCGGCGATGGCGCCCACCACCCACAGCGGCACGTAGCGAACCAAGGGATTGCGCTGGTGGGCGACACCGCGCCACTGCGCTGAAAGATCGTGTTCAGGCTCTCCGCGCTGTGACCTGATGGCGCGGTAAGTCTGTTCCTGAATATCCTGCAAACGGCTGCGTCCGCCTTCCAGAACCCGGTACTGCCCCTCAAACCCGAGGGCTAGGCACACGTAGATAAGCTCGAGAACATCGATCATGCGCGCCGGCTCCTGCAAGGCGCGCTGGAGGATGGCAAAACTCTTCTCTCCGCCCCAGGTTTCGTTGTGGAAGCCGCTGAGCAGAGTGCGGCTGCCCCAGTTGCTCTCGCCGCCCCAGGGGGTCACCATCACCGACTCGTCCAGATAGGTGCACAGCACATACCGTCCTGCAAGGGTGGTTTCCTCCGAGGCGCCGGACTGACGGGCCTTCTGCTCAAAGACGCGGATCTCCTGGGTAAGATAATCGCGCAGGCCGCTGACATTCGGTGTCCGGGTGCTGCTTCGCAACTGCGGCGCCAGCGTGAGCAGCGACGTCGCGGCGCTGACCAAGGGACCCATGCCGACATGCAGGCCCTGAAAATCGCCGGGACTGGCGCTGACGGAATACGTTTGGTAACCGGGCTGGGGTTGCGGCGCCGGTGACGCCGAGACCGGCTGTGATGCAGAAGCAGGCGCGGGCTCCTCCGGCGGACGCCGGCCACCTGGCCGCGGTCGTATGACGGTGCGGTCGGCCTCATCGCCGCGGGAGAACGGATCGTCAATCGGCATGGCGGTTACCCCTTGATCGCCCAGAATTCAAGTTCAAGACCGGGAAATTCACCACCGATATGGATGGCAAACCCTCCCGATGAAACCAGTTGCTGCCAATATTCGCCCTGACGCTCGAGTTCGAAATAGGCGAATCCAGCGTGGTACGGAATCTGCCGCGGCGCCACCGGCAGCGGCCTGACGCGAATCCCCGGCAGTTGCAGGTTCACCATATCGCGGATCTGCTCGACGGCACCGATCTTGACCTGGGCCGGGAACAGCCGCCGCAACTCCTCGTCGGGAATATTGGAGCCAGCCGCCACGACGAAGCTTGCGGTACTGAGCAGGCCGCGGTCCGTGATCGGCGAGACGCGGATACCGTACCGGCGCTCCTGCAGCTCCAGCGCGATTGCCGTCTGCTCAAGGACCATGCTCAGGGATTGTCGCAGGGCGCTCATCACCGGCGCGAAGCAGCCCTGAAGATTGGTATGCTGATAACTGCCGAAGGCCGCAGGACGCTTATTGGGGGCCGTAAACGTGGCCAGTTCTCCGGCCATCTCCACGGCCGTTGCGTAAAATTCCATCGGATGCAGACCTTCCGAGGTGCAAAGATGGGTGATCAGCGCCTCGTAGCGATTGACGACCTGCAGCATCAGAAAATCGGCAATTTCGGCGGCCCCGCCGCGGCCTGAAGCCGAAACGCGGCCGGCCAATGCCTCGCCGCGATGGTGCAGCAACCCCTGCAGCTCGCGGACGAAGCCCCCGAGTACCGGCGACGCCTGGCAATCCAGCAAGGGCGGCAGGAACTGGCGGTCGAGACTGAGCAGATTGTCGGCGCGCAGCTCCACGATCCTCGCCACACCCATCGCGGCATAATTGTCGAGATTCTCTGTGGCCAGCACGAATCGCAGGTCGGGCATGGCCACCTGGATGTCGGCCACTTCATCGTGAGCGGCATTGATGTCGCGAACCTGGACGTTGCGCCCCTGGTAACGCATGGCGGGACCGTCCTGCCCATCGAGCCTGACCTCATCCAAACCCGCACGCCGGACCGGCAAGGCCAGGTAAACCACGGTATTCTGGACACCTTGCGGGATTTCCAGCACCGGCGGTCCATTTGCGTCCGTCGGTATGTCGAACGGGGTCCCGTCCGGCAGGATACCGGAGGCTGACTTGATCGCCAGCTTGCCCAGGGTCAGCAGCTGGGCATCGATCTCCAGAGTTTTGAATCCCCAACCTGCCGGCCGCAACGCGCGGCAACGCCCCTCGACCAGCCCTTCGATGAAACGCTGATGCTGCTGAAAATGCTGGGGTCGAAGAAACATCCCCTCCGACCAGACCACCCGGTTGTTCCAGGACATGCGACGCTCCGCACCAGTTTATTGTTGGGTAACCGCGACCGACACGGTCAATTTCTGCAGCTTGATATGGATGGCAACCTTGGGGTGATGCAGGAAGTCGACGTCCGACGTCAGCCCATGCTTCGGCTGGGGCACGGCCGCGACGCTCCGCCACACGGCTTGGTTAACATCCCGGAATGCTGCGACCACCCCGATGTAACGGGTCCCCGTTGGCAGCTTTCGGTTAAACGTTTGCGACTGGCCGGGTTGCATCTCGAACTCCTGATCATTCACCAGATCCCGGCCCAAGGTCTTGGCGGGTGCACCATAGAGCGCGAAGAAATCCGCCCCATTGAACGCGCCTTTGCCCCGCAGCTCATAGATATGCAATACGACGGGAGAAGGTCGCCCTGCCGGATTCGGGTTCACATCGCTGGCCACCACGATGTCGCCCGCCGAGGAGATCGTGGTCGGACCGCTAGAGGCACAACCTCCCAGGAGCACGACCAATCCGATCAGCCACAGCCGGTGGCGTCCCCTCCGTTCCCTGCCGATTCGAGCCGTCATTAAGCCACCCGCCTTCTTTTCTGGTTGAGTGCCAAATACTCCCGCTGCCGCGTGCGGGTCACTTTAGCGATTTACCGAAGACATCAACTCCTTTCGCAACGACCCTCGTGCACCCTCATTCGTTTCGCCACTCAGCCTGGCTTGTACCGGGCCACCCGTTCCTCATAGGCGCGCACGAAATCCTCTCCAATCAGACGCCGCAGATTCTCCTCTGCCTCCTTGGCAATCGTCTGATACTGCTGAACGTACAGGTCCCAGGCCTTTCCCTTGCGACCTGCAGGAGTCAGGGTGCCGAGTTTGGAGCCCCTGCCTGCGTCACGTTCGATCGCCTGGGGCTCAAAACGCTCCAGCAGGGCGAGCACCGCCGCCTGCATGCCTGCCATAAGCGCAATCTGATGCGCCTGCATGTCACGCACCGCTTCCTGCACTGCCTGCACGGGCGGAAGATAGGCGGGTCCCTGCTTGCTCAGGAGCACGCGCAGCGCCTCTTCCACATCTACCGAAAACTTGAGCGGGTTGTTCTCTTCCGGGCGCACCGTGGTCATGCTCATCCGAAATTCGCTCTTGAGCTGGCTGCGCGCCATCAGGACATCCATCAGGCCCTTTACCAATTCACGGAACATGCCGCCGAGCGCTGGCATGAGAGCGGCCGCCTGCTCGGGCGGAATGCGCACGTCGGCAAGACCGGCGCCGGAAAGAAACTGCTCCAGCCCACCGCCTCCCGTCGCCGCCGACATCGGCGTTGTTGATGGGGGCAGTGGTGGCGGCTGCCCGGTCGACCCAGGAGATATGTTTGGTCTTTCTGGCGGTTCGACCCCGCCCGCACCAGAGAGCGGCGGAAAGGGGCTTGACCTCTGATCCAGCGCAGACGGACGGTTTCCGGGCGGCAAGGGTGGCGCCGGCGTCTCCATGGACTGCCGGTCAAGAGGGCGCGGCGGGGAACTGGCCTCGCTGGAGAATCCAGGATCGTCCCAGTCAGCGGGTATCAACCCGCCGTCGTTCCCGCTCTTTGGCGGAGCGAAAAAGTCTTCCAGCATCGACCCCTGGTCGAAACTCGGACCTGGCGGTGCTGGCGTCACAGCCCGGGGTTTCGAAGCCGGAATACCGCGGCCCGGCGTCGAGCCGGTTGGTTCGAGAAAACGGTCGAGCGCCGCCAGGGGGTCCTCGGTCGCGAGTCCGGTGTCGATCTTTTCGGGGGCGATGGGCCGAACAGGCGGGGCGGATGGCATCACCACCGGCTGGGCCGACGCCGGGGACGGTGGCTCGATACCTGCCTCCGGTTCCACCCTCACCAGGATTTCATAGACACCGATCAAGATCTGGTCGCCATCCCGCAACGGTACCGCGTTGCCTTGCCCGATGGGTTGGGTCGAGCCATTGAGAAAAACGCCATTGGTGCTGGTATCGTGCAGGAAATAACTCCCATCGCGGTATTGCACTTTGGCATGACTGCCGGAGATGAACCGCTCAGTATCCAGAAGAACCCAATCATTGCCCTGATTGCGCCCGATCGTGCCCCCGCGGGTCTCGAAGACTTTGCTCTGCCGCATGCCGGCCAAGCCAGGGTGAGCGCTCGTGATCGTCAGCGTCAGTGGCATCTATTTCGATCCGCCCATACGAACATTGCCCCCGTAGCCGTAGCCAAGAGGTGGTGGAGTCTCCGCGATGGACTGATTACTCCTGGAGGAACCCGGTTCCGCGCATGTTGCGAGTGCAGCCGCGGTACGGCGACAGGGAGGTAGCGATGCATCCGGCTTTTGGATCCAAAATGGGCTCGCATGCCTTAAACCTTGAAGCACCATCTGCTACGACGCGTGTGGACTTTCATGACAGAACCAATCTGAATTAAATGCAATTTGACTCAGCCATTTCATCAAAGGCCAGCGAATAAACCGAATAACACCCTGATCATTCATGAATTAGCGTGGGCCCCCGCGGCACAGGCCGGCAATTGCATAATCACTTTTATTTAGTCTAAGTTTTAGGGTAACCTATGGAAGTAGTCTAAACAACAGTCAACGCCAGCGATGAATAGGGTGCGGGGGGGTCAGTTCGGGCAGGATGCCCGCGGGACGTATCCATATAGTATGGTCTCTCCCCGATCACTATTTCGTCCTGGCCCGGGCGACGGCTAACGCCGTATGGGGTCCATGCCCACCGAGTGGGTCGCCCTTAGGAAACCAACAAGAGCTTGATTACTATGCCGTCTCCCCGGACGCTCGACCTGGATGCCCTTTTAGCCCCCATCTCAGAGGACGCACCGGCGGGCGTCGATCTTCGCAGCGATCCCCAGGTTTCGAAACGCTACTACGCCCTCAAGGACGCCCGCGGCAGCGCCCGAAGCCTGGAACGGAATAATCTGGCGGAGGAAGGCGAATCTGCGGACATGCGCGGAGAGTGGGCGCCGGTGCTGGATCAGGCCTGCGAACTCATCAGTCATCACAGCAAGGACCTTGAGGTCACGGCCTGGCTCATTGAGGCCCTGGCCAGGCTTAAGGGTTTTCCGGGCCTACGTGACGGCTTTGTCCTCACCCAGGGGCTGGTGAAGCAATACTGGGACGACATCTATCCCAGACCGGATGAAGACGGAGTGGAGACAACGGTCGCGCCCCTGGCCGGACTCAACGGCGCAGATAGCGAAGGCACGCTGATCAACCCGGTGCGCAACATCCCTATCACCCAGGGCGAATCCGGGCCCTTTGCCGCCTGGCATTACGAACAGGCTTCTGCCCTTGAACAGCTGCCTGCGGATAAACGCGGTGCGCGCATCGAGAGCGGCGCCGTAACGACGGATACGCTGCGACGTGCCGCCCAGCAGACTCCAGCGAGTTTTTTTGTTGGCCTCAGCGAGGACCTCAAGGAAGCCCAAGCCGCGCTCAAGTCGCTTTCGGACCTGCTCGACGAGAAGGCCGGTACTGACGCCCCGTCCACAGCGAAGATCCGGAATGCTTTCGATTCATGCGCGCTCGCCATCCAGTTTCTCGGCGGTGACAAAATTGAGGCTGCCCTGACGCGCACGGAGGGAGACGCCCATGGCGGATCTGCCGATGCGACCGGGGGGCAAGACGGGACATCCGGCAGGGCGCGGGGGGCCGGACCCGTGCGCACGCGTGAGGATGCCTTCCGGGCCCTGCTGGAAATCGCTGAATTCTTCCGCCAGACCGAGCCGCATTCACCCTTGTCCTACGGAATTGAGCAGGTCGTCCGCTGGGGCCGGACACCCCTGCCCGACTTGCTCAAGATTCTCATACTCGACAATGACGCCAGAGAGCAGTTATGCAGGTTAACCGGAATCCCCAGTCCCGGTGACGGTTGATGATGAAGATCAGGCATACACGGCCGGTTCTCGCGCATGCCCGTCGGTGCGCGGACGGCCCGGTAACCCGGGTCACCCCAGCACGCATTTGATCCAAATGCCCATTGATGAGGACGTCAAATATGGCCAGCATCCACGATAAGCTCAAACGGGTTCGCAAACCCCGCATACATATCACGTACGAAGTGGAAACCGAAGGCGCCCTCACCGCCAAGGAACTGCCCTTTGTGGTGGGCGTCATGGGCGACTTCTCGGGAGATCCCACGCAACCCCTCAAGTCCCTCAAGGATCGCAAGTTCACTCAGATTGACCGCGATAATTTCGATGACGTGATGTCCCGAATGACACCGGGGCTCAAGCTTCAGGTGGAAAACACCCTCGCTGGCGATGGCAGCAAGATGGCGGTCGATCTCAAGTTCAATTCGATGGAGGACTTCGAGCCCGGCCGGATCGTGGATCAGGTCGAGCCCTTGCGCAAGCTGATGGAAACGCGCAACAAGCTGCGCGATCTCATGGCCAAGGCGGACCGTTCCGAGGAACTTGAAAATCTCCTCGAGGAGGTCCTCCGGAACAGCGAAAACATTGCCAAGATGGCAGGTGAACTCGGCCTCGACAAGAAAACCGAGGGTGCTGACAAGGAGAAAAAGTGATGAGCGATCGAGATACTGCCCGGGAATCCGCCGGCGCCCAGACCACGACCGAAACCGTCAGCCTGCTGGAACAGGCCATCGGAGCTACCCGCCAGACGGATCGTTCCGAAGCCGAGGACCTGATCCGGAACCTGACCCAGGAGGCACTCAAAGGCACTGTCACCTTCAGTCGCAATCTGACCGTCACGATCAAACAGGCCATCCAGCTGCTCGATGCCCAGATGTCCAAGCAGCTGGCCCAGGTCATGCACGCCCCGGAATTCCAGAAGCTCGAGGGCAGCTGGCGCGGTTTACACCACCTCGTCATGAACAGCGAAACCGGCACCCAACTCAAAATCAAGGTGCTCAATCTCTCCAAGCGCGAACTCTTCAAGGATCTCGACAAGGCCGTCGAGTTCGACCAGAGCCAGGCCTTCAAGAAGCTCTACGAAAATGAGTTCGGCAGTCCCGGAGGCGAACCCTATGGCGCACTCATCGGCGACTATGAGTTCACCACCCACCCCGAGGACATTGATTTGCTCACGAACATGTCCCACGTGGCGGCAGCGGCCTTCTGCCCTTTCATTTCGGCGGTCGCCCCCGGCATGTTCGGACTCGAGGAGTGGCAGGAACTGTCCAGACCTCGCGATCTGGAAAAGGTGTTCGACAGCGCAGAATACACGCGCTGGCGCAGCTTCAGAGACAGCGACGACTCGCGGTTCGTCACCCTCACCATGCCCCGGGTTCTGGCACGGCTCCCCTACGGGTCCGCTACCAAGCCGATCGAGGAATTCGGTTACGAAGAAGCCCCCATGGACGACAAGGGCAAACCCCTGCCCATGGATCATAACCACTACACCTGGTCCAATGCCGCCTATGCCCTGGGTACGCGCCTCACTGCTTCCTTCGCCCAGTCCGGTTTCTGCACCACCATCCGGGGCGCCGAGGGCGGCGGCAAGGTGGAGGGCCTTCCAACGCACACCTTCATGACAGAAGACGGCGACATGGACGCCAAGTGCCCGGTTGAAATCGGCATCACCGACCGCCGGGAGGCGGAACTGAGCAAGCTGGGGTTCCTGCCGCTGTGCCACTACAAGAACACGGATTACGCCGTGTTCTTCGGTGCGCAGACGGCCCAGCGCCCCGCCAAATTCGACAACCCGGATGCAACGGCCAACGCCGCCATCTCGGCGCGGCTCCCGTATCTCATGGCGACCTCGCGTTTTGCCCACTACCTCAAGATGATGGGGCGCGACAAGATCGGCTCGTTCATGGAGGCCAAAGACGCGGAAGGCTGGCTCAATCGCTGGATCATGAACTACGTCAATGGCAACCCGGATGCAGGCGCCGAAATGAAGGCCAAATACCCTCTGCGCGAGGCCCAGGTCACTGTCCAGGAAATACCCGGTCAACCTGGCTCTTACAATGCCGTCGCCTATCTGCGGCCCTGGCTGCAGATGGAGGAACTGACGACCTCGATGCGCATGGTGGCCAAGATCCCTACGATGGGCGGCTGAGCAAGGCGTATACGACCGCGCCACCAGGCCAGGCCTGGGCGCGGCTCTTTCCTTCACACGGCAATACTGTTCCATGGCACTCGCGGATCCCGGACAACTTGACTCACTTTATGAGGCCCGAGATGCAGTGCAGGTCGCCTCGCTGTGGTGGCAAAAACGCCACGCCGGCCCGCCACCCTCCTGCGAGCCCGGCTCGCTGCGCCGGTCGCTCGCCCTGGACATCGCCCGCCTGGATGCCGCGATAAACGCCCAGCTCAACGCGATCCTCCATCATCCCCGGTTCCAGGCCCTGGAGGCGTCCTGGCGAGGGCTCAAGTTCCTGACAGACGGGTTGCCGGACGGGCACCAGGTGCGCGTCAGGACCTTGAATCTGAGCTGGTCGGAGCTGACGCGCGACTGCGCGCGGGCCATCGAGTTCGACCAGTCCCAACTGTTCCGGAAAATCTACAGCGAAGAGTTCGATCGCTCCGGAGGCGAACCATACGGGCTGCTCCTTGCTGACTACGAGATTCGCGAGCAGCCCGCCGACGACTACCCCTGCAACGACATCAGCACCCTCGGCACTCTGTCTCATATCGCCGCAGCCGCTTTCGCGCCTCTCATCATCGGCGTCCATCCGACGCTGTTCGGCATCGACCGGTTCGCCAACCTTGAAATGCCGATCGATCTTGCTGACTCCTTTCGCGGCCCGCGGCACACTGCCTGGCAGTCCCTGCGCGACAGCGAGGACTCCCGTTTTCTGGGGCTTGTCCTGCCACGCGTGCTGAGGCGGCGTCCCTACCACGATGACTGCAGGCGCGCGGATGGTTTCGGGTTCCGGGAGGATGTCGGGGGCGAATCGGCGGATGGCTATCTCTGGGGTACCGCGGTATATGCCCTGGGGTCGGTCGTTGCACGCTGCTTCGCCCAGTCCGGCTGGACGGCCGACATCCGCGGCGTCCGCCTGCCGGCCGAAGAGGCGGGTCTCGTGACGGGACTCGCGACCGACAGCTTCGCCACCGACCGCGACGGCCTCATTCCGAAGTACCCCACCGATGTCCTGATCACGGACAATCAGGAACGGGAGTTGTCGGAGCTCGGCTTCATCCCCCTGTGCGTCTGCCGGGACACACCCTGGGCGGCCTTCTACAGCAACGCCTCCATGCAGCGCAGCCAGACCTATACGCACGACGGGGCAAATCAAAACGCCCGCATTTCCTCCAGCCTGCAGTACCTTCTTTGCGCCTCTAGATTCTCTCACTATATCAAGATCATGATGCGGGACAAGATCGGTTCGCTGGTCACCGCCGAGCGCTGCCAGGACTATCTGCAAAGCTGGCTGCACGGTTACACCGTCGGTAACGACGATGCCTCGCATGAAATGCGCATGAAGTACCCACTGCGAGAGGCCCGGGTTGAAGTCCGTGAACAGCTCGACAAACCCGGGAACTTCTTTTGTGTGATGCACTTGCGACCGCACCTGCAACTCGATCACCTCGCTTCTTCGATCAGGCTCGTTACACAAGTGGCCTCCGTTCAACCTACCTAACCTTGCCATGGACCCCGAAGGATGAATGACAACGCCTCATCCCTTTTTGCCGCCGGCCAGCTTGATGAGGCCATCGCCGCCGCGGCCTCGGCCGTCAAGTCCTCGCCAACGGATTCGGCGGCGCGCGGACTGCTGGCGGAGCTGTTGTGCATTGCGGGGTCCTTGGACCGTGCCGACATTCACCTCGAGTTCCTGTTCCGGCAGGCGGACCAATCGGCACCCACGATCAGCCTGGTCCGGCAGCTGGTACGCGCGGCCCAGGCCCGAAGCCAGTTCTTCGCCGAGGGGCGGCTGCCTGAGTTCCTGACCGAGCCGCCCGCGTGGCTGAAGCGGCATCTTGAGGCCTGGGTTCTCATACGCGATGGTAATTTCAAGGAGGCGCTTGCGTGCCTGGAAGCTGCGCAGGCGGCACAACCCGCCCTCGAGGGAACTTGCAACGGCACACCGTTTTCTGGGTTTAGGGACCTCGACGATCTGACATCCGGCCTGTTCGAGGTCATGACCAGCACCGGCAAATACTTCTGGATCCCGATGTCCGGTGTTGAATCAATCGAATTTCATACGCCGCAAAGACCCCGCGACCTCATTTGGCGCCGCGTCAGAATGTGCACAACCGATGGCACCGATGGGGAGGTCTTCCTGCCGGCACTGTACCCCCTGACGGGGGAACATGGCGCCGACATCCGCCTGGGCAGGGTCACCGAGTGGGTTGAGGTAAACGGCGCTCCTGTTCGCGGTCTGGGGCAGCGGGTATTTCTCGCAGGCGAGATGACCTATCCGGTCATGGAGCTGGTCTCAATCGCCTTCAATACGGCGCATTAGTCGAGCCCTGAGCGATATGGCACAGATCAAGCGCACACAGCCACTTTTGCCGTCAGTGCTGGACCGGCTGCTCGATGACCACCCGGAGGTTCGGGAGGAACCGGAATCTTCAAGGACCCAGGTCCTGCGGCAGCTTCACCAGTCCATCATGCGTGACCTGCAAAATCTGCTCAACACCCGGAGCCGCTGCCTGCTGCACGACGAGCACCTGGCCGGCATCGAAGACTCCTTGCTGGGCTATGGCCTGCCCGACTTTTCCAGCGAGACCATCAATTCCGCCAAAACCCGCGACCGGTTGCGAGACGCCATGGAGTACGCGATCCGGCGGTGGGAACCCAGGTTCAAGAGTGTGGAGGTTTCTTTCGTCGACAACGCCAACCCTCAGGATGGCAGCCTCAGATTTCGCATTGACGCGCTCGTCTATGCCGATCCGGCGCCTGAGCCGATCATATTCGACTCGATGCTGGATCCCTCGACCTACAACTTTGAGATCAGGGGGGCAGACTATGACCGATGAACTCCTCCCCTATTACAACCGCGAACTGGCCTTCATCCGCGAATCGGTGGGCGACTTCGCGGCCCGCCACCCCAAGATCGCCGGAAGGCTGCGGCTCAGTCAGGATGCGGTGGAGGACCCGCACGTCAGCCGGCTGATCGAGGCCTTCGCCTTCCAGAATGCGCGCATCCGCCAGAAGCTGGATGATGATTTCCCGGAACTGACCCAATCGATGCTGGGAATCCTGTACCCGCATTATCTCGCCCCGATACCTGCGCTCGCGATCACGCAGCTTGTCCCGATGCCGGATATCAGCGACAAGCATGTGATCCCCGCGCAGACCAGTATCGAGAGCGAACCCATCCAGGGCGAGCCCTGCCGGTTCCGGACCTGCTATCCGGTCGAATTATGGCCCATCGAGGTGACCGATGCCCGGTATACCAGCCATACCCGCGGGGCGCCTGCCACGCCCAGGAGCCGCGAGGCCCGGGCGTTGCTGAGGCTCAGCCTCAAATCCATAGCCGGTGCCCAGCCGATCAGCGCTTTGCAACCCGACCGCCTGCGGGTCTATCTGAAGGGGCAACCCCAGCACGTCTACCCGCTGTACGAGCTACTGCTCAACAACGTCCTTGAGGTCGCCGCCACTTTTCCTAACGGCGAGTTGGGGACCCTCGGCCCTGAATGCGTCCAGCCGGTAGGCTTTGGCGTCAGCGAGGGCCTTCTGCCCTACCCCCGCCAGTCCTCGGTCGGGTACCGCCTGCTCACCGAATTTTTCGTTTTTCCGGAAAAATTCCTTTTCGTGGAGTTCTCGGGACTCTCACAACTCGCTGCCCGCAGCGGCGAGACGCTTGAGCTGATTGTGTATCTCGACGGCACGGCGTCGGAACTCGATCACAATGTTCGGGCCGATACCTTCGTGCTTGGCTGCACCCCTGTCGTGAACCTCTTCCGCCAGTCTGTTGAGCCGTTTACCCTCGACCATTACCGAACCGAGCATCACCTGATACCCGACGCTCGCCGCCCGCTGGCTCACGAGATTTACAGCATAGACAGGGTCACCGGCACCTCGCCGACGGGAACCGCCGCCGAGTATCGTCCTTTTTTCGGCCATCGCGACGGCGCGGCCGACGAGGACACCGTGCTCTGGTGTGTCGCAAGGCGCGCATCGAATAGCGATGATCCAGGCACAGAGATCTACCTCTCGCTCGTTGATCCGGAATTTTCCCCTGCCGAGGCGCTGGATTGGGTCGTCCACGTGGAATCTACCTGCCTGAATCGCGATTTGCCGTCACGTCTGCCTTTTGGAGGCGGACAGCCACGCCTGCAGCTCAGTGAGGCCACGGCCCCGGTCGCGAAAATCATCTGCCTGACGCCCCCGACCCGCACGATCCGCCCGGACCTGGGCAGGGGCGCACTCTGGCGACTGATCTCGCACCTGACGCTCAATCACCTCTCGCTGAGCAACGATGCTGAGGGTGCGGGCTCATTGCGTGAGATTCTGCATCTATACAACTTCAATGGTTCGGCCGAGTCACGCAACATGATCGACAGCATCCAATCGCTCAGCAGTCGTCGCGTTGCGGGCCGGGTCATGTCCGGAGGCCACAGCGGCCTTGCAGCCGGTATCGAGATCACGGTCGAATTTGACCCGCAACGCTTCGCCGGCAGCAGCCTGTTTCTGTTCGCAAGCGTGCTGGACCGATTCATGGCCCTTTATGGCTCCATGAACTCATTCACCCGTTTCGTGGCCCGCATCAAGGGCAAAGAGGGAGTACTTCACAAATGGCCGGCACGCGTAGGCGAACGTACACTGCTCTGATGCAGCGTTTGCACCGAGAGCCCTACCGCTTTGAGTTCTTCCAGGCGGTACGGATCCTCGAGGCTGCGGGGCGTTGGCAGGCCGGGCATGACGATGACCGGAGCGGACCGGTGGGCTACGACCACATCCCGGCCAAGGAGGCCCTGCGCTTCAGATCGCTCCCCTCGCGCAGCTTCCCGGCGGCAGACATTACGACCGTAACGCCGGCCGGTGAAGGCAAGGATGGAGCACCGCCCGAGGTCACGGTCACCTTCATGGGCCTGGCCGGACCCGCCGGGGTCCTGCCTGAGCACTATACCGACCTAATCCTGTCCCGCCTTAAGGCCAACGATTCATCACTGCGGGATTTCCTCGACCTCTTCAATCACCGCACGCTCTCGCTGTTCAACCGCGCCTGGCGCAAATATCGCCATCCGTTCAACCGGAACCCCGACCAACCGGATGAAGATACCTTCTCCATGGCCATCCGCAGCCTGTCGGGCCTTTCAACGCACGCAGACCGGGTTCACACGGATGTAGCGCAGACCGCTCTTCTCCTCAACAGCGGCCGTTATTCAAGTCATGCCCGGCCGGCACATGGACTGGCCGATCTCCTGGCCGACTATCTGGGGGTACCGGTCGAGGTCCATGAGTTCCAGGGACAGTGGCTCGAAATCGAGCGGGAGCAAGTCTCCCGTCTGCCGTCCGGCCCCGATCGGGCCGGTCATTTCAACCGGCTGGGTGTCGACACCCATCTCGGTGAGCACTTCTGGGATGTGCAGAGCCGATTCCGGCTGCGCATCGGCCCGCTGGCGCGGGCGATGTTCAAGCGCCTCTTGCCAGGAAGCCGCACCTTGACCGAGGTCTGTGCACTGACACGCGCCTACGTCGGCCACGAATTGGATTTCGACATCGTACTTTGCATAGAGAGCGCCGCGATTACGCCCTGCCGGCTATGCAGCAAGGGCGCGGACCCATTCGCGCTGGGCTGGGAGACCTGGCTGGCAGGCCCCCAGACCGGCATTAACGAGGACGTTTGCATCTCGCCCCCGGAGCCGCAATCGCAGCCCCGGATCAGGTAAGGACGACGCCTTAAAAAGACAGGTTCTTTGGAGCCTGCTGACGATGAATTGGAGACGAAAGTCATGTCCCAACTGGATGTTAAAGCGCTGATCGACAAGCTCAACTCTGCCTGCCGCAAGGCGCTCGAGGAGGCTGTGGGTCTGACCATGGCGCGCACCCACTACAATGTTGAAATCGAACATTGGCTGATCAAGCTGCTGGAAAACCCGGACAGCGAAGCCTCCATCATCCTCAAGCATTACGGCGTCAATTTTTCGGGCCTGAACCGGGACCTGACCGCTGCGCTCGATGCCATGAAAACCGGCAACTCACGGGCGCCGGCACTCTCGCCCCATCTGGTGGACTGGGTGCGCGAGGCCTGGGTGCTTGCCTCCCTCGAATACGGTGCCAGCCAGGCCGAGTCGGGTCACCTGATCGCAGCGCTCATCAGTAATGACACGCTCGCGCGCATGGCCCGCGGCATTTCCAAAGAACTGACCCGGCTGTCGGCCGACGCCCTGCAAAACGACCTGCCCAGACTGATCGCTGGCGCACCGGAAGCGGCCGGCGATGCCGCTGCCGGCACGGACCACGTCCGGCAGACCGGCGCCCCGGGGAAGACCGCCGCGCTGGATCAGTTCACGATTGACCTGACCGAACAGGCGCGCCAGGGCAACATCGACCCCGTCCTCGGCCGTGATGCGGAAATCAGGCAAGTTGTCGATATCCTCACGCGCAGGCGCCAGAACAATCCCATCCTGACCGGCGAGGCCGGCGTCGGCAAAACCGCGGTGGTGGAAGGATTTGCCCTGCGCGTGGCGGCAGGTGACGTGCCGCCTGCGTTGCGGGATATTTCGATCCGCTCGCTGGATCTTGCCCTTCTGCAGGCAGGCGCCGGAGTGAAGGGGGAGTTTGAGAACCGGCTCAAGTCGGTAATCAACGAAGTCAAGTCCTCGCCCAAACCGGTCATCCTCTTCATTGACGAGGCCCATACCCTGATCGGTGCCGGAGGACAGGCGGGTCAGGGCGACGCGGCGAACCTTCTCAAGCCGGCCCTGGCGAGAGGGGAATTGCGCACCATTGCCGCCACGACCTGGGCGGAATACAAAAAGTACTTCGAACGCGATGCGGCACTCGCCCGGCGCTTCCAGACGGTCAAGGTGGAAGAGCCCTCCGAGGCGCTCGCCATCGAGATGATGCGCGGACTGGTCGCGACCCTGGAAGGTCATCACCGCGTGCGTGTACTCGACGAGGCGGTCAGGGAGGCGGTACGCCTGTCACATCGTTACATTACCGGCCGGCAGCTTCCCGACAAATCGGTCAGCCTGCTCGACACTGCCTGCGCGCGCGTCGCGATGAGCCAAACCGGCACACCGCCCCAGATCGAGGATGCGCAGCGGCGTCTTGACCAGATCGCCGTGGCAACGCGCATCCTTTCGCAGGAATCGGAGACCGGGGCAGATCATGCAGAAGAACTGGGCAGGCTGGCTGCCGAGCAAGGGCAGGTCGAGGCGCAACTTGCCGCGCTTAAAACGCGATGGGGACAGGAACGTCAGCTCGTCCGCAAGATCCAGGGCCTGCGCGCACGCCTCGAAAACCGACCCGAGCTCGCCCCGGTGGAACTCCCTGCCGCAAACCCCGCACCCGGCTCGCCCGCTGCGCCCACAGACCCAAGGGCGTCAATCGCGCATCCCGCGCCAACTTCATCCCTGTCTCCCGCTGACAGCGCCGCCCTGCGACGCGAGCTCGATATTCTCACCCAGGAACTGCTTGCCTTGCAGGGCGAGTCGCCGCTCCTGTACGTGGTGGTCGACAGTCAGGCCGTCGCACAGGTCGTGTCGGAATGGACCGGCATACCGGCCGGACGCATGATGAGCGATGAGATACACGCCATCCTCGATCTAAAGAACCGGATGGAGGAAAGCGTTGTCGGCCAGAGCCACGCTTTGAACGCCATCGCTGAGAGTATCCGCACCTCACGGGCCGGGCTCTCCGACCCGAGCAGGCCGATCGGCGTGTTCATGCTGGCGGGGACCAGTGGTGTTGGAAAAACTGAGACGGCGATCACTCTGGCCAACCTGCTCTATGGCGGCGAACAGAATATGACCGTCATCAACATGTCCGAATTCAAGGAGGAACACAAGGTCTCCCTGCTCATGGGATCACCGCCCGGTTACGTGGGTTATGGGGAGGGCGGTGTGCTCACCGAGGCGGTGCGCCGCAAGCCCTACAGCGTCATCCTGCTCGACGAGATGGAAAAGGCTCACCCCGGTGTGCAGGACATCTTCTTCCAGGTGTTCGACAAGGGTCAAATGAAGGATGGCGAGGGACGCGACATCGACTTCAAGAATACCGTCATCATCATTACTACCAACGCGGGTACCGAGGCGATCATGAACCTGTGCGCCGACCCGGAGACCATGCCCGATGCACAGGGTCTCGCCGAGGCTCTGCACCCCGAGCTGCTCAAGAGCTTCAAGCCGGCGTTTCTCGGTCGCATCACGGTCGTTCCCTACTTCCCGCTCAGCGATGATGTCATGAAACGCATCATTCGCTTGAAGCTGGCGAAAATCGCAAGACGTGTCCGTGAGAACTACAATGCGGACCTGAGCTACACAGATGCCCTCGTAAACGGGGTTGCCGAGCGCTGTCATGAAGTCGACAGCGGCGCACGCAATGTCGATCATATCCTCAATCGTTCCTTGCTCCCGAATCTGTCCGAAAAGTTTCTGGCAAAACTTGCCTCACGTGAGGCATTTGCCGCTGTACGGGTCGATCTCAACGAAAATGGCTTTGCATATGACATAAGCTGATTGTTAATGACGACCGCTACCCGAGATGCTCAACTGGACGCAACATCAGCATACGGCCATTGACCATCATTTTTTTAATCAACAAGAAAGGAGAAGTCGCGATGATCTATATCAAATACGGTGATATCAAGGGTCCCGTCCCAGAAGAAGGACATAAGGAGTGGTTCGCCGTCGATAGCATCCAGTTGGGCATCGGCCGTGCCATCTCCGCCGGTACGCTCGACGGCAAGAACCGCCTCAATGGCGACCCTTCGATTTCGGAGATCGTCATTACCAAGAGATCGGACTCGGCTTCTCCGGCCTTGTTCAAGGAATCCCTGAACGGCGAAGCCAAAAAGGTCACCATCGAATTCACGAGGACGGGTCAGGACAAGAGCGCCAAACAGGAAAAATACCTCACCTGGGAATTGACGGACTGCATGATCTCTGGCTTCTCCATGTCCTCTGGCGGGGACGAACCCACGGAGTCAATCAGCCTCAATTTCACCAAACTGGAAGTAAGTTACGTTCCGTTCGACGCAACCAACAAGAACAAGAGTCCGGAAAAGATTTCCTTCGATTTGCAAAAGGGTCAACTGTCCTGATTCTTGGCTATGCACGGCAGTCTAGCCCCCGCTCAGGGAAATCCCCTGAGCGGGATGTGTGGAGCAGCTTCCTTGTATCCATTTGAGTATTGCCATGGCTGACACCTCGTATACCCAGGAAAAGCGCGCGCTCAAAATCGACAAGAGTCCCCTGGGCAGCGGGGACGAGCTGCTGCTCGTGTCATTCTCCGGAAGGGAAGCGCTATCCGAGCCCTTTTCGTTCACGCTCGACCTGCTTGCAGGCGATAAAAAAATCAATCCCTATCACTTATTAGGCAAAAGCCTGACCTTTTCCATGCCCGGCAAGGATAATGAGAGACGCTATTTTAACGGCATGGTCAGTAGATTCGACTGCGGTCCTGCTGGCATGAACGACCTGCGCCAGTACCAGGCGGTCGTGCGACCCTGGCTCTGGTTTCTGAGCTACAGCAGCAATTTCAAGATATTTTCAGACAAGACGCCTAAAGATATCCTGGACGAAATCTTCAAGGCACACGGATTCGGCCATGTGGTCAAGTTCGAGTTGAGCGGCGAGGCAAACAAACTGGAGTACTGCGTCCAGTACGGCGAGACCGATTTCGCGTTCGTATCCAGGATCATGGAGCGCGAGGGATATTTTTACTACTTCCGCCACGAAAATGGCCGCCACGAGATGGTTGTGGCCAACGGCACCAGCGGGTATAAGGATTGCCCCCAGAAGAAAATCGTCTACTCATCCGGCACCAGGGGCATCGAACAAATTATGAGCTGGGACCGACAGTATGACTTTGCGGCCGGCAAATGGAGCCATACCGATTACGATTTCGAGAAGTCCACCAATAACTTGCGGACGCAAACGAGCACCGTAGGCGGCAGCGAAGAACAGAGCAAGTACGAGCGCTACGAATATCCGGGCGGATACAAGGAAACAAACAACGGTCAATTCATTGCCAAGCTTCGCATCGAGCAGGAAGAAACCAGCTCAACCCGATTTATCGCCACCAGCAACTGCAGCACGCTTTTCGCCGGCGGAAAATTCCAGCTGGACTCGGACACGCCCTCCCCGGACAAATCCCAGACGACCTTTGTCATTACGGCCATCGAATACAGCGCCAGCGGCGGCTCATACGATCAAAATGGAAAAGGCGGATACGAGCAATCAAACCGCTTTCAGGGGATACCGGCCGAAATGGTATTTCGCCCGCCCCTGATCACCCCGAAACCCACGGTCCAGGGCATCGAAACCGCCGTGGTTCTGGGTCCGGGCAAGAAGGATGATAACGATAAGGATTCGGTTCATACCGACAAATACGGCCGGATCAAGGTGAGATTTCACTGGGATCGTGACGACGATGAGTCGTGCTGGGTCCGCACCAGCCAGTCCGTGGCCGGCGGTGGATGGGGAGGCGTTATCCTTCCACGGGTAGGCCAGGAAGTCATCGTATCGTTTTTGGGCGGAGACCCCGACCGGCCCATGATCACCGGTTGCGTTTATAACGGGCAACTGTCGCAGCCTTTCCCCATGGGTGAAAATGCCTATGTATCAGGCATCAGAACCCGGAGCTGGCCGAAAGGCGAATCCAGCATGTACAACGAGCTCAGCTTTAATGACAAGAAGGGCGAAGAGGCCGTGACCCTCCAGGCGCAGAAGGACCTCACGCGCCATGTCAAGCATGATGACTCCCTCAAGGTGGACAATGACAAAACGACGGAAATCAAGCAGAACCTGACCACCACGATCACGGAAGGCGACGAGACCCGGACGCTCCAGAAAGGGAAACGCAGCGTGACGCTCGACCAGGGTGACGACATCCTTAAGTTGACTGAGGGCAACCGCGCGGTCACCCTCACCCAGGGCAACGACAATCTGACCCTGACCGGTGGCAACCGCACCGTCAAACTGGACACCGGCAACGACAACCTCACGCTCGATTCCGGCAACTGTGCCGTCAAACTGCTGCAAGGCAATCACACGCTGGAGCTGACCGCCGGCAATGCCTCAACCAAACTCGCACTGGGCGGTTCAACGACCGAGGCCATGCAAGCGATCGAACTCAAGGTGGGCGCGAACAGCATCAAGATCGATCAGATGGGCATCACCATTACAGGCATGCAGATCAAGATCAACGCCAGCCTGATGTTCAACGTCAAGGGCGCTATGGGGGAAATCGCCGGCGACGGGATGCTGACCATTAAGGGCGGCATGGTCATGATCAACTAGTAAAGACGTTGGAGGCATCCGGCATTCACCTAGTCACTGCGGAAACGATTCATGGAACCTGCAAGCGATCTCACCAAAATCACAGCCACCCGCGCCATCGACATTTGTCGGGGGCTTGAACTCGGGCAAGAAGCGAGCGCCCTGCTCACAGGCTCGCTTGCTCCCCTCGCCTATCTGTCTGTACTCGTCGAGCGCGGCCTATGGACCGATGCCACGCGCTTTCTCGCCCACGCCCTTCCCAAGCGGGAAGGCGTCTGGTGGGCCTGCCTGGCAGCGCGTTCGACCCTAGGCAGCCATGCCACGCCCGATCAGCTCAAGTGCCTCGACACCGCGGAACAGTGGGTATATTTTCCCAATGAATCCAACCGCAGGCCCGCCATGGAGGCCGCTCAGGCTGCGGGATTGGATAACCCTGCCAGTTGGGCTTCCATCGCCGTCTTCTGGAGCAGCGGCAGCCTGTCACCGGAGGAGCTGCCCGTTGTGCCACCACCCGACGACCTTTGCGCCAAAGCCATTTCCGGCGCGGTAATGCTGTCCGCGGTCTTTCGCGAGCCCGAAAAGGCCACAGACAAGTACCGGCAATTCCTGGGACAGGGGATTGATATAGCACGCGGCGGAACCGGACAAACGGGATGAATTGTTGATTTCATGCGGCCTATACGCCTTTATTCCGGCAGCTGCGGTCGCGCCGCGGCGTGCGACGAGCCAATCCTGGCCATACCGGGGCGAATAGTGTCTGCCCTTTTCAGGCGTACAGGGCCGCGCCTTTTATAAGGGTCAGGCTCCGGACAGATTGCGTTCGTGCGGCCCTAGCGGAAGGGCTTGCCGCTTTCAGGACCGCTTAGTCCGTTAAATTGCAGGTAAAAACGATTATGGGACAGCTCGTTACCACCGGTTCAATGATGATATGCACGTTCGGCATGGCACCGAGCGCGCTGAACGTGCTGCCCACAAACAGGACCCTGGCAGGTACACCTGCTGCAAACATCATGGATCACCTACCGATAGTCAACATTCCCCCATTCGGGATGTGCATGAGCATGGCCAATCCTGAGGTGGCTTCAGCCACTGCTGCCGCCCTAGGCGTGCTAACTCCGATGCCCTGCATCCCGGTGACCGCGGCACCCTGGGTTCCGGGGTCACCCACCGTGATGATCGGGAAGATGCCGGCCCTCGATAGCATGTCGAAATGTATGTGCACGTGGGGCGGTGTGATTTCAGTCACCACACCCGCCCAATTCACCTCAATGGTTCCGTAACGGAGGAGCTAAGTCATGAGCTTTAAATTTTCCACCCCAGGACTCTCATCAGAAATCGACTCAATGGTCATAATAAATGCCATTAACGAATGCCGGAAAAGGATTGATTCGGGAGCTGCCAATACAGCTTTGCAACGCTGGTTCGGCGACACCTCTATGGCTTGGAAGAAAACAGCAAAGCAGCAGCTGGAACAGATGCGAAGGGTAATCAACCTGCAGGAAATCACGATTGGAGTCAGAGACCTGGATGAGCGAAATACCGGAGAGAATGCTGCTGCATTGCCAGGCAGCGCAACAAGTATAGTGCCCGGCGCCACTCAGAACTACAAAGGACGTCAGGTCCTGCTGAATTCCGCTTTTAACAGACTGCCGAGATATCTGCCAATGTCCAACGGCATCACGGATACCACTGGCTGGAATCAAAGCAAGTTCGAAACCGTGATCCATGAACTGACCCACGCCATTCTAAGCACGGATGACGAAAAACTAGCGAACGGAAATAACGCCTACGGCGCCCAACGGGCGAAAGATCTCGCTGCCGAGAATTCCGCCAAGGCCAAGAACAACGCTGAGAATTGGGCTATTTTCATAGAAGCTTGCGGCAAACACAGGACCAGTTAACCGGAATTGCCATGCATGAAGATATGACGTCAGAAGTCATATCAGTTTTGCGGACTTCACCCTTCATGAGCAGGCTGTCGTATCGCACCATAGACAAGGAAGTCTGCACGCGATCGGCATGCTCGCGTGCGGCAGGATCTGGTGACGGCAGTGGATATCGCGCCCTTCGGGGAGATCTCCGTGACCATGCGCTGGCGGCATTTGAGCACCCCGCAATGGAAAACGTTCATCACCGCTGACGTCCCGCGCCCGATCTTGAACGGCAGGCGCTGGGCGGCACATCCACTTCTAGATGCCTTGATGAATCGAAAACGTTGCATTCGCGCAACACTCATATCCCATTTGGGAGAGACGCCATTCGGCGCGGGTGTTTGTCGGTTGCCGGATCCGATGCTGGGCCGGGATCCCTACGCGCTCGTGCCGCGCCCAGATCATCTACGATGTCAGCGGATGCCAGCGGCTGAGCGCTTCGTAGTGCGCGTTTGAAGCGGCCGATCATGGGTTCGAGGTCATTCACGGATAATCCTTTACTCTCCATGGTGAACTTGATTGCCTCCACAGGATCCGGTAGACCGAGTGGATAGTGCCTTGCCCCGCACGCCTCGACGGGCGTTCACCAGCACCTCAAGCCGATCGCCTTCGCGCGTACGGGGCTTGGCAGGCATCAATGCACTCAACTTCCTTGAGTGCCCGCGCGATAATCGGATTTTGTCTTAATGGGCCTGATGTCCATGGTCGCGTCTCCGTCGAATGGTCTGCGCGTCGATCCGGCCATATTGGACATGGTGTAGAATTGCGTCAAATAATGATCCTCGATTTGCGTCATGGCGTGACCCACCATTGCCCCTGCATGTTATTGAACGACCTCAGTGACATCCCAGGCATCGGGGTCAATGCAATCTGCAAAACTACTGCATTGTGGGGTCATTCTAAAATGCAAATCAACAAGCCGTAAGCTAAGCGCGGCGGCGAATGCCTGTTTTTGTTGGTCTCTTTGCCACTCCGCGGCGCGCAGCGCTGGGCGGCTTAGGCTGAGCAGGTGCCAGGGCGGGACGGAACGTTACGCGAAGGCCAAGGGCCTGCACTATCTTCGCCACGGTTGCAAAGCTCGGGTTGCCCTCGCCGGAGAGGGCTTTGTAAAGACCCTCCCGACTCATGCCGGTCTCGCGGGCAAGCTGGCTCAGATTGCGGGCACGGGCGACAACGCCCAGTGCGCGCGCGACAAAAACAGGATCGTTGCCACCTTCCTCGATCGCGGCCTCAAGATAGGCCGCGATGTCTGCCTCGGTCTTGAGATAGTCTGCTGTGTCGTAACGGCTGAAGGTTTCAGTCTTGGTCATGGGCTTGGTCCTTCCACTGTGCGGCGATGGCTTTGGCGCGGGCGATGTCCCGGTGCTGGCTGCGCTTGTCGCCGCCGCACAGCAACACGATCACGACCAGCCCCCGCCGCATGAAATAGACCCGGTAGCCGGGTCCGTAGTCGATCCTCATCTCAGAGATGCCTTCACCCACAGGCTTCACGTCGCCCGGGTTCCCACCGGCAAGCCGGTCGAGACGGACCTGGATACGCGCTACTGCTCGGCGGTCTTGCAGGCTTCGGATCCAGCGGTCAAACGCGCTGCTCTTGATGAGTTCGATCACATGTGCACTATAGTTGACAACTTGACTGTTGTCAACTATGGTTGACAATCCGAATCCGGGCAGTGCCCCTCGTTGTTTTTCTTGCCACCCCGCGGCGTACCATCCAAGCACGCCCTCAGATAATGCACCCACAGATCACCTGTCGCCGCGTGAATGGTTCAGGGTCGAGTGGCCCGAAGGAACTTCCCCCTCGGGCTCTCACGGATCCGTACGTGAACCTCTCGGTTCATACGGCTCTTCCAGCCCGTTGGCCTTTGAGATAGAGATATTCCCAGTGTACAAACAGTCGCGGGAAGATGGCCCGCACGCCCTTGAGCCATGCCCAGGAACGGCGTTTATGCCCCCGTATCCGCTTGTACTTGCGACGTACCCAGCGGCCCAAGCGCAGATCGATTCGCGCCAGAAAGCGCTCCAACGGCAGCGGATGAAAGATGCCGAAATACTGCACCCATCCCTGCACCATCGGGTTGATGCGAGCCGCGATCTGCTCAAGGTTCCAGTGGATCTGGCGATGAAGACACAGTTCCCGCAGAGCGAGGTTCATGTGCTTCAACGCCTTCGGACTCACCGCCGGGTTGAAGCCGATGAATAACTTGCCGTTGCGATCCTGCACACTTCGTCTTCGAAAGCAGAAGCCCAGGAAGTCGAACTGCGTGTGTGCTGAATCACCCGGCCTGCGGCCGTCCTTGCAGTACACCACGCGCGTCTTCTCGGGATGGAGTGCCAGATGACACTGCGCGAGTCGATTACGAATGGCGTCCAGAAGGGCTTGTGCCTCCCCTTCGCTGCGACAGTGGCAGATGACATCATCCGCATAGCGTTCAAACGGCACGCCCGGGTGATACTTCTGCATCCACGCATCGAAGGTGTAATGCAAGTAGAGATTTGCCAAAACGGGGCTGACCACACCGCCCTGAGGGGTTCCCTGCGTGCGGGAAATCAGCTCACCGTCTGGCGTTTCGCTATCGCATTTCAGCCATCGCTCAATGTAGAGCCGGATCCAGGACTCCGGGACGTGCTTGCGCACGGCCTTGAGGAGGAGATCGTGGTCAAGCGTATCAAAGAAATTGCTGATATCGAGATCGATGACCCAGTCGTGCCGCCAACAATGGCGACGCGCTTGCGCGAGTGCCTGGTGGGCACTGCGGCCGGGCCGGTAACCGAAGGAGGAGGAATGAAACACGTTCTCCAGCCCCGGTTCGATCCACTCCTTCACCACCATCTGAGCCACCCGATCCGTCACGGTGGGCACCCCGAGCGTGCGGGTTCGCCCGTCCGCTTTAGGGATTTCGACCTGACGAACGGGTTTGGGGAAGTAACTCCCCGCGCTCATCCGATTCCACAACGTGTAGAGATTTCTCCCCAAATGCTTCTGGAAGGACTGGATGCTTTCCTTGTCGACGCCCGGCGCGCCCTGATTGGCGGCCACGCGTTTCCAGGCTTCCCAGATAAGACGTTTGGGTATCACAAAGGACTTGATCGTCGCCGTGGAATCTTCCCGCGAGTGCGGTTGTTCCTCCGACGCCGATCGGGCCGGGCCATGCCTTTGCTTGGCCCCGATTACCGGGACGTCTGCGCTACTACGCATGGCTCCGCCACTGTGCGCGGCATCGGTACTCTGGCACTTAAGGGTTGCCCTCTTGTGCGTCTCCCTTGGCATCCGCGCGACAGCTTCCCAAGTTCCGTAAACCAAGCCCGATATCGTGTCACGCCCTCTCTATGCCGGATGCCATCCGCCCCGCATTCAGGCTGCCGGCGGACTGATCCCGGAATTCTGTCGAGATTCCGGTTTTGGCATCGGGTGCAGTTCTCGACACTTCGTCGAGGGTTCACTTGCGTTCGTCTCACGATATCTCACCTGACAGCGGTACCGCTGCCTTTTCTCTGGACGCTCACCACCGATACTCTTAACATCGGCAGCTCCGAGTGGTTTGGCCTCTGCGCCTGACCGCCGAGGCCGAGGGGCCTACCCTCATCTTGGTTACAGCATGTCATCCCACTTTCCGTGATGAGATGACTTCTTGGCACACCGACAGGTAGCTTGACGGCCGCCGCAGGGATTGATAACGTCCTTGTGTGTCGTGTTTTCGCAGCATGCGGTCGGCTGTGTCCCTGCCGTGTATTGCCGGCGGGAAGCAGAATGAAGGCGTACTACCGGACACGTTCTCGATACCAAATCCCAAGGATGACCCGTCATTCGCAGTGGTGCAGACACTAGAGTTATGCGCGGGTCGCGGGTGGGGTAGCGCACCTCGCCATTCGACGGCGGACCCGGCAACAACGATAAAGAGAGAGAGGGGGGGGGGGAGAAATGCAAACGAGCAACCGAATCGGGGGGCTTGTCGTCACACTGTGTACCGCCTGCGGGTTTTTTCTGGTTACTCCCGCAGCACAGGCTCTAACTATAATCCCAACCTTCAGCAGTTCTCTGAGCACATCCCAGCAGGCAACAATCGACAGCGCAATCAGTGTCTACGGGCAGGACTTCAGCAACCCGATTACCGTCAGCATTGGTTTCTCGACTGCTTCCGGAGTGAGCTACGCCGGACAGAGCGAGAGCTCGTTCAATCTTAACTCCTACAGCGCGTACACCAGCGCTCTGGCTGGTGATGCCGCAACGAATGGCAATACGATCGAACAGACTGCCTACAATAACCTCCAGTATGGTAATACCGCCGGGTACGTCCTTGCCACCACGGCAGATCTGCGCGCTCTGGGGTGCACCACCTGTGGCGGGCAGCTTACGACTAGCGGTTCGTCTGGCGGTAACCTGGACGGTGTCATAACGGTCAATACGGCTGATTTTACGGTTGCCGTCATCCAGCACGAAACGGATGAAGTGCTCGGTATCGGCGGGTCCGGTTCTGTGCTCAATACCGTGGTAAGCGATGGCGGAACCCTGCCCACCTACCATGGACAGACGTATATTCATCCGCTCGACCTGTTCCGATACTCGGGCGTACACACAGCCAGTCTCACCACCTCCGGAACGGCCACCTCCTATTTTTCCTATAATGGCGGCGTCACTGATATCGCCAATTTCAACCAGAACTCCAGCGGCGACTACGGGGACTGGACTGGCAGCCCTTGCTATGTACAGTCATGGCAAGTGTGCTCGCCGTCACTATCGATTGGGTCTTCTTCCCCGGAGGGTATCGCATTGCAGTCAATTGGCTACGATGCCGTAGCCCCGGTACCGCTGCCTGGAAGCCTGGTGCTGCTGACCTCCGGCCTGTTTGGGCTGGTGATATCCGGCCGGCGTCGCAAACACCGACACCACCTATAGGAAGCATGACATTGCCCGCCGGGCAATCGTGGTCGGTCTCCACGGAGCCACCGCGAACACCGGGGCTGTGCGAAGGATTATCCGCGTCGCGACAATTGCTGACGAGAAATCGGTGGTGTCAGAATTGACCGGAATGCCTGGCAGGAATCAGGTCAAAATGGGTGGCAGGAATCGCCGGAATACGCAGACACCGCGTGCCTGGACAAAGCCCGCGCATTGCGCCCATTTCTCGAGCACGTGCCGATGGAAGAGGTTCCGGAAGCCGGCGAGAAAATGAAGCAGGCACTCCTCGCCGATGGAAGTGGCTGCGGGTGCCCATCTATGTAATTCTCCTTACCGAAAGCAATGAGCGCCACGTCTATCCCGACGTGGAACTCGTGGAACACCTTGCCAGCGCCTGTCCGGACCGGGATTGCGGGGATTTCGTGCGGCTGGCCTTACTATACCGGCCTGCGCAAAAGTGAACTGCTGCGCGTCAATGCGGGCCCGGGCCGTCACATCGTCGATGGCCGAATCGTGCTGGATTCCAACACCAAGACCGGCAGGCCCGGCGTGGTGCCCATCGCGCGCCAGGTGCTTTCGATTGCCCGGCGCATGCCGCTTGCCGTGACCGAAAGTGCGCTGCGCACCAGTTCCGAGGCGGCGCGCGCGGCGGTTGGGCGCAAGGATCTGCACTTCCATGATATGCGACACGGCTTCGCAAGCCTGCTAGCCGAAGCGGGCGCTGATTTCCTCGACATCATGAAGCTGATGCGGCATACGTCCCCCGCGAGTACGAAACGCTACACGCATCCGCTCGATGCCCGCCTGCGGAAAATCATCGGGCGGCTGCCGGTCCAAAAACGGTCCACGCAAAGCGGCTGGGAAGACGCAAAGTCGCCGGAAAGTGATGTAACGCATTGTTTTTATGTGGTGCCCGAGGCCGGACTCGAACCGGCACGGCCTTGCGGCCGAGGGATTTTAAGTGCGCTGAAACTGCAGCCTTGTTCTGGATGGGTCTCAAAAGTACATGTTTCTCCGAATTTTTATATTGTACTGACACGAACCAATTTGCATCAAGCTGCACCCGCATTCCCCCAAGATTCCCCCACAGAATTCCTCCCGGTTACCGCCGTTTTCGCTTTTGATCCGCGGATCAGAAGCGAAAATCCGTCGCCCTTCCTCCGCCCTCGTCAATAGGGCGAATATTACGCCAAAACGGGAGTTATTCGTCCGCTCACATGCGCGACAGTGCAGTAACTTACTCATATTGTACATTTGTGAGGCAAGTAAGTATGAGTGAGGAGTTAATCGACATTACCGCCGTGGCAGCCCGGCTGAAGGTGTGTGTGCGAACATGCGAACACATGATCGCAAGCGGCGCCCTGCCGCCACCGGTGCGGATTGGACGCGCGCGGTGGTGGAGCAGTAGTAATATTGACGAGGCGATCCGCCAAATGGCGGGCCGTGCTATTGCGAGTGGCGGTTCAAGGCAGTGGGTCGGGCGGCCGCGGGGCCGCACTCGGACCTGAATGGAGCTGCCCGGTCATCCCGCGGCGGGGAACGCAAGTGAGCCGCCTGCGCAGGGCGACCGCATCCGGGGAGCCCTCGTCATCCGGACTCCTGGGGTGGCGTTCGATGGGGCTTCCGGTTTTTTCCGTCGCCGCCGCAATGCGGCATCCTCTCGTTGTTGACGTTTTGAGCCTGACATCGACGTTCCGGCGCGCCGCGGGGCTGCGCGTCCCGCGCGGCAGCTTATGGCTCCGTATCCACGCCACCAGGCGCCATGTGGAACACCGCTACATCGCTCGGCATCCCCGAACACGGCGGACGGCGTGACGGTTGCGTTTTGGTCAAAGTATGGCGAAATCATCCCAAGGCCGGACTGGCCGGAACGCCCGGGGGGAGTCATCCCGCGGCGTGGGCAAAACAGCTGTTTAGGGAGATTAAACGATGGAAAACCTTTATATGGAGCTCATTTTTGCGGTGGGATTGACGTTCATGGCACTCGTGCTGCTCTTCGCGAGGGGGCGGTGGCACGAATCCGGCTGGAGCTATTATTTCCTCCTCATCACCGTATGGACCCTCATGGTGCTTTCCTGGGACGGGACGAGCCGGCTGTATCAGGCCGGTCACGGGGCAGCACTCTATACGGCGGAACTGCCGGTGGTGCAGGAGGCGCTGGCGCTCAAGAGGCGGCCGCCGGTGATCGAGCGGGATCTTACCTTGCTGCGGACGGGCCAGCGCCTCGATGAATTCGGGCTCGGACGTCTGCGGGCGGCGGTCACCGCCGAACGGCTGCGGGAGGCCGAGTCACCGCACAATGCCCGGGAGGCGCAGGCGCGCCGTGAAATTGAGACCTTGCTGGCGGGGGATCAACCGGGGAGACATACCCCCCTTCGTGCTCGCTGACCCGGGGGTCGGAGGCCGGAGCCCGCGGCGGCTCCGGGGGACGGTGTTGCAGTTCTTCTCAGTGGGTATTGTCGTAATCCGTTCTTCGGGAGGCCTGCTCATCGAACTTCTGTTCACGCTGCAGAATACCATGAACAGAAGGATGCAGGTTGCATCACGGTCAGCCCGTTCAATGAGGCCGCAGCGATTCGCTGCAGAATACTGCGCCTACGGGTTGGACGTTGGATGTTGAATGCCACTGAAATTTAGGCCACTTAGCGGGCAAGGGGGTGCGGACAATTACTTGGACTGCTTTATGCTGCAAGTCCTAGGCTCTCTCGGTATTCAAGGGGGCTGCGAAAACCAAGAGAGTTCTTGATCCGCTTTTCGTTGTACCAGCGGATGTAGGCGTCAAGCGCCTCCATGAACTGCCCGATGGTCGTAGACCGCCAGTCCCGAGGATAGAACATTTCGTCAATCGTCTTCCTCTTGCTTGGCAAATCCATCCTCTTTAACCGCTCATGATATGCCGAGGCCGCGAGTTCCGCGCAGGCGTCTGCTGCCGACAGCGCGGCCGGAGCCGAAGTCGCTCGCAACGCACCCATCACCGGCACGGTCATGCGCCGCAAGCCAGCTCATCGCCATGGCCAGCTCGGTGATCTCGTGGTTCGAGCAGCCATGAATCACCCACACCGCGACATCCTTTTCCCGCGGGCTCAGCCGGAAGCGGTCCAGCTTTGCAATGAGCGGCAAAACCACATCCATAGTCTCGAAAATCGTCCCAATGTCTCGACCCGAAAGCATGATCACCGGCACCTCTCCTCGCACGCAGAACTCGCATGCACTGTGGAGCGTCCGTATTGTTGTTGTGACGCGCCGCTGACACCCGCGGCTGTCCGGCCAAGAACCCTCCCGTTGTGGATGAACCGGACCCGATGCGGGTCCGGTTCACGGCGCACCACTGTACCGCAACCCGGATTGGCTCCTATCCACCAATTATGGAACACGATCGTGGATAATTTGCCCACCTCCCCATTATTTTGTTCGGCCGGTGTCACGGCAACCGGACAACCCCGCTAAGACACATCCCAACCGGCCGTGCGGACCGGTCTCGCTGCGCGCCCCTGTGGCCGGTTCCGCGCCGGCACCCGGGTCATCCTTCCGGCTCGCGTCATCTTCGCGGGCTGCTCCGGGGAACGCGCCCGAGCGCAAGAACAGCCAGCTGACTCCGGCGTTCGATGTCGAGCTTGCGGAAAATCTTCTTCAGATGATCCTTGACGGTCAGTTCGCTGATGAACAGGCGCCGCGCAACATGCCGGTTCGACAGTCCGCCGGCCACCAGCGCCGCGACATCCCACTCTCTTTTGGACAATCCGAAGCCGGTGAACCGGCTGCGCAGGCTGTCGAGAGACAGCTGCGCCGACTCCATCACCGTCATGCTGTGCAGCAGCGCGGACAGATGCGGAACCATCACGTCCAGCACTGCCACATCCCGCTTCGTGAAGTCGCCGGCCTCACGGCTGCGGTGAACCGCCATGCCGGCCACCGGAATCCCGTCGAATCCGAGATTGACGCTCAGCTCGTGAAAAATCCCCGCCCGGGGCTGGAAGTCCCTGCCCCACTCCGTACGGTCCAGCTTGGACCTCGGAACGTAGTCGGTCAGCCGGAGCGACTGGTTGACCGTCGTCCGGTGCAAATTCTTTTCGACCAGCGGGTGACGCGGCGCGTAATAGGTGAAAAAGTCCGCGAAAGCCCGGTCATCCACATGGACATTGACGGCCCCCTCGCGGCGGAAGGTCCCTGCAGCCGGATCCAGCGGGAGCAGGACGCCGCTGCTGCTGCTGATGCAGCGCTCCAGACTCCCACAGACCGAGACAAACAGGGCTTCCCGGTCCCGCGCCCAGTGGGCGGCTTCGAGAGCGCCGAGGATCGACCGGTAATCGGCATTGGACAATCGATGGGGCATCGGATCTCCCGGCCGTCTTGATCAGTCCGTCTCCAGCTCGCCCTGGCCGGCGGCCACATGGAGGCGCTGCATGCGACCCGCCAGCGCGCTCCGTCGCCGTACCCCCGTCTTGCCGAATATGCGCTTGAGATGATCCTTGACGGTCAGTTCGCTGATGAACAGCTGTTCGGCAATCTGCCGGTTCGACAGTCCGTCAATGACCAGCGCCGCCACTTCCGTCTCCCGGCGGCTGAGCCCGAAGCCCCGCAGCGGCGCGGCGACCCCGCGCCAGGAGGGAGGAGGATCAAGGATGACAAATCTCCCGCCGCTTGCTCCGCGAAGCGGGACCGTGCGCACGCGATAGCGGCGGGAACCGCTCCGGAGAAAAACGGGGTTGGCGCCTCCGTCCGGCTGCACCAGCCGCGTCACGCGGATGTCACCAAGCAGGGAGCGCGCCAGCGAATTCATGAAACATGGCACACCGGCACGGTCGACATGAACCACGCCCCAGGTTTCGGTGAAGGCCGCTTCGCCCTTCAGCAGCTCGCGGACATGGATGGACCGGGCCAGATGCGGCAGCAGCTGGTTGACGACGGCCGTTTCGCGGTCAGTGAAATTGCGGTCGTGCTTCTGGCGGTGAATGCCCACAAACCCGATCGAGTCGCCCTGCGCCCGCAGGGGCGAGGCGATGACGTAGTAGACGGAGGCGAGCGGCACCAGAAAGTCACAGGCGAACTCGGTGTTCCGCAGCGCCGGCAGGAGATCCGTATTGCGCGCCATCTCGTTCACACCGTTCCTGAACCAGCCGCTCGTGACAAACGGGTCCTGGGACGCGTAATGCGCCAGATAGGCGAGCATCGGCTCTTCCGCATTGTTGAAGATCTGGTAACCGCTGAACAGCTCGGCGCCCGTTCGCAGGTCGGTGGGCACAAAGATGGCGCTGTAAAATCCCACGAACTTCTGCAGCCGCAGGCAGAACGCCTGAAACGTCGTGGCCATATCCTGCGCAGAATAAACGGCTTCCACCGTCTCCAGAATATTCCGGTAATCCGTGCCTGACAGCGCCGCCACGACCATCCCCCTCCGCATCCCCCTGAACCGCCCCGGTCCCGCCGACGCATCACCGTCTCCCGGGCCCCGGCCGGTCATCCGAGGCGTCTTGCGTCCGCGGCGGCGCGGGCCAGTCACGTCGGTCGTGCCGGGGCTACCGGCGCCGTCGCCGGCATATCCCCCGCTCCCCGGTCCGTAGACCGGAACGTCTTCCTGTCCCACGGCCGGTGCAGGGAACCCGCACTGGCCTTTTAATTGGTTGATATGAGCATATTATGTGCCACATGCTTCGCCACTTTCCAGTCCGTCATGTATGAATTTTCAATGAACCCGGCATCGATAGTGCACCCGGACGGGGCAGCCACGTTCCGGATCACGCGCCGCTGGCCCAGCGACGGGTATGGTGCACTTCGTTTTTGCGCAAAGCCTGATCTGGTCGGACGAAATCGGCAGCCGTGATAACACACTGAACACACCCCGAGCTGACCGGATGGCGGCGCGACCGACACCGACCTGATCGACACTGAGATTTTCCGAACTGCACAACGCAGCGAAGCTGCTTGGATGAATGCAGTCAGGTGGGCGGGCTGTTACCAGAGACCGATCCTGCACCGCGGGGTCCGGTCCGGGTCGACGCGCGGATCGTCGGATCAATGCCGGCATCCCGTCACCGCATCGGTTCGCGTGCAAAATCCCACTTTCGAGGGAGGGCGGATCCGGCGGCTGTCTGCTTAACTTCTTTTCAGCATGAGGCACCGTGACCGCGTGATGCGACGTGACCCAGGCTGGACTACCGGAGCTGGCACACGCCACACCACGGCAATTCATGTCCTAACCGAGCAGCAATCATTCTGGGAGACTGAAAGAAAATGAACACCAAGAACCTGCGTGTCCTGGCCGGCAGCATCGCCGCTCTCGGCGTCTTTGCCGCCTTCACACCGTCAGCCTGGGCAGGATTGAGCGGGAGCTGCGGGATGCTGACCGCGTTCCCTCATCCTTTTATCGACTCGTACCTACAGTTCAGTGGGAATGTAAACACCAGTAGCGGCAGCATGTCCGGCAATATCTCCACCGCAAACACCGGTACCAAGGGCATGGATGTGCTCGCCGTGATCAATTTCACCAACGGCACCATCAGCTATAACGTGACGCAGGCGACCATCACCGCGACCGGCGTTTCGTATAGCGCTTCGACAGCGACGGTGTCGTTTACCGCCCCCGTCGCCGGACCGATCAGCGGTTCGTATACCATCTCGTTCACGCCGACCGGATCAAGCAGTGCGGTCACCTTCAACATTCTTCCCGTAAATGGCGGCAACACGTTCCTGGTCCAGGGCGTGGGCGATCCATTCCACGGCGTCTGCCAGGCGCTGTAAGCGCGCGCTTGGCCACGGCAAGAACCCAGGAACGATCACCATGACACGAACCCGAAAACTGCGGTTTCTTCCCCTGCTCGGGGGAATGCTCCTGCTGGCTGCCTGCGGTGGTGGTGGCGGCGGCGGCACGACCTCGTCGTCGTCGGGCACCTCCGGTACTCCCACGGCGACGACCAACACTTCATCGGTGGCGGTCACCACGATCGCGACCACGATGAATTCGCAGTAGCGTCAGACCGGATCCGGCAGGCGATGGCCTCGCGCCTGCCGGGTTCGGCACGTTGTCCGGCGGGGTGCTCGTCACCCGCCCCGCAGACACCGCGGCGGTTCATCCCCGCGCGTGCGGGGAACACGTGCAGGTGGAGCATTAAAATCTGCTCGAAGTCGGCTCATCCCCGCGCGTGCGGGGAACACAACCCGTGGAACAACCTGATCGGCAGCAGCCCCGGTTCATCCCCGCGCGTGCGGGGAACAC
>JAPTTX010000017.1:0-10576 GCA_028068195.1 Gammaproteobacteria bacterium
GCTCTGCCAAGTCGGCACGTACGGCAGGGCCTTGGCGGTACCGCACAGATGTGCGAGGCTGCGCATCACTCCTGGAGGGACGCAGGTCGGAGCGACCGGTCTCGAGGCCCGCAGCGTGATTATCGCGGAGATGATCGGCATGGCAAGGCGTTCAAGGGAATGCGGATCCCTGGAAAGATTCCTGGCGGCTCGCCGGACCTTCGATCCGAAGGTGTCCGGCGACAGACCGGGCCGGCCGCCCGATTCGGGAGCCGGCCATCGGGACGGCGGCGGGGTGCGCAAGGGTGGATGACGCGCTCTTTCAGAGTCTGGGTGACGGTGCGACGGTCATTGCGCAGAGCCACCGCCAGGTGCGTACGCTGCAGCGGGCCTATGGCGGGCGCATGCTCGATGCGGGACGGACCGCGTGGCCGACACCGGATATTGTCACCTGGGATAGCTGGCTTCAGCGTTGCTGGGCGGATTTGCAGCATTCGCGGTCCGCGGGTCAGAGGGCGGGCGTACGCGCACTGCTCAACGCGGCCCAGGAAGCCAGACTCTGGGAGACCATCGTGCGCATTGCGCAATCCGACCGTCCGCTGCTGCAGGTCGAGACCACGGCCGCGGCCGCGGCCGATGCGTGGCGGTTGAGCTGGGCATGGGGAATACCGGTTCCGTCAGAGGCGAACGCGCCGAACGAAGATACCCGCGCGTTTGCTGTCTGGGCCCGCGGTTTCGACGAGCGTTGCCGGAAGCACGGCTGGCAGGACCGGGCGCGACTGCCTCATGAGCTCATCGCCGCCCTGGGCGGCGATGAGCTCGAATGTCCTGAGGAGATCGTGCTCTACGGCTTTGCTGAATTGACGCCGCAACAGCAGAGTCTATTCGCGGTCCTACAGCGGCGCGGTGCCGCTCTGCGGCAGTGCCGGCCGGCTGCCGTCGCAGGGTCTGCGGTGCGGTACGCTATCCGTGCGGCTGCCGAGGAAATCGTGGCGGCTGCCGAGTGGGCGCGGCGCCAGTGTGAGGCCGGATGTTCCAGGGTTGGCATCATCGTGCCGGACCTGTCGGCGCGGCGCGCTCAGGTCATGCGCATCTTTGACGACATGTTCCTGCCGCACGCGGTGCTTCCCGCGCCGACTCCAGGCGCGCGGCCGTACAACGTCTCGATGGGGCTGTCGCTGTCCGATTATCCGGCGGCGTCTGCGGCCCTCCGGATGCTCGAATTGGGCGGTGGCGAAATCTCCTGCGAAGAGGCAGGCAGCCTGCTGCGATCGCCTTTTGTCGGGGAGGCGGAGGCCGAGCGCGCATGCCGGTCGCAGCTCGATGTGGCGTGTCGCCAGGGCGAGCCGCTCGTGTCTCTCGCAGACATTATCCGGCTTGCGCAGCAAGTGGATCGTGACGGGCGGCCGCGGCCGTATGCGGCGCCGCGGCTCGCGGCACGGCTCAAGGCATTGCGGGCGCTGTTGCGCGAATTTCCGGCACGGCAGCCGGCGAGCGCCTGGGCGGAAGGATTTGCCGGTGCGCTCAAGGCGATGGGCTGGCCCGGAGACCGCGTGCCCGATAGCGAAGAATATCAGCTGACCGAGGCGTGGCGCGAACTGCTCTCGGAATTTTCGTCGCTCGACCGCGTTGTTCGGGACCTGGATTACGGTGATGCGCTCGGTGCGTTGCGGCGCATGGCAGCCGAGCGCATCTTCCAGCCGCAGACGCCGGAAGTGCCGATTCAGATCATGGGACTGCTGGAGGCGACCGGACTGACGTTCGAGCGGCTGTGGGTCATGGGTCTCCATGACGGTATCTGGCCACAGAGTCCGCGCCCGAATCCCTTTATCGAACCCGGGCTGCAGCGTACCTGCCGGCTGCCGCACTCGAGCGCCGCGCGGGAACTCGAATTCGCGCGCGAGCACACCAATATGCTGCTGGCTTCGTCCCGGGAGGTGGTCGTGAGCCATCCGCTGCGGCAGGGAGATGAAGATCTGCGACCGAGTCCGATCATTGCACATCTGCCGCTGGGCGATCTCGTGTCGCCGGATCCCACAGGACCGTTTGCGCGGGTGGTCCACGAAACCCGGCCGCAGCTCGAAGAGCTTTCCGACGAGCGGGCGCGGGCTATTCCCCAAGGGCGGGCGGTGCCGCTCGGCACCGGCATATTTCGGGACCAGGCAGCCTGTCCATTCCGCGCGTTTGCCCGGGCGCGCCTTGGCGCTCGGGCGCTCGGGCGGCCGGAGCCCGGCCTGGATGCCATGAGCCGGGGGACCCTTTTGCACGAAGCGATGTGGCGTCTTTGGGTCGAACTCGGGTCGCATGAACGGCTGGTCAGTCTGGCCCCGGAGGCGCTCCGGGATACCGTGGAGCGGGTGGTTTCGGAAGCAATCGCCACCATGGCAGGGGAGCTGCGGCAGACCTTTACCGTGCGGTTTCGGGAGATCGAACACGCGCGACTCGTGGCGCTGGTGCACAGCTGGCTGGAGGTGGAAAAGGCGCGACCCCCTTTTACCGTGATCTTTCCGGAGACACGACAGACGGCCAGCTTCGGCGGTGTCACGGTGCGGATAGTGCCGGACCGGGTGGACGAGATCGACGGCCGCGCGCGGGTCGTGATCGATTACAAGACCGGCAATACTGATCTGGCCAGCTGGTTCGGGCCCCGGCCGGACGAGCCGCAGATGCCGATCTATGCTCTGGCGCAGGAAAATGTCGTGGCACTTGCCTTTGCGCGGCTTCGCGCCGACGACATCGGCTTCCTGGGGATCGGGCAAGTCGGCGGGATTGCGTCCGGTATCCGCGCACTGACGGAGACGAAGGCCGCGGGAGATGTCGGTTCGTGGCCTGAACTGCTTGCACGCTGGAAGCAGGCGCTCGACGTCCTCGGTCAGGAGTTTCGGTGCGGTGACGCGCGGGTTGCACCAAAATACGGAAACAAGACCTGCCAGGCCTGCGATATCGGGCCGCTGTGCCGGATTGCCGGCGAGGAGCCGCCGGCGACGGATGATTCGGGAGACGGGCATGAGCAATAGCCGGACCATCGCCGATGCCGCGGCGCGCGAACAGGCGCTGGCGCCGGACGGTTCCTTCATCGTACAGGCCCCTGCGGGTTCGGGAAAGACGACGCTCCTGACGCACCGGGTCCTGCGGCTGCTGTCGGTCGCCGAGCAGCCGGAGGAGGTGGTCGCGATCACGTTCACGCGCAAGGCGGCCGCGGAAATGCGAAACCGGATTCTGGGTGCACTCGCTGCTGCCTGCGGCCCGCACCCGGAAGGGGCGGCGGAAATCCGGACCTGCGAGCTGGCGCGCGCGGTGCTCGCCCGTGACCAGGATCGCGGCTGGAACATCGTCGACAATCCGGAACGGCTGAGGATCAGCACGATCGATTCGTTCTGTGCCGCGCTCGCCCGGCAGATGCCGGTGCTCTCGGGCCTGGGAGCCTTGCCCGAGGTCGTCGAGAACGCCCAGGATCTGTATCGGGAAGCGGCACGGGCGCTCATCGCACGCCTCGAGACGGACGAGGAGGTGAGCCCTGCGGTGGGGCGTCTTCTGCGTCATCTTGACAACAATCTTCCCAAAGTCGAAGAACTGGTCGCCGGAATGCTCGAGCGGCGCGATCAGTGGATGCGCCATCTGGGAAGCGGCCAGCATCCGCCTGACCGTCCGGCTCTTGAACGCGGTCTCACGCGCATTGTCGACGATGCGCTGGCGTCGCTGCGTGCGGCCATTCCCGGCGGGCAGGTGTCCGAGATGCTGTGGCTGGCGCGCCACGCCGGGCGGAACCTGCAGGGGCGAGACAGCGCATCGCCCATTCTTCACTGCCAGGCACTGGAGCAACTGCCGCCGGCCGCAGCCGGGCATCTGGATGCATGGCGCGGCCTGCGTGCACTGTTCATGACCGAGGCCGGCGAATGGCGCAAGAAAGTCGACGCCAGACAGGGCTTTCCGCCGTCGGGCGTTGCCGGTTCCGGCGACCAGGCGCTCAGAAAGGAAGCGAAGCGCCGATTTGAGATGCTGATCGAAACGTTTCGGAACGTGGACGGGCTGGGCGAGCGGCTCGCGGCACTACAGGATCTGCCGCCGCCGCATTATGCCGAGGAGCAATGGGCCGTGGTCGAAGCGCTGTGCGCACTGCTTCCACTGGCCGTCGGCGAACTCCTGCTGATTTTTCGGCGGCGGCAGAGGGCCGATTTCACGCAGGTGGCCTGGAGTGCGCTGCAGGCGCTCGGCAGCGCTGCCGAACCGACCGATCTGGCGCTGACGCTCGACTATCGCATCCGCCATCTGCTGATCGACGAGTTTCAGGATACTTCAGTCAGCCAGTTCGAGCTCATCGAGAAGCTCACGGCCGGATGGGAGCCGGGCGACGGGCGTACGCTGTTCGTAGTGGGCGATCCCATGCAGTCGATCTACCGCTTCCGTCAGGCGGAAGTGGGGCTGTTCCTGCGGGCGCGGCACCAGGGCATTGGCGGTGTCCGGCTCACGCCGCTCGGCCTGACGGTCAATTTCCGCTCCCAGCAGGGCATCGTAGACTGGGTCAACACCGCATTCGCGTCGCTGTTCCCGGCGCACGAAGAGATCGCAACCGGGGCGGTAGCGTATTCCCGGTCCCAAGCCTGGCATCCGCAGCGGACCGTGCCGGCGGTGATCGTGCATCCGGCGGCCGGGCGCGACGACCTTGGCGAGGCCGACAGGGTGGCGGCGCTCGTCGCCGAGGCAGTGGCGGACGAGAAGCAGAGGACGATTGCGGTCCTGGTGCGTTCTCGCGGCCATCTTGCACGGATTGCGCCGCGGCTTCGCCGGGAGGGCTTGCGCTTTCGTGCAGTGGAAATCGAAGCGCTCGGGCACCGCAGCGTCGTGCAGGACCTGCTGGCACTTACCCGGGGGCTGCTTCATACGGGTGACCGGCTGTCGTGGCTCGCACTGCTGCGTGCCCCGTGGTGCGGGCTGGTGCTCGATGACCTGGAAGTGCTCGCCGGTGCGGAGGGAGGGACGGTCATCTGGACGAACATGCACGATCCGCAGCGTATCGCCGGGTTCAGCACGGACGGCCGTGAGCGGCTCGATCGCGTGCGCTCGGTGCTGGCCGGATGCATGCCGCGCGTCGGCCGCCAGCCGCTCAGGCGCCTGGTCGAAGGGGCGTGGATCGCGCTCGGCGGGCCGGCCTGCTGCGCCGACCGGACGGATCTCGGTGACGCGTTCGTCTATCTCGATCTTCTGGAGGAATGCGAATCGGGCGGCGACATTCCCGATCTGGTAGGCCTCTCGGAGCGGGTTGACCAGTTGTTTGCGCTGGCGGATCTGGATGCGGACGATCGCCTCCAACTCATGACGATCCACAAGGCCAAGGGACTCGAGTTCGATACCGTCATCGTGCCGGGGCTCGGGCGGGTTCCGCGTCCGCCGGATCCGCCGCTCCTGGCCTGGGCGGAGCGCCCGAATGCCGCCACCGACGGAGTCGACCTGCTGCTTGCCCCGATACGGGGGAGCGGGAGCGATCCGGATCCGATTTCAGAGTACCTGAAGGGGTTCGAGAGGCAGAAGAGCGCGCATGAGGACGGCCGCCTCCTCTATGTCGCAGCCACGCGGGCCATCGACCGGTTGCATCTGTTCGGGCACGTGGCCCGGGACGACAGCGGGCCGGAGCCGAGACTGAAAGCACCGGACCGAAGATCGCTGCTGTACCGCCTGTGGCCGGCGGTGAAGGAGGATTTCGAGCAGGCATTGGCGCAAACGCTCTCCGGTAGGCCCCCGGGGCCCGGGTCGCTAGACCTGCAAGCGCCGCCGCCCGTGCGTATCCGCCGCCTCCCGCAGCCCTGGGTTCTGCCCGCGCCGCCGCCGCCGGTAGCGTGGCAGGCGGCAGGAGCGTTGGTCGAGGCAGGGGGCGATGTCCGCGTCGAATTCGACTGGGCGAGGGAAACGATCCGGCACGTCGGGTCTGTGGTGCACGGGATTCTTCAGCAAATGGGTCGCGAAGGCGTGGATGCCTGGAGCGCCGAACGGGTACACACGCTGCGGCCGCTTATCGCGGCGCGGCTCGTGGAAGCCGGGGTGCCGCCGCCCCAGGTCGATGCCGCGGTTCGAAGAAGCGAGGCGGGGCTTCTCGGGGTGCTGGCCGATCAACGCGGGCGCTGGATACTCGATTCCCGGCACAGCGAGGCCAGGTGCGAATATGGGCTCAGCGCTGTCTTCGGTGGCGAACTGCGGAATGTGGTGCTCGACCGCACATTTGTCGATGCCCAGGGACGGCGCTGGATCATCGATTACAAGACCAGCGCGCACGAAGGAGGCGGGATCGAAGACTTCCTCGATCGCGAGCAGCAACGCTATCGCGCGCAGCTGGAGCGCTACGCGCGGATCCTGGCGCAGATCGATCCGCGACCTGTGCGACTGGGGCTCTACTTTCCATTATTCGGCGGGTGGCGCGAGTGGTCGCCTTGAGGGCGCTCGGTGGCTGCGGGCGTGATCGGATGGTCTCCGGATGTCTGGTGTCGCTGCACGGATCTGGCACCGCCGGAGACCTGGCTGCCGCTTGCTGCGGTCATGCCGGCGTCCGGTGCCGGGACTATGCCCGCGCACAGTACCTGAAGCAGCACATCGTGTATCCAGAGGAAACTCACCGGGGTAAGCGTGGACACGGTGTATTTGCGCGGCTTGAGAAATGCCACCGGACTATTCGCCTTGTCGCTGCCGCCCTCCACGACGAATCCGGCAGCATCGTCGGCAGTCAGCATCACCGCCCCTTCCAGCAGATACATGTTCCAGGGATCGGTCATGCCGCGGTGGAGCAGCGTGCTTCCGGCCGCGGCGGTATACACGAACGATCGTTCCGCCAGCAGATCGAGCCTGGCCGGATCCAGTTCCCGGAAATGAACGAACTGCTGCAGGCGTGCGGCATTGACGGTCCGGTGCGGGTGCTCCAGCCAGCGTTCGACCGGCGCATGGTGGTCGGCGGCATGGAGCTGTTGGATCGCGCGGGCCGAGAGGGTGATGTTGCGGTCGGAGCGTTTGTCTACTCCGTAGTACTGGGCATCGCCGGCTGTTTGTGGCGCGCGTGGCTGCAGAAGGCCATCAAGAATGGTGAAATCCGGCGTGTCCCTCCCGTCCGGTGCCGGCAGGGAATGCTGAAGTCGCGCACGCAGCGCGAGGATCAGGGGATCCCCGCGCTGGCGGACGGCAAGCGGTGCCGCGAGATTCAGGACTTCGATGACCGGCACGTCGACCGGTCCTGCCGCAGCCGGTGCTCCCGGGGCTTCGGGGTAGGACGCCAGGAAGGTATGGCGGTCAAACAGGACCGGGCAGTACAGCGGGGTCGCCGGTTCGATGTTCAGCAGTTGCGACAGCAGCAGCGCCAGGCCGGGCCAGAGGCCGTGGCAGCGATGCTTCTGCTGGAAGGTGGTCAGGTTCCCGGTGGCGCGAGCGCCCACGGGGTAGAGCTGGCGGACCACTTCGGCTTCGAGGCAGAGCACAACCGGATCCGGCGCCTGCGGGCCGGAAGATTCGTGGATCAGGGCAATCCGCCAGCCCGGCAAGTCGGGCTGGCGCAGATAGGCGCGCAGAAAATCCCGGCTGCGTGGCCCGAGCGTCCCGGTGAGCGTGTCGGCGGCATCGCCGCCAGGGAAAACCAGCTCGCCCTGGGCGGTGAGCAGTGCGAAGCCGGCGCAACCGCAGAGGGTCTTAAGAAGATCCGGTGCGGAATGTGCCATGGCCGGTCTAGGGAGTTACGCAGACCGGGCGGCTTCCGCCGGCCGGTGCGCAGTGGCGATTAAGCGGCGTAGTCATTACCGATCCAGATCCCCGTCCGGCAATGGCTGTGGATCCACTGATCGAGGTCGGATGCGTGCATGGGGCGCGCTACATAGTAGCCCTGGGCTACGTCGCAACCGAGCTCGGCGAGGCGCTGCCAGCTGGCCTTGCTCTCGATGCCTTCGGCGATGACCCTCAGGCCCAGGTCGTGTGCGAGCACGATCGTCGACCTGACGATCAGCGCAGCATCCTCGTTGGACAGCATGTCGATCACGAAGGATTTGTCGATCTTGATGGCATTGACGGGCAGATTGTTGAGATAGCTCAGCGAGGAATAGCCGGTGCCGAAATCGTCGATGGAGAGGGCGATGCCCATCTCGCTCAGCCGCGTCAGCACGTCGAGCGCTCCGTCCGGATCTTCCATGATGGCAGATTCCGTGATCTCGAGTTCCAGCTGTCCGCAATCGATGCCGTAGTCGCCGATCAGGCTCCTGATCCGGTTCACCAGCGCCGGGTCGCGCAGGTTGCGCGCCGAGAGGTTGACCGCGACCGGAAATTTCAAGCCGGTCTCCGACCATGTCCGGAGCTGCCGCATGGCGGCCTCTATCGCATTGTAGGTGAGAGGGCGGATCAGCCCGGTATGTTCGGCCAAGGGTATGAATTCGCTGGGTGCAATGGTCCCATACTGCAGACTGTGCCAGCGCGCCAGGGCCTCGACCCCGCACAGCTGTCCGGTCTTCATGTCTATCTTGGGCTGGTAGTGCTGCTGCAGCAGTTCCGTGTCGATCGCGCGTCTGAGGTCGGAAGCGAGCGCCAGGCGCCGCGGACTGTCGTCGTCCAGCTCCTGCTCGTAGATCGCATAGCCGCTGTCGGAACCCTTGGCGCGGCGCACCGCCAGGTCCGCGCGCCGCAGCAGCAGGTCGATCTGGTCACCGTGCTGCGGGAACTGGGCAATGCCGATGCTGACGCGCACATCGAGCGACAGGTCGCCGGTGGTGAACGGCTGCTGCATGATTTCCAGGATGCGGTGGGCGGTCCGTACTGCATGATCCAGGCTGGTTTCCGGCAGCAGGGCGGCGAATTCATCGCCACGCATGCGGGCGACCATCTCGTGTTCCGGCAGGGCGTTGCGAATACGCAGTCCGATTTCCATCAGTAGCGCATTGGCATTCTCGATGCCCACGGCATCGTTGATTTCGCGGAAGCGGTCGATATCCAGTATCAGCAGCGAGAACGACGCGGTGTCCCCGGCGGCATTGGCGTCGGCCAGCATCTGTTGCAGGAATTCGGTGAGCCGCGCGTGGTTCGGCAGTCCGGTCACTTCGTCGTAATAGGCCATGCGCCAGATCGTCTCATGGGCCTTCTGGCTTTCCGCCCGCATGCGCACCGTCGCGATGCCGAAGGCAAGATCGTCCGCGAGTTCCGTGAGCAGATCCACTTCCTTGCGCATGAACGCGTCGGATTCCGCCGAGTAGATATTCAGGGCCCCGATAACCTTTCCCCGGAGCCTGATCGGCAGGCAGATGCAGGCCCGGTAGCCGCGCTTCAGCGCATCCTGCCGCCAAGGTCCAAAGCGGGCGTCGGTAAGCACGTCGTGAACCAGGCAGGGAGCACCGGTGCGGATGGCCGTGCCGGAAGGTCCGCGGCCGCGCTCGGTGTCGGCCCAGGTGAGCTTGAGACTGTCGAGATAGCCCTCGTCGAACCCCGCCTGAGCTGCCGGGCGAATGCTCTTGCCGCTATCGTGCTCGGCGTATCCGACCCAGGCGAGACGGTAGCCTCCGGTTTCGACGATCAGCCGGCACATGCCTTCGATCAGGGACTGTTCGTCGATCGCGCGAACCAGCGTTCGGTTTCCGGAACCCAGGGTCAGCAAGGCCCGGTTGATCCGGCTGAGCTCGCGGTTGGCGGCGTCGAGCTTGTCCTCATGATGCTGGAGCTTTTCGGCCAGGTCATCCAGGGCGTAAGCCACCTGGCCGAAGTCGCCGTCATCGTGGCTGAGCCCGGTGCGCGCGCTCATATCGCCCTGGGCCAGACGTCCGGCGGCTGTGCTGATGGCGCGGGCACGGCGCAGGATCAAGGTGTCGGCGCCGATCCAGGCGGCGGCGAGGGCCGCCAGCGCAACCACCGCAAACAGCGCAAGGTTCCGGGAGAACATGCTGTTGGCAGCAGCGAAGGCGATCGGCCCCGGAATGCTCGCAACGAGATACATATCGCTGTGCGCGCCGACATCGAGGGGAGCGTACCCATAGAGATGGGTCACTCCGTCCTGGTCGCGGAGTTCGGTGGTGCCGGCATGGCTGGAGTGCTTCAATATGGCCATGAGGGGCAATGCGGCAATGGACTGTCCGACCCGGCCGCCGGGATCCGGCTCGCGGCCGAGGACGGTGCCGCCCGGGTCGACCACGGTGATGCTCGAACCCGGGAGCAGACGCACATTGGCAAGCATCCGGTGGATCCAGTTCAGGTCTACCGCGGCAAATGCGACCCAGCGGGCATTGCCCCGGGGGCTGGCAACCGGAGCAGCGAAATTCACGGATCCTTTGCCGGTGATTCGTCCGATCTGATAGTTGCCGACCGAGAAGCTCCCGGTCTTCAGGGCCCGGCGGAAATAGGCGCGATCGGCGATGGTCACCGGTCCGGTCAGCGGCACGGCGCTGCACAGAACACGACCGTTCGTGCTGGCGATGCCGATGTTGAGGTAAAAAGGCTGGCTCGCGAGGAGCCGGGCGAGCAGCGGGGAGCAGCCGTCGAAGGTCACCCCGGACCGCGGCACCAGCAGCTGCGACACCGAGAGCAGCAGCTCGCGGGTTCTCGTAACCAGTTGCGACTGCTCGAGATCGGCGATGCGGCCGCGCCGCCGAGCATC
>JAPTTX010000097.1:0-6872 GCA_028068195.1 Gammaproteobacteria bacterium
CGGGTCGACAAGGAAGTTGCGCCCGGTAATCTCCGATACGGTCTTGATAACCGCCCGGATGTCGGCATCCTGGAAGTTGAACAGCATCTGTCCCGGGCGCAGAGGCTTGGTCGTCACCGGGACATAGTCCGGCGAGGCCGTCGCGGGCAGCTCCGGTAGCGGTGGCGCAGCGGGTGATTGCGTGGTCACCGGCGGACCAAGCGGTTGCGCCTCCTGCGCCTGCGGCGGAGGAGGAATCTCTCCGCGGGTTGCAATCGGCACCATCTGCACCGCCAATGCGCCGGAACAGGTCACGGCCAGACCGGCAGCAGACAGCCACAGCAGAGTACTCCGGAGAAGACGACGCTTCATGGAAAGATCATCGGTCGAGGCCTGACGGCGTGCGCATCATGGTGGAATCACCGGACCTGGTACTGCAGGACTTCCGGCCGGCCGTTGCGGACAATCTGCAGCTGGACCGTGCTCATATTAAGTGACTGCTGGTAAACACGCATGGCCTCCTGCATGTTGTTCACCGGCTGTCCATTGACGCTGCGGATGACATCACCAACGTGTAGTCCGAGCTTCTGGTAGACGCTGTTCGGATCAATCGCGCGGACGAGGAATCCGCCGCCCGGATCAGGCACCATCAGTGCCTGGGTCAGCAGCTTCTGCGGCTGATGGAGCTCGGCGTTGATGGCGCTGCGCGGCACAACATATACGCCGGCCCCCTCCTCCCGGATCCCGGAAAGCACCGAACCCTGGATCGCTGATGTCGGCGATCCAGGTCCGGAGGCGGGTTCATTCACTCCTTTCAGCATCAGACTTTCAGTGACCCCGTTGCGGATAAGCAGAGCGCGGTCGGGATACACCGCCTTGAGTATTGCCCCCGCCGTGACCATCTGCCCGATTGCAAATGGCTCTTGCGGACGCCCATCGACGCTGATCAGCGCAAAACTTGCGCCACCCGCGGCGACGACCCCCGCTAGGACCAGATTGAGGCCGCTGATGGGAATGGCACTCACCGATCCGCCAGCACCCGCCGCCAGGGGCGACATGCCGAAAATCTGCGCATCCAGCAGCGGTCGAATATTAAGCGTCTGGCCCGAAGCCGCGGCGGTATCGTCAGGAATTACCTGGGGCAACGCGGGAGTGGCGAGCATCCACGTCCAGTTCGCCATTCCTGCCGCAAAAACAGCGAGCGCGATGATATTGACAAAAGCAGGCAGCCACCGTCGGACTCGCGGCGACGTCGATCTCCCCCAAAACCTGGCCAGTAGTTCTCGCCCGGCGCCCATGAACTGCCCCGGTGCTGTCGTACTCATATTCTGCATTATATCTACCTGTCCGTAAAAAACTAACCATATCCCATGGCTTAGAGGCGACAGTTAATCCGGTGCCAGCGGGACTGCCGGCGGATTTCCATGGTTGGCCACCGGCAGGCCGCGGCGTGGCCCGACGAGCCGGCGGCGGACATCAGAACCGGAGCAGAAGCTTCCTCACTCCGACCAAAGCAGGTACAATCTGTCGCTTGCGCCCGCCGCATCCAGCGGACGGATTCCAGAAGGTTTCTGCGCACGGGGCGGTAGCTCAGCTGGGAGAGCGTCGCGTTCGCAATGCGAAGGTCCGGGGTTCGATCCCCCGCCGCTCCACCATTTAATCAATAACTTACAAACTCGTCCCGTCATCTGCGCCTGGCACCCTAATCTTGCGTGATCCGCAATAATGTGGCTCCAGAACCAAAGTCGGATTGGGATGAAGCGCGGCTTTAGCAGGTTCCGGACCGGCAAGCACACGCGCGGTAAGCGCAGCGGCCCTCGTGCAAGCCAGGCAATCACTGCATGAACGGATCGCTTTTCACCGCCGGTTCGGTCCGCTCCTTATCCTTATCGAAGGGTCGCGCCGTTTAGATTTGGTGACAGTGCGATGGCCGGAATTCATGGTATGCGTTCCCCCTTTTTTTCGACGATATCAAGCGCTTAGTTCCACAATCTGCTGTTCATGGCAGCATGTGCGGCCCACGGCACCTGATCCGGAAAACCGGTGTATCGGGCTGTGGCATACCTTAGCTCATGCCATTTCCAGGTGATCATGATAAGGAGCACGGCACACCGATCACTTACAGATTCGCAGTCCGGCGCAATATTTTCTCTTTCGGGAAGAGCGACCTCCAGCGTGCGGTACACGCGGACACCGCTGCGCGCGGCGCCCAGGGACGCAAGCCCACCGCGCAGCGGCAACTTGCGTGTGATTCAGCGTTGTTGATGACGGGGTCGTGACTGCTTCAGGCAGCATACGATCCGAGAGGCTGTTTGAATGTTCAGGTGGTATGCCGCAGCACAATCTGGCGGCCGAGTTGCTTCAGAAACTGCTCAAAGGCGAAACCAAGAACCGCTCCCGGCCCAAGCGGCGCGTCGGTCCCGCTATGGGTGTCGGCCGGAACCGAGCAGAATATGCAGATCGTGGCCGATGGCAGCGGCCGTGTCCGAACTGGTGGCGAGCAGGCGCGCATGGCCACTGCGGCCGAAGATGAATACTCCGCTGCTGTGGGTCACCTCATAATCGCCGTGGGCGTCGGGCTTCTGGCGTCTGTACACCACACGGTATCGCCTCGCCAGCACCTCCAGAGCATGGTTGCTGCCACGCAGTCCGACAAATTCAGGTCCGAATGCGCGGACGTAACGATGCAGAACTGTCGCCGTATCCCGCGCCGGATCGACCGTCACAAACAGCACACGGACACCAGCACCGGCAGGCCCGACACTGCGGATCGCCTGCCCAAGCTTCGCCAAGGTATCAGGACAGACATCCACGCAATGGGTATAGCCGAAATAGAGCATCGTCACCTTGCCGTAATAGTGGGACTGGTCCACCACGTGGCCGGAGTCGTCTGTCAGCCGGAACCTGAGCGGCCGCACAAGCCCGGAAATGTTGTCAAGCATCCAAGGCCCTGGCCGGCTGCACCCGCCCATGAAAACCGCTAGCAACCCCAGCATCGGCATCAGGCGCCGGCGCGGACGCCGCGTTCCGCCACAGGAAAAAATCATTCGCAGTCCGCTCCGTCTGTCCTCAAAATCGTCCACATCGGTCTCTGCCCGGCAAAGCTCGGTGTCGCCAGCACAGGTGCACAGTCACCGCAACGATGCGGATGGAAAGGCCGTCCGGGACCACTCTGGACCGGAAACCGGGTCAACGCTCGCCCTGCAGACCACCGCCGGACTGGTATGCGCTTCAGTTACCCGCGGCATTGGCGACCGCGGACCGGGCGGCCTCCGGAGTGCCCGGGTCATGTATCACGAAGCGCACATTAATCAGGAAGGCAATTGCCGACATCATCGATGGCGGAATCCACAGCAGCAACCCGCCGATCTGCTGGTCGGTCATCGGGCTGATCGACCAGGCGCGTCCACAGATACCATAGACGTTATAAAGTATCGATCCGTGGAATGTGATGTATGCACCCAGAATGATCTGCGTCACCATCACGCAAAAAAGCATCACGATGCGCCGCAGATAGCCCAGGCCATGTCGCGACCGGCTGGTCAGCGGCGTGATGACAAGGGGCCAGAACAGCAGACCGTCCACGGCCATTCCCCAGGTCATGGCGCGGTACCGATGCACGTCCAGCATTGCCGTAAAATGAATGGCAGGCACAAGCCAGAAATAGATCATGCCGACAAACAATACCGGCGCAACCAGCGGGTCACGGACAAATCCGTACACAAACTGCACCATCCGCCTGCGCAACAGAGGCCCCACCACGCGGTCGCGCAAAAGAGGCGGCGTGCCACGCGCCACGGTATCCCAAGGCATGGCCAGTGTGATCAGAAACGGTCCGAGATGGTGCAGAAACATCTGCTGCAGACAGTGCATCCAGAACATGTGCTGGGCGAGAAAGTCGACATAGGTCTGCAGTGCGGTATAGATGAGGCCAAAGCCGATGAAAAACGCAGCCGGCCGCCAGAACCCGGTCTGCTCTCCGGCCCGCCTTGCGACCATCATGCCGCGCGCATAGGCGGTGACCGGCAGGGCGCAGGCAAGCAGCACGGTCGGGGAGAACTGCCAGGGCTCGACATAATACAGAATCGGCTGCATGGGCTTAGAGTCCCCGGCGGAGACATCCCGCAGCCAGTCGGCCACGAAGCGGCGGACGGGTCACTGCACACCTTCGCCTTTGAAGTCCGGCCCCTGCGTTTGCCGAAAAAACCACGAATCCTGTCCCCTGCCTATCCACGCTGCGGCAACCCGCCCGGAGCACGGTCCTGCAACCGGGCATGCCGTTGCGGGCATGATCCACACCACCCCGCATTAGCAGGACCTAGCACAGGTCTGCACGATTTAAATCAATTCTATGTTTTGATCTTTGCATGAATCGCCCAGGTTCGCAACCGAGCATCCTTTTCCAGACCCGGAGCATCACGCCAGCCAGCACGAAGGGGTCACGGAACCCGGAAGGAGGTGATGGGGGTTGGGAGAGCGCAACTTCAAGGAATCACCACGAAACGTGGGTCACGGACCAGACATGCGCCGGTGGCCCTTGGCAAAATCTGGAACTACCCGGTCTTCGGGGCTGACCGGGCAAAGCGGTCCGGGCGCCTGGACAAGAAGCTGGCCGGATCGCGGGTACATGCCTGTCATTATCTTCCCAACTGAAGTCCCGATGAGTGCTAAAATGCCTCGCGCTGCCCCGGTAGCTCAGTGGATAGAGCAGCCGCCTCCTAAGCGGCAGGTCGCACGTTCGATTCGTGTTCGGGGCACCATATTTTCAAATACCTAGCACCCCATAACATGGGACCATTCGTGAATTTGGTGTAATTTGGCGTAAATAATTCCGGGCGTGGGGCCCAGGAAAGGTCAGGTGCATTACAGTGGCAGGGCTTTCCTCCTTTCTATCGCTTTGATTTCGCCACTTGCTTGTTTGCGGAGAACCTTTGTGCAGGGTAATTCTCCTTGGTGAGCAGGGTCATCAGGCGTGGGTTGATAAATAACTTCTCGCGCCCCACCTTAACCTCCTTAAGCACGCCAATGTCGCACAGTGCTTTTAAATAGACCGACGCCGTCTGTCGCTTGGCAATCCCTTCATCGACAACATTACTGATACGACAGTAGGGTTGAACAAATATCAGCTCGACTAACTCGTGGCTGTAAATGGCTGGCGCCTTGGTGCGCACGGTGTTACCGGTATCGTCCATCAGTTCGCGAATAGACCGGATCTTGGATGTGGTCCACCGGGCAGTTTCACCTACTGCCTCAAGCATGTACACAATCCACTTCTCCCACTGCCCATCTGTTGTTACTGCAAGCAACAGACGGTAGTACTCCGACTTGCGTTGAATGATGTACCGACTGAGATATAGCACCGGCAGATCGAGCAACTCCTGTTCAACCAGATAGAGCAGATTCAGAATACGGCCGGTACGGCCGTTACCGTCCGTAAATGGGTGGATCGCCTCAAACTGGTAATGGCCCACAGCCATACGAACGAGCGGGTCGAGACTATCAGTCTTGTGAAGAAAGCGTTCCCAGTTGGCAAGGAGCGTCCGCAAACGGTCCTCGCCCTGGGGTGGCGTGTAGATCACCTTTCCAGTGGCATCATTGGCCAACGCCGTTCCTGGGACTCGACGGATATCGAGCCATGCACCCTTGATGGTGCGACACACCTCCACCGCCGTCGCAGTCGTCATCGGTCGGCGCTTTAATGATTCGTAGCCGCGGTACAGAGCAGTCCGATACCGCAGTGCTTCCCTGGTCGCAGGGTCTGCCTGGCCATCGGCTTCCTCTTGAGCAAAACGAAACAGCCGGTCGGTGGTGGTGATGACGTTTTCAATTTCGGAGCTGGCGCGCGCTTCGAGCAAGGGAATGGTATTAATCAGAATGGTCTGATTTGGCAGCAGATCGCCCGCCTGTTTGAGTTCCGCCAGCGCAGCTCGGGCCTCGATACAGGCTTTGAGAATGGGCCGCGTTTCAAGGTCCGCCTTTGGTGGAAGCCGAGGCAATGAATCGTAGGGTTTCTCTGGGGCGAATTTGGTCATTATTGATTTACGTCCCATGAATCGACATATTTTCCGGACCTGTCGATCCCATCGACAGGTCACACGTTTATGTCGAAATATTACACATAAATCGACAAATAGGCTATTTCAGATTGACCGATCCGAATAAGCCAAAAAGCTAATTTTTCTGGTGCACTTGGCTTATATCAAGTCAATCTTCGCCTGAGCGAATTCGTGATCAGGACGAGCTTGCCAATGTCACCTTGATCAATTCATCGCAGAACTACTCTCGAGAGCGACAACAAGATGTCATACGCCGAAACTGAAAGCTGCGATCTGGGTTTGTATTTGTGGCGTAAATTTGGCGTAAACCAAATTAGCCAGAGGGCCTGAGAATGGCCTCCACCTGCAAGCCCAAAGGATTCTAGCGAGCTGACATGCCTGGCGCTATGTCATGTCCCCGCCGGCACTGGACATGGACATCAGACGATGGTATCTCGCCTCCGGCCAGGAACTGGCCAGAGGCGAGACCGGAACTGATCTGGAAAGATGTGCTGTGATTGGTACAGCAAATACCATCCCCTGAATGATTCCGACTCAAATCCAAAAATCATTTGTTTATTGCCCAGGCCTTGGCAGCTCATGAGCTGAGCCGACAAGGGCCAGTAAACCACGTAACACAACCTGGATACATGGAGTCGTTACTGAAATCAGATTCCTTGTAAACGCATTCGAACATTCCTTACCCATTTTCATACCGGCTGATAGAACCTCTGGGTTATACTCCTTAGGCAGACATTGAGACAAACTGCTACCGGCAGCTCGCCAGTCAGACCGCAGTGGCGGCATGATTTAAACCGCCGACCTCCAGAAAACTTGGGCGGTTCAGCAGCAACAAAG
>JAPTTX010000097.1:7443-10115 GCA_028068195.1 Gammaproteobacteria bacterium
TAAATTACTCGCTTCCCGGGGTCTTCACAGCCAACGCATTCCCTCAGGCGGTAAACGGTTCCTTATGGACTCTGTACTATGAGGTGCGCCTCTACATGTCGCTCGCACTTGTCTGGATGATCCTAAAACTGCTACCCGACAAGCGTCTGTATCTGTTCCCGCAATTCATTCTGGCGGCGGTGGCTATAAGCCTAACGATAAGGCTCGTACTAGTTGCACACGGTGAAACGAACTCGGAATGGTCGCGGTTAGCCACTTACTTTCTATTTGGGTCGGCGATGTACGTTCTGCGCGACCGCATAATTCTCAGTTGGATAAGCTTCGCTGGCTTATTGGTGGCGCTGGGGGTTGCGGCTTATTTCGGGGGGCAAATTTTCGTGCTCGTCCGTATCCTGTTGCTTGGCTGGCTTACACTACATTTTGCCTATCTGCCACAAGGCTGGATACGCCAATATAACCGCCTTGGTGACTACTCCTATGGCCTCTACATATATGCTTTCCCGGTGCAACAAACCATCGATCATTTTTATCCGCAGATCACTGTCCCGGCCATGCTTGCATCCGCAAGCATTGCAACCATCATACTGGCCATGCTGTCTTGGCACTGGATAGAAAAGCCCGCACTATCGCGGAGGACACTGCGCCAGCGACGTTCCCCCACATTTGATAAACCCTCGATCTAGAGTCCAATCCCAACCAGAGAAAGGAGATTGGACATGAAGAAGCGATTCACCGAAGAACAGATCATCGGCATTTTGCACGAGGCCGCTGCCGGCCTGCCGGTCAAAGAGCTCTGCCGCAAGCACGGGTTCTCGGAAGCGAGCTTCTACCTTTAGGAAGGCCAAGTTCGGCGGCAGGGAAGTCGGCTACAGCGACTACCGGACTTTCTAAGGGCTTGCCTGCGCGTACATGCAAATCCCGCACCTTGGGACACCAAGGCCGGCGCGAAAACCCGGGTCAGTGTTTGCTGCAACGCGACAGCCAGGTTCAGGGCGATTTTTCCGAATCGCTGCAATCGTACTGGCGGCGTTCGGCTGCTGATGCACCGGCGGCAAGCAGGCCTGGCGAACCGGAATCCGCCGCCGTGGATACCCGGCCCGGCCCACCGCTGGCCTGACGGCTCCACGATAGCTCCAACTGCTATCAGCCGGCGCAATAGCAGCCCTGGGGAATTCGCACCCACGGAAAGACTATGTCTCGATGCGGTGCACTAACTAACTGATTTATTGTAATGATCTTCCGGGCGATTCCATGTAAAATGCGCCCGCCCATGCTCCCCAGCGGCAGATCGGACGTTCGATCCACTCTGGAGCACTCCTTATTCACCATATGACTGGCCGGCGTGCCGTTGCGGAGGAAGTCTTGCTCGAAGTTGTCAATCTTGCCTGTGCCCGCGGGGACAGGACACTGTTCGAGAATCTCTCTTTCTCGGTACAGCCCGGCGAGCTGCTGTACATTCAGGGCGCAAATGGATGCGGCAAGACCACGCTGCTGCGCACGGTGTGCGGACTTACCCAGCCGGCAGAGGGTGAAGTCCGGTGGCAGGGCACCGCGATCCGTCAGCTCGCGGAGGAGTACCGCAACCTTCTGTGCTATGTCGGACATGCGAACGGCATTCAGGGCGATCTCAGCGCTGCCGAGAATCTGCGGTTCGGGACCTGCGTCGGCGGCGCCGATTCCCACACCCGGATCGCCGACGCGCTGCAGAGCGTCGGGCTCAGCCGGGCGGCAAGACTGCCGGCAAAATTCCTGTCCCAAGGCCAGAAACGGCGGCTGGCGCTGGCACGACTGCTCGTGTCGGCCAGGCCGATCTGGATCCTAGACGAGCCGCTGACAGCACTCGATGTGGATTTCGGGGCAACCATGAACGAACGGCTTGTCGCCCACGTCACTGCCGGTGGGATGGTCATCATCACCTCGCACCAGGAACTTGCGGTGACCGTCCCCATCCGCCGGATCAGGCTGGATTCCTGATGTCACACAACCTACTGGGCACGGCCCGCTGCATATTTCAACGCGATCTGCTGCTGGCCTGGCGCAAACCGGCCGATGTGGCAACACCGCTGGCGTTTTTCGTCATCGTCACGAGTCTCTTTCCGCTGGGCGTGGGACCGGAACCGCAAGTCCTGAGCCGTCTTGCCCCCGGTGTCCTGTGGGTGGCCGCGCTCCTGGCATCGATGCTTTCGCTGGGAAGACTGTTTGCAGCCGACCATGCCGACGGCACGCTGGAGCAGCTTGCCCTCAGCCCGCACCCGCTGACCCCGTTGATCCTGGTTAAAGTAGCGGCTCACTGGGTAACCAGCGGCCTGCTGCTGGTGGTTTTAAGCCCATTGCTGGCTATGCAGCTCAATCTTTCCGGGCACGCAATGGTGACACTTGCCATCACCCTGCTTCTGGGCACGCCGGTCCTGAGTCTGCTGGGCAGCGTGGGCGCTGCGCTCACCCTGGGAGTACGTGGAGGAGGGGTCCTACTGTCCCTGCTGGTGCTGCCGTTGTATACTCCTATCCTGATCTTCGGAGCCGGAGCCGTTACGGCCAGCGCCAGTGGCCTTGATACTCAGGCCTATTTCTCCCTGCTGGGAGCCTTTTTGCTTCTCGCGCTCGGCTTTACGCCGTGGGCCACCGCCGCAGCGCTTCGCATTTCCCTGGACTGAGTCCAGCCGGACGTTGAA
>JAPTTX010000013.1:0-9857 GCA_028068195.1 Gammaproteobacteria bacterium
GGCCGTGGATGCGTACGATGCCGTCGGTGAGGCTCACGACGGTGCCCTCGGTGCGGGCTTCGGCACGGGGTTCGAACTTCTCGATCCGCGCGCGGATGAGTTCACTGATTTCGGAGGGGTTGAGCTGTGGCATAGGTTGCGTTTAGCGACTCAGGTAGTTTGCTAGATTGCGGAGTCGGCCGCGGACCGATCCGTCTATCACCAGATCGCCGGCGCGTATGATCACGCCTCCGATCAGCGACTTGTCAACTCTGGAAGTCAGATGGATCTCCCGGCCGAGCCTTCTTCGCAGCGCGCCAGATATGGATTCCAGCTGCGAAGGCTCGACTTCGAAAGCCGACACCACCTCGGCATCAATGCTGCCTTCGGCCTCGGCCTTCAGTTCCTCAAACTGCCGCGCGACTTCCGGGAGTAATGCAATGCGATGGTTGTCCTGGAGCAGCCGTACGAAGTTCTCGCCATCACCGTCGACTCTGTCGCCGCAGATGTCGAGAAAAAGCCGCGTGAACCGTTCGCGCGCGACCCGCGGATCCTGAGCCAGGGCGACCAGCCGGTCGTCGGTTGCAACCGACGCCATCAGCGCCAGCATGGCCGACCATTCGTCAAGCTCTTTGCGTTCGCGGGCGAGCCCGAACAGAGCTTCAGCATAGGGGCGTGCGAGCGTGGATTGTTCCGCCATCGTTCGGACCTCAGAGCTGCTGAACGACCGCGCCAATCAGCCTGGCATGAGCGGCGGCGTCAATTTCATGCTCGAGGATGCGTTCGGCGGCGGCAACCGCCAGCTGCGACGCTGAGACTCGCAGCTGCTCGCGAGCGGCGTTGGCTTCGCGTTCGATTTCGGTTCTGGCAGCCGAAATAATGCCCTCTGCCTCCCCTTTCGCGTGCGTCTTGGCTTCATCAATGATCTCGCCAGCGCGCTTCTCAGCCTGGGCAAGGATCTCATTGGCCTGCTGCCTGGCTTCTCTCAGCACCTCCACCGCCCGTTTCTGTGCCCGCTCGAGATCGTGCCGACCTTTTTCGGCGGCAGCCAGGCCATCGGCGATGCGCCGGCTGCGTTCGGCAAGCATGCGCGTCAACGGCCCCCAGAGGAAGCGCCAGACGAAGGCGACCATCACCGCAAAGGTGATCATCTGGCCGAACAGGGTTGCGGTTACATTCACGTTTCTGCTCCTCCGCGCGGCAACGTCGCCGCGCCGACTTCGACCAGCCTTATCCGCCTAGGCCCTTGGCCACCGCCAGGGCGGCGCCCACAAACGGGTTGGCAAACGTGAAGTACATCGCAAAGGCCAGCACAATGAACGGAAATGACTCCATCAGTCCCGCCGTAATGAACATCTGAACACGCAGGGTAGGAAGCATTTCGGGCTGGCGGGCGATCCCTTCCATGTATTTCGAACAGATCATCCCCCAGCCCAGGGCCGAGCCGATGCCTGCAGCCGCGAGAATTACGCCAACGCCAACCGCCGTATAGGCATAGACCATGCCCACGAGGTTGACCATGGTTGCGTCGGTTGCCATTTTCACTCTCCTGAAAGGTTAACAGTCGAAATCCGTCAAATTTTACAAGTGCCGGCGGCCGTCAATGCGCGCCTTCGTCGTTGGTATGGGCCATAGCCAGGTACATGATGGTCAATACCATGAATATGAACGACTGAAGCGTGATCACGAGTATATGGAATACCGCCCAGGCTCCGCCCGGAAGCCACTGCGCCCACCACGGCAGCAGCGCGATAAGCATGAACACGAGCTCTCCCGCGAACATGTTGCCGAATAGGCGGAGTCCAAGACTGAGCGGCTTGGCGAGTTCCTCGATAACCGTCATGATGATATTGATCGGAAACAGCCATATCCCGAACGGATGCACCAGAAAGGACTTCAGGTAGTTCAGCGGGCCCTTGATCCTCAGGTTGTAGTAGATCGTCAGCGCAAAGACCGTCAGCGCCATACCGAGGGTGGTATAAGGGTCGGTGGTAGGAACGATCCGCAGGTGTCCAACGCCCATGAGGCTGGCGACTTTGGGCAGCAGATCGATTGGAAGCAGGTCCATGGTGTTCATCAAGAACACCCAAGTGAAAATAGTGAACGCGAGGGGGCCGATCAGGGGACTCGAGCCAGGAAAGGTGCTTTTGACCTGGCCATCAACGAATTCGAGGATCGCCTCGAGCACGTTCTGCAGTCCATGCGGCGCGTCCGGCGATAGCCTGCGTCCGACCCGCCATCCGACAAACACCAGTGCGGCGCCCAGCAGCCAGCTGAATATCAGCGTATCGAGATGGATCGACCAGAAACCGTGGCCCACCTGGAGGTATGTCAGGTGATGCTCGATGTATTCGACCGGATTGTCGGTGGCAGGCATGCCGGCCTTGCTCACAACGCTCCCCCTGGAATACTGCTCATCCGTGCTTCCGCCGTGCGGTGCCGGAGTTAATTAGAAAACCGAGCTGACCAAGCCCGAACGCAACGATCAAAGGCACCGGGGCAAGCTTCATCCATCCGATCCCGGCGGCTAGCAAGGCCAGCGTGGCGACAAATCTAGGCGCCGCGCCGGCGTACAGCCCCAGCTGGGCGCTTGCGCCATCCCCGCCCGACACCCCCACTCGCCGGACCCTGCGAGCCAAAAGCCACGTCCCGACCAGCGCCACGCCGCCCCCGTACGCCGCTGCCAGCGCTGCACCGATCCCGCCCGTCGATCGGTACCAGGCGAGACAGCCGATAGCAACGGCAACGGTGAGCACCAGCTGGGTACGCAATACCCGGCGGATGCTTCCACCCAACACTGCTCCAGCGTGACTCATGCGCACCTTGAAGTGGTACGTCGGACACCAGACTTAGTCTTGTTCCAATGTTCGAGGCGCATTTAAGGGGCGGCAGTATAAAGGCGGCTGATAGGGGGGTCAATACCAGCTGATGGGTGGTCAATATCAACCACTTTCCATTAGGCATGCCGGGCACATGGTGCATATCTACCAAAGCTTGCCATCGCCGACGGGTTGGCTGCACGTGGACGCCGCGGGCGTCCACGGACACGTCGTCAGCGGGGTTGTGTCGCAGCCGGCGCCGTGGAATCCGCGCCACTGGAACCGACGGCATCCGATCGCCGCGCCGGCGCAGCTGGTGCCGGCGCATGGGGCATTTTGGCATCGAGCAACGCCACTTCGTGCGCCACTTCCCTCTTTTCCGCAGTGCTCAGATGGGCCGCAAGCAGATCGCGCCGCCGCGCGGCTTCTATGCTGCCCCGTTCAGCGGCCAGGGTATACCAAACAACCGCTTTGATATCGTGGCCTGCCATGTGGTAGCCGAATTCGTAGAGAATCCCGAGGTGCAGCTGGGCCTGGACATTGCCTTGCCTCGCCTCCCGGTGGATGGTTGCCAGATCGGCATGCGCGGAGCCCGTACTGAAGACACCCACCACCGCCGCAAGCGCGAGGAACGACGCTATCCGCCTCAAGTTCATCAGTGCTCTCCTCCAGGCCCTCGGGTATTGGTCATTGACCCAAGCTTAGACCAAATCCGCGCGGACTTTACGATATGCTGCCGGGAGCGCAACGCCTCAGCGTATGCGGGCCAGCACGCCCTCCAGCTCCTCGAGGCTGTTGTAATCGATGGTCAACCGGCCCCGACCCTTCGGGCCGTGGCTGATGCGCACCCTGGCGGCAAGCTTGTCGGACAGCTCGTCCTGCAGCCGGCGCACATCCGGATCCGAGACCTCGCGGGTCTTGCGCGGTACCGCACGCTGCTCCAGCAGCCGCCGTACGAGGTCTTCGGTTTCGCGCACCGACAGCCCTTTTTCGACGACCTGACGGGCCGTCCGGCTCTGGCTGTCGCCGCTCAGTCCGAGCAGGGCGCGCGCATGCCCCATGTCCATGCGACCTTCTTCGAGCATGGTGCGCACGTCATCATTCAGGCTCAGCAGCCGCAGAAGATTCGTTACCGCCGCACGCGAGCGTCCGACGCTCTCTGCGGTTTCCTGGTGGGTCATGCCGAACTCGTCGATGAGCCGTTGCAGCGCAACGGCTTCTTCTACCGGGTTCAGGTTTTCGCGTTGGATGTTTTCGATGAGGGCGATGGCAATTGCCGCCTCGTCCGGAATGTTCCGGACCACGGCCGGGACGCTTTCGAGGCCCGCCATCTGCGCCGCTCGCCAGCGCCGCTCGCCAGCGATGATTTCGTAGCTGCCCGTACCGAGCTCGCGCACTACAATGGGCTGAACCACCCCTTGCGCCTTGATCGAGCTGGCAAGCTCCTCCAGCGCGCCCGGGTCCATGTGGGTGCGTGGCTGATACTTTCCCCGCTGCAGCAAGTCGACCGGCAGCTGGCGCAGCTCCTCCTTGCTGGTTGGCTGGGCTTCCAGCGCGCCGCCCAACAGCGCGTCCAGGCCGCGGCCGAGCCGGGGCTTTTTGGTTGTCGTGTTCATCCTCGCTCCCCTTGCACGCCCGCCGGCATGCTGAAACGGTTCATGGGGTGATCATCCCAGACTGTTCGCGGCGCAGGATCTCGCCAGCCAGTGCCAGATAGGCCTGTGCGCCGCGCGACTGCATGTCATAGGAGATTACCGGTTTCCCGTAACTCGGCGCCTCAGCCAACCGCACGTTGCGCGGGATGATCGTGCGGTAAAGCTTGTCGCCAAAGTGGCGGCTGAGCTGCGCCGAAACCTCATTCGCCAGAGTATTCCTCGGATCGAACATCGTGCGCAACAGCCCTTCTATCTGCAGCACCGGATTCAGCGTCTCGCGGATTCTGCGGATCGTGTTGACCAGCGCGCTCAAACCTTCCAGCGCATAATACTCGCATTGCATTGGGATAAGCACGGATTGTGCTGCAACGAGGGCGTTGACGGTCAGCAGATTGAGCGACGGCGGACAATCAATGATCACGAAATCGTACTGCTCGGTGCCAACCCCAAGCGCGCCGCGTAGGCGGCGTTCGCGCCGCTCCAGGCCGATCAGTTCGATTTCCGCGCCCGACAGGTTGGCGTTGGCCGGTACGACGTCGTAGCCCGCCTCAACGCTGATTTTGGCCTGATCGAGCGGCGCTGTGCCGATCAGGATCTCGTAGGCCGTCGGACTGGCGGTATCCTTGGCGATTCCGCTACCCATCGTGGCGTTGCCCTGGGGGTCGATATCGACCAGCAGCACGCGCCGCCGCGTCTTCACCAGCGATGCGGCGAGATTGATGCTCGTGGTAGTCTTTCCGACTCCGCCCTTCTGGTTGGCGATCGCCATTATCTTTGCCATGGCCTGATCAGCTCTTGTCGTCGGGCAGCCTGGATGCCCCGGCTGATATCATCACCACATGGCGCTTCCCATCAAGTCCGGGGACCTGCAGCGCCTCCACTGCCAGCACCTCGTAGCCCGGCGGCAATGCGGCCAGCTCTTCCTGCGGATAAACCCCTTTCATCGCAAGGAAGTGCCCGCCGGGAGCGCATAAACGTCCGGCCACCGCCAGCATATCAGCAATGCCTCCGAGGGCGCGAGAAATCAACGTGTCGAACTTCTCCGAGGTGTCCAGCTTTTCCGCCCGCTCGACGACGGCCCGGGCATTTTGCAGCGATAGCATGACAATCGCCTGCGTGACGAAACGGATTTTCTTGGCGTTGCTGTCAAGCAGCACAAAATCCCGTTCCGGGCATGCCACCGCCAGCGGGATCCCGGGCAACCCGGCACCGGTGCCGATGTCCAGCACCCGCTTTCCGTGCAGATACGGGACAACGGAAAGGCTATCGAGGATATGGCGGTACACCATCTGTTCCGGATCGCGCACCGCGGTCAAATTGTAGACCTGGTTCCATTTCTGCAGTAGCGCCAGGTAATCGGCCAGTTTCTGAACCGAAGCGGGAGGCAGGTCCAGCCCCAGGGCCAGCGCACCATTGCGGATCAGCTGGTTCAGCATGGCCGATGCCAGCCGACAAACACCGCAGAGCACCGATTCCGGTCGTGATCGATCATCGTGTGCTTGTTTGCCATTGGTGCCCGCCTGCAAGCATAACAAAAACCTTTTTTCCATTCTCCCGGGGCCTGATCGAGCGCACCGCTCCGGTTGTCGCGATTGGACGCATTCCATTGCGGTTCGCGGGCGGTGGCTGGCAACCCCACGGCCGGTAAACTAAGCTCAGAAAACCAAAAAACTTCAATTTTTGAGGAGAATCCCCATGGGACGCATCTATCTTGCGGCACTCGGCCTGGCGACCTTGCTGGTAGCGCAGGGAGCCAGAGCGGCAGGACAAGTCGCCGCGGCGGCGGCCGGTATTCAAGACGGGAACCGAGCGTCCAATACGGCTGTGACCGCACGGAAGCAGCCGGGCCAGGTCACCCAAGCGGTGTTTACGACGGGGATCAAGCATCACGAGCCGGTTAACAACATCAGCGTCCTCACCAACAAACATCGGCATGTCTATTTTTTCACCGACCTGAGACACATGACCGGGCAGACCGTGACGCATCGCTGGACATACAAGGGCAAGGTCGTAGCACAGGTGAAGTTCAAAGTCGGCGGGCCCCGTTGGCGTGTTTACTCCAGAAAGACCTTGAATCCGGCATGGTTGGGTGAGTGGCAGGCTTCCGTGGTCGACGCCAACGGCATCACCCTCGGTGTCAGCACGTTCGAATACAGCCCCGCCCCGGCGGCATCGACCACACCACATCAAGGATCTGTTGCGCCGGCAGCGCCTGCTTCTCATCCTTAGAGTCGCCCTACGCCACCGGCGGCGGCAAAGGCCCCATGTCACGCCTGCCGGCGCTTCAGGTGGACCAGCAGCAACGAAATTGCGGCGGGCGTGACGCCCGAAAGACGCGCCGCCTGGCCAAGGGTTGCGGGGCGAAAGCGCGCAAGAATCTGTCGTACCTCGACCGACAGGCCGCTCACCCGCGAGTAATCGAGCTCGGCCGGCAGGGGCGTTCCCTCATGCCGTGCCTGACGCGCGATCTCGAGCGCCTGACGCTCGATGTACCCGGCATACTTCGCTTGGATCTCAACCTGCTCGGCCACCGGTCCGTCCTGGACCCCGGGGCCCGTGCCTGGCAGGTTCATCAGCGCGCGGTAGGTCATCTCGGGACGACGCAGGAGCTCGATCAGCGTGCATTCGCGCCCTGGCGCCTGCCCCAGCACCGACGCCGCCTCGGGGCACAGCCAAGTGCGTTCCAGCCGCCGCGATTCGCGCGCGACCGACTCACGCTTCATCACGATGCGGCGCGCCAGCTCATCGCTCACCAGACCGATCCGGTGCCCGGTCTCGGTCAGACGCAGGTCGGCATTATCCTCGCGCAGCACGAGGCGGTATTCGGCACGCGAGGTAAACATGCGATAGGGTTCGGTCACGCCACGGGTAATGAGATCATCGATCAGCACTCCGATATAGGCCTGGTCGCGCCGCGGCCACCACGGTTCGCCGCCGGTCACCGCCAGCGCCGCATTGGTGCCGGCCACGATTCCCTGGGCGGCGGCTTCCTCGTATCCAGTAGTGCCGTTGATCTGGCCGGCAAAATAAAGGCCCTTGAGCGCTTTCGTCTCAAGCGTGGACGAGAGATCGCGGGGATCGAAGTAGTCGTATTCAATGGCATAACCGGGGCGGGTGATATGGGCTTTCTCAAAACCCCGGATCGATCGCACCAGCGCAAGCTGCACGTCGAACGGCAGGCTGGTGGAAATCCCATTCGGATAGACTTCCTCGGAATCCAGCCCTTCCGGCTCCACGAATATTTGGTGTGAGTCCTTGCTTGCAAAGCGCACCACCTTGTCCTCGATCGAAGGGCAGTAACGCGGTCCCACGCCTTCAATGACGCCCGTGTAAAGCGGCGATCGGTCGAGGCTGGCGAGGATCAGTTCGTGAGTGCCGCGGTTGGTGTGGGTAATATGACAGGATACCTGTCGGGGCCATTCCAGGGCGTCACTCCAAAATGAAAATCGCGGGGTCGGCACATCCCCGGGCTGTTCCTGCATCTGCCCGTAGTCCACGGTACGGCGGTCAATGCGTGGCGGCGTTCCCGTCTTGAGCCGCCCGACATGCAGACCGCACTCGCGCAACCGCGTCGCAAGCGCATTGGCTGGCGGATCGCCGGCGCGGCCTCCCTGATAGTTCGACAGGCCCACATGGATCCGGCCGGCGAGAAAGGTGCCGGTCGTCAGAACCACTGCGCGCGCACGGAACTCAATGCCAGATTGGGTGACCGCAGCGACTACTCGATCTCCCTCCACAACCAGATCGTCGACCGCTTGCTGGAATACGGAAAGGTTTGGTGCGCGTCTGAGCAGGTGACGGATCGCGGACTTGTACAGCTGCCGGTCGATCTGGGCGCGTGTCGCGCGTACTGCCGGCCCCTTGCGTCCATTGAGCACGCGAAACTGTATGCCCGCACGGTCGGCTGCCTGCGCCATGACCCCCCCAAGCGCGTCGATCTCCTTGACCAGGTGGCCTTTGCCGATGCCGCCTATGGCGGGATTGCAGGACATCTGTCCAATGGTCTCGATGTTGTGCGTCAACAGCAGTGTCCGGCAGCCCATGCGCGCAGCCGCCGTAGCCGCTTCCGTGCCGGCATGGCCGCCGCCAACGACAATGACATCGTATTTATCGGGATGACGCACAGCTCACCTGCCAGCATGGCCGGAAGAGGTCGAAATCGTAGCATCTCGAGAGCTCCACACAAACCTCGGTCAGCCCCCGTCGTCGGAGGAGCTCGCTCGTTTGGCTCGCTATCGATGCAGAAGCTGGAAAGCTTGGCTATCGCGCTGATTGGCTGGAAGGCCGCTGGTCAGTTCGGCGACCACAAACGTCTCTTCAGGCCCGAAAGGGAAGCCCCATCCCCGGAGTTCTTCGTCAAATCGCAATTCGCTCGCGTCAGCGGCGAAGCATCCGATAGGTTGCGCGTCCAACGAGGGAGTTGCTTGCCGACTTTCTGACCTTGGGCTGGTTCGATACGCCGATCAGGTATTGGCCAATTTGGCTGTCTCTATCGATGACAGTCTTGATGGCCCGCATTAAATCGGGGGCTCGCTGCACCCCGTCGATGAACCCCCCCCGGCCTCCGAGGTCCGCAGGGAATCCCCCGGTTTCGGACCCTCGCTGGGGGGCAAAGTAACAAGGCCCCAGGAGGGCGATGGGCGATGGCGGGACGAAATGCCTGAAAACCATGTGCTTCGTGGGATGGCGACGGCTGTCTCTGGACGTCCCCGGACGTTCCGCTATTTCGATGCAGAAGGTCGGGAGTTTAGCTAAGCCGCTGTTTGAGCGAGAGAGCACCAAGATCTTGAGACGCGGATGGGGCACCTATGGGGGCGCATCTGCAACCCGTCGGCCACCTCGGACCTGTAACAAGTCGGCTCCCGGCCAGCCTTGTTGAATGCTGCTTTTCGTATCGCGGTCGATTGCGGTCCGGTCACCCTGTCGATTCGGGATTTTATACAGGACACCCGATCCGGCTTGATCGGCCCTGCGTGAACTCACTATCGGCCGATCCTTGAACTAGCTTTTGGCCGACGCCCGAACTTGCATTCAACCGATCGTCAGGCCGATCGATCCATGCTCGGTCCGATGCTCGAAATATTCGCTTTGCGGAAGTTGACGCGCCAGGCCACGGCCCTGCGCGTCACAGAACGGCCCACCACGGACAGGCGATCACATCTGGCCGGATGACACGGATCTCGGGATCGGTGCTCAGGACTACCCCGCGCGGCGAATTCGCGTACCGCTCATGGAACGTGATCACGTGCCGCGCTTCGCTGGCACCGACGGCATCGGTCGCTTTGAGCTCGACCGGCAGCAGCTGCCCGTTTTCTTCGAGGATGAAGTCGACCTCCTGCCCCGAGCTGAGCCGCCAGTGGTAGAGGTCGCGAGTTGGCGCACCATCCCGCCAAACGAGTAGGTC